>JAAYAH010000054.1 GCA_012719445.1 Actinomycetales bacterium | reverse complement strand
TCTGACCTGGATCCGCGAGTAACGGCGCGACCTCGTTTGTGATCACGACATAGAGGTGCCCTTCGGCCTGCAAGGATGGGATTTGCGAAGATCACATTCCTGCGTGACAGAAGGGCACCCGATCAGTGAGTGTAGGTGGGCGTCGGTCCAAGCGGTCCGTACAGCGGCAGAGGGCACGTCGGCGGGTGCGTATCGGGGCAGCGGATGCGTCGTTGACGTCGTCGGCGGGAGTGGCCGCGGTTACCGAGGTCGACCGGGTCCTGGCCCTGACAGCGACCCTGGATCGGCACCTTCCCGCGATCAAGCAGCGTGACCGGGGCCTGAGCGCGGGAGCGACGCTGACCGCGATCGCCTCCTGTCAACTGGCTGGTGGGGATCATCTGGTGTCGCTGGACCGGCGCCGGGCCGATACCGCGGGGCAGGAACTGGAGCCGGTGCCGACCCCGGCCTCGACCACGGCGGCCGGGCTGGCCCAGCGGTTCACCGAGCAGCAGTTCAGCGGGATCGAGGCCGCGATCGCCCAAGTCAACGCCCGGGCGCTGGACCTGACCGGGCAGGTACGGTCCTCGGCCCTGCGCCGGCGGATGACGTTGGACATCGATGCCACCGACATCGAGGTCTACGGGCGCACCAAGGCCGGCGCGGCCTACAACTACCAGGGCCAGCGCACCTACCGGGCCGATGTCGTGCTGTGGGCCGAACTGGGGGTCCCTGTAGCCGCGGACCTGCTCTCGGGCGCCGACGATCCCCGTTCCAGCGTGGTGGAGCTGATCCGACGCACTCACGCCAACCTGGCCGGCCAGGCATCTCAGGTGGCGTTGCGCATGGACGCGGGCTACTTCGCCGCCGAGGCCGCCCTGGCCGCCGAGGAGTTGGGCATCGAGTTCGCGATCGGGGTCAAACGCAACCCGGCGGTCTGGCGGGCAGCCTTGAGCGTGCCTGACCACGCCTACACCCCAGTGATCGGGATGACCGACACCGAGGTCGCCGCGATCCGCTACACCCCCAAGGGCTGGCCGAAGAACATCGTGTGTCTGGCCCGACGCACCCGTATCCGCGCCGACCAGGTCTCCCGCGATCCCCGCGCCCGCAAGCGCCGCACCATCCCCACCGACCAACTCACCCTCGCCCTGGACGGACGCATCGAGCACGTCTACGGGTACTCCTTCATTCTGACCAACCGACCCGTGCACACCCCCCACGGCGCGGTGGATCCCGAACTCCTGGCCGAGACCGAGTACTGGCACCGCCACCGCACCGACATCGAGGCGCTGAACAAGGACGCCAAGCACGGCGCCGCCCTGCGCCACCTGCCCTCAGCCGACCAGACGGTCAACCGGGTCTGGATGTGGGCCGCCCTACTCGCCTGCGCGATCTCGTCCTGGATCCAGGAACTCAGTGGCATCGACCGCGGCAACGGCCGCGGACGACGCACCATCACCCGACTGCGCCACGAACTGATCAACATCCCCGCGAGGATCACCCACCCCGGCCGCGCCACCGTCCTACGACCACCACCAGCAGCGAACCTGCTCCCCCTCGTCCTGCCCCGCCTCCAAGCCCTGCCCAGCGGCTGAGGACCACCTCCGCCGCCCGCACGACCAGGAACCCCAAGGGACCGTGGAACCCCGCCCACCCGGCGCGACAACCGGGCCACCACCATCCCCGGACCCCGAAACCCACCCCCCATCAGCATCCCCGATCAAGAAACCACTCGCCCAAACAGCGCTACTCGCGGATCTGGGTCTGATCCGTCGATCTCGACGCGGCTCCCCGAAACCACTGCGATCCGCGCCGGTTGCAACGTCATCCCCAGACGGCGGCCCAGCACGTCGAGCATGATCCCCTCGGCGGCTCGTTGCTCTTGGGAACTGCCCGCCGGGACGGTGCCGGCGCCCAGGCGGTCGAATACGACGACGGACTGGGTCGAATCTCTCGCCGAGGGTGCGCTGCCGTCCTGGTACGTCGACTCCGCGTGGCCGGGAGTCTCCTGGATCTCGGTGACGATCTTTCCCGCCGCGCCGGAGTGGCGAACAACCCTGCCCTCACGCTCCAGACGCCGCAAGACCTGGTTCACCGCCTGCCGTGGCCTGATCCCAGTTCGCTGCGACAGTTCATCGTCGTCGAGGGGACGGGCACTCGTCCGGATAGCTCGCAACAGACGTGACGCGTGATCATCAGCCATCGAACCAGGATGCCGGTTCATCGAGGTCGACACCCCAGATTCGCAATACCCAAGCAGATCACCGGTACCACCCGGACGCGCCCACGGGCATGACCTCTGCATACGAGGCTGCCGCGATCTTCCCCACGAGCCCCTGACCAGGCGCGACAATCACCACCACGCACACGACGCACGCCCGCGACCTGGGCGAACAGGAACCGTGTCCCACGACCTGTTCCACACCGGTACCGGCTCGGTCTCCCTCCCGCGGCCCTGTCGCACGCCTCCTCGGAGCGGTGATCTCCCTGTTTCGGGTGATCTCAGTAGGTGGGCATCTGGTCGAGGATCCTTGCTGCGGCGTCGATCATCGTGGTGGTGGCGGGGAGTGCCTCGACGACGTCCTCGGGTTGGGCGACGGGGTGTTCGGGTGCGGGGTACTGGGTGTGG
>JAAYAH010000053.1 GCA_012719445.1 Actinomycetales bacterium | reverse complement strand
GTCACCTGGTTTCCGATGGTCCGGTAGGCGGCGTCCAGGCTCGGCCTCAGCTCGTCGAACGGCACCTCGACGGTGAGCTTGACCCGGGTGGGGTTGAGGGTCTCGACGGCGCTCTTCACGGCGGGGGTTCTCCTGGGGGACGGCGGTCAGCGGAAGGGGTGGCTGCGCATGTGGTCCTCGGCGGTCGGGTCGGCTGTCCGCGACATGGCCGCCTCGGGGCCGGCGAGTAGACGATCTGAGGCTCACGGTGTCACGCGGTGAGCGTTGTGGCGACGCCACGCCGGATCACGCAGTGCGGTCACGAGTGCAGAGGGATCCGTGCCCGCGGTGCGAACGCCCGCGGGGGCGGCGCCTCGGTCATCGTAGCCGCATGGTCTCGACCGACCGAACGCGACGAACCCGCCCCGATCCGTGACCCGGATCGACCCGCAGCCGATCGACCGCACACCGAGGTCGGGGTACCCGGACTTGAACCGGGGGCCTTCCGCTCCCAAAGCGGACGCGCTACCAAGCTGCGCCATACCCCGCTGCCCGCCGGGTGAACCCCACGAGCGACAGGACTAGGCTACGCGACGGCACCGGGCTCCGGCGTAGGGTTCACCTCAGCGGGGTTCGCATGCGGGTGTAGCTCAATGGTAGAGCTCCAGCCTTCCAAGCTGGTGGTGCGGGTTCGATTCCCGTCACCCGCTCCAGGAACGAACGCCCTGGTCAGGGACATGTCGCCGCTGACCAGGGCGTCGTGGTGGGGGTCGACGCGCGCCTCACCTCGAAGATCATGGACGCGCAGCTCCTCGCCCCCACCGCCCGACGTGCCCCGGGGCGAGCAGGCCTCTGTCGTTCCCACCACATCACCGGCGGGCCACTCAAGATCGACAACTGGGAGGTCGACAACGAATCGTGGCCGTCGCAGACGTCGTCCTGTGCCGGCCACGAACGAGGTTGGCGGCATCCCGGTCACCTGGTCAGCCGGACCAGTGTCCCGGGACGACACCCGGATCGGAGCGGGCCGTTCGCCACGACCGGACGTGCGATCGGTGGACGGGAGACCATGGCTGAGGCCCGGCCCCCCGTGGCCATGGTGATGACCACGGGCTTCGAGATCTACCAACAACAGCTCGTGCACGGTGTCCGGCAGGTGCTGGCACCACGCGGCCTGGTCCTGGTCGTGAACACCAAGAACTTCCACGGATCGGGGCTGACGCCGTCCGTGGAACACCTCATCCGGACGGTCTCCCCGTACGGGGTGCTGATGACCCCCTGTCTGCAGGCCGACCAGGAGAAGGAGCTCGTCTCCCTGCTGGAGGAGATGGAGATCCCGACGGTCACGATCGCCGTCAGGACCCCCGGGAGGAGCTACGTCCACGGGGACGACCTCAGCGGAATGCGGGCACTGATGGCCCACCTCCTGGACGAGTGCGGGGTACGGCGACCCGCCCACGCCCGAGGCGTCCCCCACCAACCGGACGCCGTGATCCGGGAACAGGTGTTCCGCGAGGAGCTCGCCGCCCGGGGCATCCCCGTCGACGAGGATCTGATCTTCGACGGGGAGTTCTGGCACGAGGAGACCTACCGGGAGCTCCGGGCGCTGCTGAACCGGCGACGGGACATCGACGCGGTGGTGGCGGCGAGCGACGTCTCCGCCCTCGGTGCCCTCAAGGCCCTGACGGACGAGGGCCTCCGGGTTCCGGACGACGTCCTGGTCACCGGGTTCGACAACTCCCCCACCACCCTGTGCTGGCCGGCTCTGACCACGGTGAACCCCGAACAACCAGCGCAGGGCCGGATGGCGGCCGAGCGGTTGCTCGCCGAGATCGACGGCGCCCCACCGGGCGAGGAGGTCCTCGTCCCCTCACGTCTCGTGGTACGGGGTTCGACCCGCCGCCTGCCGCCCGGGGATCCCGAGCAGGTCACCGAGGTGATCTCGCTCGCCCAGGACGCCCAGGACCAGCTGGCCTCCCGGGACGCCCTCTGGGGTCTTGCCTACGTGCTGAGCCACTGCTCCAGCCCGGCGGATGTCGCGGACGCCCTCGCGGAGGGCACCCTGTCGCGCCTCGGGATCAGCCGGTGCTTCCTCGCGATCTTCACCCGGGTTCCGCAGTTCGTGGGCACACGTCTGTGATTGGTTCCGTATCGTTGCTGGTCACGGGCTCGCGGGTGTCTGCAGGAGCCCGTTCGGGGCCCGAATTGTGGTAACACGCGTCGGGTGGTCTCCTTTGGTTTGCCTTGGAGTTTGTGGTTTGGTGTGGGCATGTACCTACGGTTCACGTCCCGGAAGAACGCCAACGGGAGCGTGACCCGGTACGTGGCCGTGG
>JAAYAH010000052.1 GCA_012719445.1 Actinomycetales bacterium | reverse complement strand
CCGCGGCGTCGTCGGCCGTGTCGCCGGAGTCGGCGCCCTCCTCGGCCTCGGTGCCGTCGTCACCGCCGTCGTCGGAGCCGCAGGCTCCCAGGATCAGGGAGAGGGCCAGGACGGAGGTGACCGCTCCTGCTGCGCGTCGGTTGCGCTGAATCTTCATGGGATCGTTCCTTTCTTCCTTCTGGAGCCGGCACGGGGCCGGCCTTGCTCGGACAGTCGGGGGTGATCAGATGCCGGTCGTCGCGCGTTGCGCCACGGACCGGTTCTTGCTGCGGCGGATCATCGCGCCGAGGGACTTCTCCGCCCCGGAGCCACCGATCGAGGCGGTGAGCCGGTCGAGGTAGATGGCCAGGACGACGACGGAGAGCCCGGCCTCGGCGCCGAGACCGATGTTGATCGTGGAGATCGACTCGACGACCTTCTTGCCGAGACCGTCGGCGCCGACCATGCCGGCGATGACGGCCATCGACAGCGCCAGCATGATGACCTGGTTGATGCCGGCCATGATCGTCGGCACGGCGAGCGGAACCTGGATGCCGCGCAGGATCTGGCGGGGGGTGGCCCCGAAGGCCTGGCCGGCCTCGACGGTCTCGGCGTCGACCTGCCGGATGCCGAGCTCGGTGAGCCGCACCCCCGGCGGCAGCGCGAACAGGATGGTGGCGAACAGGCCGGGGACGTAGCCGATGCCGAAGAAGAAGATGGCCGGGATCAGGTAGACGAAGGCCGGCATGGTCTGCATGAAGTCCAGCACCGGGCGCACCAGGTTGCTGACGACCCGGCTGCGCGCCGCCAGGATGCCGATGGGCACCGCGATCAGCACGGCGACCACCGTGGCCACGACGACCATGGCCAGCGTCTGCATCGCCGGCACCCACATGCCCATGGCCACCACGAGCGCCAGGGCCAGGGCCGCACCCACCGCGAACTGCCAGGAGCGCAGCAGCAGGCCGAGCAGCGCGAGCAGCACGATCATCAGGTCGGTCGGCACGGCCAGCAGGAGGTCGATCAGCCCGTTGATGAGGATGTCCACGACGTCGCTGACGGCCCGGAAGACTTCGCGGAAGGTGCTGCTCAGCCAGTCGACGGCCGTGTCGACCCACTCGCCGACGGGCAGGCTGGGGATGACGACGGACAGCTCGTCGGCGTTCACTGGGGGACCTCCGTCCCGGTCATTGCCGAGTCCGGTATGCCGGGGGGAGAGGACTCGAGCGTCTGCCCGTTGCCGGTGGGTTGCCCGTTGGCCATCGCGGTCAGCAGTGTCACGTCCGGGATCACGCCGACCAGGTGACCGTCGTCGTCGCGGACCACGAGTGGCGCCGGGCTGCTCGCGGCGTCCACGAAGAGGTCGTTGAGGGTCGTGTCGGGGGTGGTGAACCGCAGGCCGTCCCGGTAGAGCGGCAGGCCGTCCTGGCCCTCGCGCACGGCGGTCGCCACCTCCGAGGACCACACCAGACCGTGGACGGTGCGGTCGCGGTTGACGACCAGCAGCCAGGGCAGCTGGTGCTCGCGCATCAGCTTGTGGGCGGCCTGCGGGCCGGCTCCCGACCCGAGCACCGCCACCGGCTGCTCCATCACGTTGGCGGCGGTGAGCACCCGGGTGCGGTCGACGTCCTGGACGAACTCGGCGACGTAGTTGTTGACCGGGTTGTTGAGGATCTCCTCGGCGGTGCCGATCTGCTCGATCCGACCGTCGCGCATCATCGCGATGTGGTCGCCGAGGCGCATCGCCTCGTTGAGGTCGTGGGTGATGAACAGGATCGTCTTGTCCAGCCGCTGCTGCAGGTCGATCAGCTGGTCCTGCATCTCGCGGCGGATCAGCGGGTCGAGCGCGCTGAACGCCTCGTCCATCAGCATGATGTCGGTGCCGGCCGCCAGGGCCCGGGCCAGCCCGACCCGCTGCCGCATGCCGCCGGAGAGCTCGCTGGGCATCGAGGCACCCCAGCCGCCGAGGCCCACCATGCCCAGGGCCTCCTCGGCCCGGGCCTCGCGGTCGGCGCGGTTCACGCCCTGGACCTTCAAGCCGTAGGCGGCGTTCTCCCCGACGGTGCGGTGCGGCAGGAGCGCGAAGTGCTGGAAGACCATGCTGATCTTCTCGCGGCGGACCCGCCGCAGGGCTGCCGCGTCGAGGCTGCTGATGTCGGTGCCGTGGATGACGACGGACCCTGCGGTCGGGTCGAGCAGGCGGTTGACGGTGCGGATCAGCGTTGACTTGCCCGAGCCCGACAGGCCCATCACGACGAAGATCTCGCCCGGATCGACGGTGAAGCTGGCATCGATCACGGCCGCGGTCAGTCCCTGTTTGCGCAGGTCATCGCGGGTCTTTCCTTGCTGAAGGGCCCGCACCCCCCGCTCAGGGCGGCGCCCAAAGATCTTGAATACTCCGTTGGCCTCTATCGCAGGCACAGGTCTCCCGAGGTCGTTGGCACGTGCTCCCGGCCAGCCCACCACGTTGGACGGCCGTTCCACAGGTGGCCGTCGCATAAAAGCGCAGACTCGGCATGCCGAGACTCATCGACCGTAGCAACCGAGGCTGCCCGGTGCCACAAAGTCACCGGTTGGTCACGCCGGGATTACAAACGGGTCAACGAAATTCGCCCGCGCGCACGACGTGCCTCCTCGCCCGCGGGGGGTCTTCTCGTCCCGCACCCGCCTCCTGGCCCAGGGGGGAGGGTCAGCGCACGCGGGGCTCGGGCCAGGCGGGCGGCCGCGCGGCGGGCGTCTCCTCCAGGCGGGCCAGCACCTCGGCGATCGCGCGGTCCAGCTGGGGGTCGGCGGGGCCGAAGAAGTCGGCCGGGGAGTGGACCACCTCGATGTCGGGGTCGACGCCGTGGTTCTCCACGCCATACCCCTTGCCCTCCAGCCAGAAGGCGTAGCGGGGCTGGGTGACCGCGGTGCCGTCGACCAGGTCGAAGCGCCCGTCGATGCCGACCACGCCGCCCCAGGTCCGGACGCCGATCACCGGACCGATGCCGAAGGCCTGGGCTCCCGCGTTGACGATGTCGCCGTCCGACCCGGAGTTCTCGTTGGCCACCAGGACGACGGGGCCGCGCGGCGCCTGGTCTGGATAGGGGTAGGCCGAGCCGTAGTGCCGGCCCAGCCCCCAGCCCACGACCCGCCCCAGCAGGCGGGAGAGCACCATCTGGCTGGTGTGGCCGCCGCGGTTATAGCGCACGTCGGCGATCAGCCCCTCGGCCCGGGTGGCGCGGCTCAGGTCTCGGTGCAGCTGGGCCCAGCCGGTGCTGGTCATGTCGGGCACGTGCAGGTAGCCGACCCGGCCACCGGAGTGCTCCCGGACGTAGTCCCGCCGGGACCGGACCCAGTCCTGGTAGCGCAGCACCTCCTCGTCCTCCAGCGGCACGACCACCACCCGGCGGTCCGTCCCGTCGCGGCGCAGGGTGAGCCCCACCGGCTTGCCGGCGGCCCCGACCAGCCGGGTGGCGGGCCCGAACGCGGGGTCCACGGGCTGCCCGTCGACCGCCACGACCAGGTCGCCCTCGCGGGCGTCGACACCGGCCGCGCGCAGCGGGGAGCGGGCCTCGGGCTCGGTCGTCTCCCCGGGCAGGATCCGCTCGATCCGCCAGCCACCGTCCGCGGGAGCCAGGTCCGCACCCAGCAGCCCGAGCCGCCGCGACGCGTCGCCGAGCGGCTCCGGTGGCATCACGTAGGCGTGCGAGGTGTTCAGCTCGGCGCCGACCTCCCAGAGCAGGTCCACGAGGTCGTCGTGGGTCCGCAGCCCCGCCACGAGGGGGCGGTAGCGGGCCACGACCGCGTCCCAGTCGACGCCGTCCATGTCCTCGCGCCAGTAGTGGTCGCGCATGATCCGGGCGTTCTCGTCATACATCTGGTGCCACTCGCGGAGCGGGTCGATCTCCAGCCGCAGCCGGGACAGGTCGACTGTCACGCTCTCGCCGGAGTCCTCCTCGGGCTTGCGGTCCGCGGGCTGGACGCGCACCTCGTCCTTGCTCCGCAGCACCACCCGCTCGCCGTCCCCGGAGACGGCGTAGGTGTCCACCGCGTCGGCGACCGTCGTCACCTTCCGCTGCTCGAAGGACCAGAACTCCAGGGAGTCGGTCGCCGGGTCGCCGGTGACCCCGGCGCGGCGCGTGCCGAGCTCGCCGGCCTCGCCCGCGACCCTGACCCACAGCACGCCGCCCTTGGCAGCCCGCAGGTCGCGGTAGTCGCCGGACGGGACCGGGAAGGGCACCAGCCGGTCCTCGGCGCCGTCGGTGTCCAGGTCCGGGCTCGCCGGCGGAGCCTTCGCCGCCGCCGTGGAGGTGTCGCTGTCGCCCTGCGCGGAGTCCGCCTGCTGGCTCTCCGCCGTCTCCGTGGCCCGCGCCGCGTCCTTGTCCTCGGGTGGCTTGCTGATCCGCCACCCCTCCGCGCTCGGCCCGAACGGCGCCGGCTCGGTGGCCGCGAGCGGCAGCAGCCAGGGCCGGGTCGACCGGCTGAAGGACAGCATGAACTCGTGGGTGTCGTAGGTCGGGTCGAAGGTCCGGTCGGACAGGAAGACCAGGTAGCGCCCGTCGTCGGTGAATGCCGGCGACCGGTCGTTGAGGTTGCCCTCGGTCAGCGCGACCGGCTCGCCCCCTCCGGCCAGGTCGGTCACCACGAGCCGGAAGCGCGTGCCCTCGCGCGTCGGCTGTGCCCAGGCCAGGTAGCGCCCGTCGGGCGAGAAGGTGAGGGAGACCGGCTCGCCCTCCGGGGAGGTGCCGAGCTCGCGGGCGGTCCCGTCGGCGACGGTCACCAGGCTGATCCTCCCGTCGTGCGAGACGGTCGCCACCCGGTCCCCGGCCGGGTCGGAGGCAGTATGCAGGACGCGGCCCAGCGCTCCCCCGCAGAGTCTGCGGGGCGGCTGGCTCCCGTCGAGGTGGTGCACCTCGAGGGCGTCCTCCCCGTCGGCGTCGGTCACCAGGAGCGCCTGACCGGTGCGGCGGAGCAGCTCCGGCTCGCGCACCCGCACGGCCGAGTCCGCCACCAGGGCGCGGGCCGGGCCCTCGCGATGCGCCAGCCAGAAGGCGCTGCCCCGCCAGCCGACCAGGCTGCCGTCGCCGCCGTGGTCCGGCACGATCGTATGCAGGCGCTCGGTGGGGTCCGCCGACCGCGGGAGGGGATGCGCACCGGGCAGCTCGATGTCGACCCTGCGCGGGGTGCCGGTGAGGTCCTCCAGCAGCCAGACCGACCCGCGGGAGTGCCAGACGATCCTGGTCCCGTCGCTGCTCGCGTCGCGGACATAGCCCTCGTCCGGACCCTGGTGGGTCAGCTGCGTCGGCTCGCCCTGCCCGGGGCTGGCCCAGACCCACAGGTTCGCCTGGTCGCTGCTGATCATGGCGGTGTCGCGCGACGGATCCTCCCCCGACGGAGTGTCGGCGGACGGGCCGCTGTCAGGCGGGAGCGCGCCCCGGTCCGACACGAAGACGAGCTGCTCGCCGATCCACAGCGGGTCGACCAGACCGGCCGGTTCCGAGGGCAGCAGCCGGGTCCAGTCACCACTGCCGTCGGCGTCGAGCCACAGCCGGGGCGCCGTGCCGCCGCGGTAGCGCTTCCAGTGCGCCGGCTGCCGGCTTCCCGGGGTGCTGAGGGCCACCGCGCCGTCGGGCCGTTCGGCCACCCCCCACGCCGGGCCGTACCGGAGTCGCTCGACAGCGCCGTCCAGCGAGACCGCCCGGACCGTGAGGTGCCGGAAGTTGGTCTCCCCGGCGTGGGAGGCCACCAGGACACGACCGTCGGCGGTCCACCCGAGCACCAGGGTGTTCTTCGCGCCCCACCAGGTCAGCCGTCTGGACCTCCCCGTGGCGATCTCGATGACGACGACCTCGGGGTGCCCGTCACGGTGCGAGACGTAGGCGAGGTGCCGGCCGTCGGGGGAGAAGCGCGGGGTGCGGGCCGGCGAGCCGTCATCCGACACCCGCCACGCGCGACCCCCGGCGACCGGCGCCAACCAGACGTCGTCGGCGGCCACGAACGTGACGAGGTCATCGTGCAGATGGGGATAGCGCAGGTAGGCCGGGCTCACCCCTCCCAAGGTAGTTGCCAGCGCCGTCAGACGCTCTCCGACGAAGGTCACGATTGGGCAAGAACTCGACAGGACAGCGCGGACCCCGGGCCACGACGCTGGTCGTGACCCGGGGTCCGGGGTGGTGCTGGTTGGCCGGGGCTACTGGTTGCCCCGCGCGGCCTGGACCGCGCGCTGGGCCACGTTGCCCGCGACCTGCGCGACCTCGTCGGCCGGGCGCGCCTGCTGGCGGACCGACCGGGGCTTGTTGGCGCCCGCCTGGATCTGCGGGAGCAGCTGGGCCATGAGCAGGGTGGACAGCGCCGAGTTGTCGCCCGAGCCACCGTCGGTGTGCACGATGACCGGCCGCGGCGCGGACTCGGCCAGGGCGGCACCGACGTCGAGGCGGCGGCGGGCCAGCTCGTAGCCGAGGACCGCACGGTTGTCCTTGTAGGCCGTGGCCAGCTGCTCCTGGGCCTTGGCCTCACCCTGCGCGGCCACCAGGTTGGTGCGCGCCCGGGTCTCGATCTCGTAGCGGATCTTCTGCGCCTCGGTCTCCCGCTCCTCCAGCATCTGCGCGACGTCCTTGCGGGCCTTGTTGAGGGCCGCCTTGACCTCGACGATCTTGGCGTCACGGATCTTCTTGGCCCGCTCGATCTCCATGAGCAGGGTGTCGATCCGGCGCTTGCGCGTCAGCTCCCACTCCTTCTCGTAGGCGACGAGCTCCTTGGCGACCCGCTCGCGGGTGGCCAGGTGCTCGCGGTACTGGTCGGGCAGCTGCACGTCGGGGATGTTGCAGCCCATGATCT
>JAAYAH010000051.1 GCA_012719445.1 Actinomycetales bacterium | reverse complement strand
TCAAATCCAGGAACAACCAACCAACCACAACAGGCCAGCCAGCCACCCCCAGAAAACGAGGAAAAACATTGGCATCAACCATCGACACACTGTTGAGTTCTCAAGGAACACACGCGCACCAGCATCAGCGATGACCGCGTCCGCGGGGGCTGGTCTTGCGCACCCACAGCTCCCCGAGGGGGAGTCGGTGGGTGAGGTTCTCCCACACGGATCCTGCGCGGGATGATCCCGCCGGTTCCGTCTGAGAGCCGCTCGGGGGACCGGCCACCTCCTCGGTGTCCGTTCCTCCTCGCCGTGCGGCAGGAAGAACATTAGGCAGGTGACGCGGGAGAGTCAAATCGGCCGGTCACATGTCGTCACCCGCGGGTTTTCCCCTGCGGCTCCCCCGCATCCCCGGCTCGTGCCGGCGCCGCAGGACGTGAACTGAGTCCGGTACCGCAGAGCGATTTGCCCATCACGCCCGGTATGTCATGGACTCATTTCCTCACCCCCCGGGGTTCACCGGAGCGAGCCGTCCACTGTCCGTGCTGAATCGGCCACAGAACTGCTCGGCATTGACCACGGAGCTGACCGCCGCTCGTCGGCGGAGCTGCTCGGCCGACGAGCAGCGTCGGCTCCGCGACCGGGCACTGTGCCCGGCACAGGGAGCGGCGCCCTGACGGGTCGGGCCGCGACGAGCTGCCGTATCCCACACCGGCGAGCGGCGCCCGGAGGGGGGTCGGGCCCCGTGCGAAGGCCGCTGGTGGGCCTTCGCACGGGGCCCTGTCTCACGAGGCCGAGCAGGAGAGGGCCGGTGCCGACGACGAGCCGTTCGCGACGAACCCGAAGGTCACCGAGCCGCCGGCTGCGAGCGCGGCGTTGTAGGCGACGCTCTTGGCGGTCACCGAGGTCCCGGATGTGGTCAGGCTGGTGTTCCAGGCGTAGATGATCGACTCACCCGACCCGGTGGTCCAGCTGACGGTCCAGTTCTTCACCGCCGAGTCGCCCGCGGTGACCGTCACCTCGCCCTGGAACCCGCCCGGCCATGCCTGGGAGTTCCGGTAGGTCGCGGTGCACGACGGCCCGTCCGAGGAGCCGCCCGACGTGGTCGTGGTCACGGTGCCGTCACTCGACGTCGTGGTGACCGTCTCCTCCGGGGAGGTGGAGGTGGTGTACGTGGTCGCCGTGTACGCGCCCTGGCAGACGGGAGCACACGACGACGGGAAGGTGAAGTTGTACACCCGGCCGTCGTTGATGAGCTCGTCGTCGACGTCCCGCACCCGGATCGAGAAGTCCGAGCCGCCGGGGCTGGTGCCGCCGAGGATGTACGACTGCCCCATGTCCCCGTTCATCTCGGCGGTCTTCCAGGTCCCGTCCTGGTAGTACTCGACGCCGTGCAGCCCGTTGGGCAGGTGCGAGACGGCGATGGCGGGCCACCACGGCTGCGCGCTCTGCAGGAAGCCGATCCGGATGTCACCGGAGTAGTCCGGAGCCTCGATGAACTTCCAGCTGATCTTCCGGTTGTTCCAGTGGTTCGGGTTCATGTCGCCGACGGGTGCCCCGTCCTTGACGAACTTGTTCAGCGAGGCCTCGGCCAGGTCGAGGTGGTACGGATCGTCCCGGCACCAGGCGTTGCCGTCACCGCAGCTGTCCGCGACGAGCATGTTGAGCTTCGCCCCGTTGTACTTGTCGGTGACCCACTCTCCGTTCCGGCAGAAGGGCTTGTTCATCGCTCCGTCGTTGTCCCCGGTGCAGTAGTCGCCGATGGTCACCTCCACCCAGCGACCGCAGTTGTGGCCGTTGTTCCACAGCCCCATCTTGTCGGCGAGCGACGCGGCCATCGGGCGGTTGTAGAACGTCGAGTAGTCACCGGGCAGGTTGTAGACGTTGAGCGCGACGAAGTTCTGGGAGTCGATCTCGCTCTGCGGCATCCCGCATCCGCCGTACGGACCGCCGAGGGCGTAGAACCAGGTCGCTTGCCCCGTCACCGGCGTCGAGATGTCCGTGAGCTCGAGGGCGGACGCCGGCTGGGCGGCCGCAAGGGGGACGAGGGTGCACAGGGTGGCGAGGACGGCGAGGCGCGCCCTCCGTCCGGGGTGCCTCGACCGAGGCAGGTTCATGGTCATTCCTTCCGACAGGCGCCGTTCCCGACACGTTGTCCGGCTCCGCCTTCTCGTCGCCTGCGGCACGCCAACGTGGATCCCTGCCGGACAGTCAGCCTGGTGTGCCAGGCACGATCCTGCCCGAAGAGCTCCGAGAACCCCGTGACACCGACTCGAAGGTCACGACCCAGGCTCGATTCGCCGAGATTCCAGGTCTTCTTCCGAGTGGGCACCAGCCGTCACACCCGCCGATCGCGTGCCCCGGGCGCCCCTTCCCGTGCACCACAGCAGCGGGCACACCGAAGGTGCCCCGGCTCCCTCCAGGTCACCCCGACCGTAGTCACGCGATTCCCGCAGGGCAATGACCTGTGATCAGTTTGACAGGGGCACTGGGTTGACAGGGGCAGCGGGTTGACAGGGGCAGCGGGTTGACAGGAGCGGTGGGTGGCCGGCTCGACGGGGCCACGACATCACGACGAGGCCAGGACCCGCGGGTGGTCCCGCCATGCCGGCATCGCCGCGAGGTAGGCGAGGGTCTCCTGCTCGAGCTGTTCCCTCGGCACCTCCGGAGGCGCGACGTCACTGACCCCGTTCCGGGCCCTCGCACCCGGGATCGTCGACTGGATGACCCGCGGGGTGCACCTCGGCCTGCGCCGGTCCTGCGGGTCGGTCTCCCGTTCCAGCAGACCCTTGGCCTCCAACTGCTGGACGATCTCGCTGACCACCGACTGGGCCCGGTCGAGATGCCTCGCCGCCTCGCCGACGGACAGCGGTCCCGTCAGGGAGAGGTGGGTCAGGACGGCCCTCGACGCACCGGTCAGACCGGATCACTTCCCGTCCCTCCGGTGGAACCGCAGGTAGATCTCCTGGAACAGCCTGTCGAACGTCTCGGCGTCGGCGTCGGCGTCGGCGTCGGCGTCGGCGCCGGCGCCGGAGGGGAGGTACCGAGACGGCACTCCCGACGACCGCTCGGCACGACGTGTCCCGTGCAGGTCCCCGCGGCCGCAGGAGGCCGTCAGGTCAGGAGGCCGTCAGGTCAGGTGAACCCAGGCACCCTGCGACGGGACACCGGCAGAGCTGAGGACGAACAGGAGGTACCAGCCCGGTGGCGCCACACCGGGTTCGGTCGGGAGGGTCAGCTCGACCGGGTCGTCCCCCGCACCCAGGAACGGCAGGTCGACCAGCCGCTGTTCGACGTCGCAGGAGTGGGTGGTCGCCCCGGGACGGATCAGGCAGGCCGAGGACAGGTCGGCCGCCGACGTCACCCGGACCCGCAGCACCTCGCCGTGGTGGAGCTCGACGCGCTCGGGCGTGCACTCCGGCCGTGGCCCGGCGAACAGGTAGGGAGGTGAGTAGACCTCGATCCGCAGTTCCTCGTCGAGACGCTGCGGGTTGGAGCCGGCGGTGACGACCCTGCCGTCCGGCATGAGCAGCGACACCGAGTGGTACAGCCGAGGCACCCGAGAGGCCGCCACGACGGTCCACTCGTCGAGCTCCGGGTCGTAGATCTCCGCGGCGAGCGCGGCGAGCGCGGCGGACTCCTCCATCGCCGCCCCGCCGTTGACCAGCACCGTGCGGTCCGGCAGCAGGACGGCGCACAGGTGCATCCTGGCGGTGTGCAGCGGGGCCGCCTGCCGGTAGACCGGATCCTGCTCGCGGAGGTCCACCACCGCGGTGGTCGCGGTCGCCGGAGCCATGGCGTTCACCTCCCAGCCGCCACCTCCGATGACCATCACCCGCTGTTCCTGGGCCGGCGGCAGCAGGACACTGGCGCACTGGTTGCGCAGCATGGGGTCGGGCAGCCCGTCCACCGCGTGGACGGCGTTGGTCGCCGGGTCCCACACGGCAGGCCGGAGTCCGTTGTTCCCCCCGTACTGACCACCGCTGTAGAAGAGCCTGCCGTCGGCGAGCAGGAAGAGGTGCGCGTACATCGGCCAGGGCGGCGACGGCGGGAGCGGGGCCCAGGAGGTGCCGTCGCGGACCTCGGGGACGACGTTGAGCGTGCCGTCCGAACCGAGGCCGGACACGGCGAGTTCCCTGGCGTCCGGGAGGGCGACCACGGTCGGGTACCAGCGACCGTCTGCCATGTCCTGGAGCACCAGCCAGGCGCCGGTGGTCCCCGTGGGACTCGCCGGGTCCACCGGCCCCAGGGTCTGGTCGAAGATCACGGCCTGGCGCAGGCCGTGGAACGGGTCGTAGGCCTCGGTGCCGCCGACGGCGAGCAGTCGCCCGTCCGCGGTGAAGGCGTGCCCGCAGCAGAAGAGGTCGACGGGGGTCTGCGGGGAGCTGAGGTAGGGCGACGGGTAGTGCCACACCCGGGTGCCGTAGGCGTGGTCGGCGTGCGCCTCCGGGTCGTTGCTCGACCCGGCGAAGAACATGACGCTGCCGGTGTGCAGCAGGGCCGCATGGACGGCGAGCACCCCGGTGTCGGTCTCCAGCAGCCGCCACACGCCCCTGGTCGCCGCCTCCGCGAGGTCGGTGACGACCGGGACGATCCGCAGGTAGCCGACGTCCTCGCCGTCCGGGGCGTCGACGGTGAGCACGAGCAGTTCCGGCTCGCCGTCCCGGTCGAGGTCCACGAGGACCGCCCCGGCCCCGGCGTTCTCCCAGAACCTCCACTCGGGCACCGCCTCCCACGGTCCCCATCCGCGCGCGGGACGTCCCTGCTCGTCGAGCCCCCAGCCCACGCTGTAGTACCCGGCGTTGGCGCCCGCCGGCGCGTCCACGGTGAGCACGAGCAGCTCCGGCACGCCGTCCCCGTCGAGGTCGGCGACGGCGATCCCCGCTCCGGCGTTCTCCCAGAACCTCCAGTCGGGCACCAGGGTCCACGGCCGCCAGCCGACGACGGCGCCGGTCGGGCCGAGGGTGCCGGACCGGTAGAACCCGGCGTTGGCCCCAGCCGGCGCATCCACCATGAGCACGACGAGGTCCGGCCGACCGTCCCCGTCGATGTCGGCGACCGTGATGTCGGCTCCGGCGTTCTCCCAGCTGAACCAGTTGGGGACCTCCTGCCATGGCCCCCACCCGCCGGTCACCACGCCGTCGCCGTCCACGGCCCAGCCGACCCGGTAGTAGCCGGCGTTGGCCCCAGCCGGCGCATCCACCATGAACACGACGAGGTCCGGCCGACCGTCCCCGTCGATGTCGGCGACCGAGATCCCGGCACCGGCGTTCTCCCAGCTGAACCAGTCCGGGACCTCCTGCCACGGCCCCCACCCGCCGGTCACGGCCCCCTCGTCGTCCAGGTTCCGGCCGACCCGGTAGTAGCCGGCGTTCTGCCCGCTCAGGGTGTCGACCCGGAGGACGACCAGGTCATCGGTTCCGTCCCCGTCGAGGTCGGCGACGGCGACCCCGGCTCCGATCCCGAATCCGGAGCGGGCAGTGCCACCGGCCGACCAGTCGGGGATGGCGGAGAAGCCGACCATGGGCACCCCCTCGGGGTTGGACGTGAGCGCTCGCTCCACAGGAGCCGGCCCGCTTCGTGACTATTTGCGTACCATGCGCGGGCGATGACCGCCACCCATTGCGACGCATTACTCACCGTCGGCCACACCCACTCCGCATCGGGGCCCACCCGAGTCCTCGCTGCCGACGCGCACGCCCTCGACCGCCACCGCGGCGCCACGAACCGTTCGGCCGGGTGCCCGGGACCGGGCCGGACGGTCCTGAGCCCGCCCTGCCCTCCGGTGGACGGGGCGGGACCGTGAGAATGCATCCGCAACCCACCGCAGCCGGGAAGTCGGGGAAGGCAGGCCAGGATCGTGTCGATGTCCAAGCAGGAGCGGGCAGCAGGGACCGACCGGTACCGGGTGGCGGCGTCCATCCAGGAACGGATCGCCGACGAGCTCTCGGTCGAACGGTGGCAGGTGGGCGCGGCCGTCGAACTGCTGGACGGCGGAGCCACCGTCCCGTTCGTCGCCCGCTACCGCAAGGAGGTCACCGGGACCCTCGACGACGCCCAGCTGCGGACCCTCGAGGAGCGGCTGCGCTACCTGCGAGAGCTCGAGGAGCGCAGGGCCGCGGTCCTGGAGTCCGTCCGGTCCCAGGGCAAGCTCGACGACGCGCTCGAGGCGCAGATCCTGGCCGCGGACTCCAAGGCCCGACTGGAGGACGTCTACCTGCCCTACAAGCCGAAACGGCGGACGAAGGCCCAGATCGCGCGGGAGGCGGGACTGGAGCCCCTCGCCGAGGGCCTGCTCGGCGATCCCTCGGTCGCCCCCGCGGCCGCCGCGGCGGCCTTCGTCGATCCGGAGCGGGGGGTCGCCGACGCCGACGCGGCCCTGGAGGGGGCACGGGCCATCCTCGTCGAGCGGTTCGCCGAGAACGCCGACCTGATCGGCGAACTGCGCGAGCGGATGTGGTCCCGCGGTCGGCTCGGGTCACGGGTGCGCGAGGGCCGGGAGGAGGCCGGCGCCAAGTTCGCCGACTACTTCGACGTCACCGAGCCGTTCCCCGGGCTTCCCTCGCACCGGATCCTGGCGATGTTCCGCGGGGAGAAGGAGGAGGTCCTCACCCTCACCTTCGAGCCGGAGGAGGTCCCGGACGCGGAGACGAGGTCCCTGCCCGGGCCGAACGGCTACGAGCAGCGCATCGCGAACACCTTCGGCGTCGCCGACCGCGGCAGACCCGCCGACCGGTGGCTGCTGGACACCGTGCGTTGGGCCTGGCGGACCCGGATCCAGGTCCGGCTCGGCATCGACCTGCGGACGAGGTTGTGGCAGGCCGCAGAGGACGAGGCGGTCAGGGTGTTCGCCGGCAACCTGCGCGACCTGCTGCTGGCCGCCCCGGCCGGGACCCGGCCCACCATGGGCCTCGACCCCGGCTTCCGCACCGGGGTGAAGGTCGCCGTCGTCGACGCGACCGGCAAGGTGGTCGAGACGGCCACGATCTACCCCCATCCGCCGCACGGACGCCGGACCGAGGCGCTCGCCGTCCTGGCCCGGCTGGTGACCCGGCACGGGGTCGAGCTCATCGCCATCGGCAACGGCACCGCCTCCCGGGAGACCGACCGGCTGGCGGCCGAGCTGCTGGCCGCGGTCACCGTCCCCGGGCTGACCAAGGTCGTCGTCTCCGAGGCCGGTGCCTCCGTGTACTCCGCGTCGGCCTACGCGAGCCAGGAGCTGCCCGACCTGGACGTGTCGTTGCGGGGGGCTGTGTCGATCGCCCGACGGCTGCAGGACCCGCTGGCGGAGCTGGTCAAGATCGACCCCAAGTCGATCGGGGTCGGCCAGTACCAGCACGACCTCACCGAGGGGAAGCTGTCCCGGTCCCTCGACGCGGTGGTCGAGGACTGCGTCAACGCGGTGGGCGTCGACGTCAACACCGCGTCGGTCCCGCTGCTGAGCCGGGTCTCCGGGATCGGTGAGGGCCTCGCGGCGAGCATCGTCTCCCACCGCGACGCCAACGGTGCCTTCACCTCCCGGACCGAGCTGCGCAGGGTGCCGCGACTCGGGCCGAAGGCCTTCGAGCAGTGCGCCGGCTTCCTGCGCATCCGGGGCGGCGCGGACCCGCTGGACGCCTCCAGCGTCCACCCCGAGGCCTACCCGGTGGTGCGCCGGATGGCCAAGGCGACCGGCGGGGACGTCGCGGCGCTCGTCGGCAACGGCACGGTGCTGCGCACCCTGCGACCCGAGACCTTCACCGACGACGTGTTCGGCCTGCCGACGGTGACCGACATCCTCAGGGAGCTGGAGAAACCGGGCCGTGACCCGCGTCCGGCGTTCCGCACCGCCACCTTCGCCGAGGGGGTCGAGACCCTTGAGGACCTGCGACCCGGCATGGTGCTGGAGGGCACCGTGACGAACGTCGCCGCCTTCGGGGCCTTCGTCGACGTCGGCGTCCACCAGGACGGCCTCGTCCACGTCTCCGCGATGTCCAGGACCTTCGTCAAGGACCCGAGGGAGGTCGCGAAGCCGGGGGACGTGGTGAAGGTCAAGGTCGTCGACGTCGACCTGGCACGTCACCGGATCGCGCTCACCATGCGGCTCGACGACGAGGTGGCCCCCGGCCGCGGGACGCCGTCCGGTGAGGGAGGCCGGCGTCCCCGGGGCGCGGCAGCCCGGCAGGAGCAGCGGGGCGCCGGGCGCGGACACCGCGGCGACGGTGCGGCCCAGGGCCCGATGAACAGCGCCATGGCCGACGCCTTCCGCCGGGCGGGCTACGGCTCCGACACACGCGGAGGGACCTCCGGGACCGGAAACCGCTGACCGTCCGCGCACCCTCCGCGCCGACCGCCAGGACACGCCGTCCTCACCGACCGTCCGAACACCCCCTCTTCCCGACGTCAGGTACATTGCGGCCGCACAACCCCGTTCCGGACACCTCGGTTCCGGACACCTCGGCCCCACGCACCGGCTCTCCCGGCCCACGAACCGTGCAGCGTGGTTCGCGCGACAGGGAGAATCATGGTCAATCGTGTGGTCCGGCGTGCCTCGGCGGCCGCGGTCGCGCTCCTCGGCGGGGTCACCGTCGTCGCCTCACCGACGGCTGCGGCGGAACCCACCACCGGGGTGCGCGTCGACCTGCGCGTTCTCGTCCTGACGAACAACGGGATCGAGCTGACCGTCGTCGAGCAGCTCGCGCACGAGGGCGTGCCGTACACGCTGGTCCACCTCGACGACCCGGCCCGGCCGGTGATCGACGACGGCTTCCTCCGGGACACCGTCGACACCGGCCCGCGGGCGCGGTTCCAGGCCGTCGTGCTGCCGGACGAGGCGCCGGTCCAGCTCACCGGGGCCGAGCTCGACGCCCTGCGGACCTACGAGCGGGACTTCGACGTCCGCCAGGTCGACGCCTACACCTGGTCCCACCCGGGCGTCGGCCTCAACCACCCGGTCGACCCCGGGTACCTGGGCTCCCTCGACGGGATGACGGCCAGGGTGACCGAGGCGGGACTGGCCGGGCCGTTCCGGTACCTGCGGGGTCCGGTGCCGTTCGACACCGGGGATCCGGGACGCGTCGAGTCCTTCGGCCACCTCTCCACCCCGCTGCCCGACGACCCGGCGGCGGGGACGAGCTTCACCACGCTGGTGGGCATGACGATCCCCGGGACCGAGGTCCAGGGCTCGGTGCTCGGCGTCTACCGGCACGACGGGCGGGAGGAGCTCGTCGGCACCGCCGGAGGCGCGTCGTCGCTGACCCAGTTCCGGGCCCTCGCACCCGGGATCGTCGACTGGATGACCCGTGGGGTGCACCTCGGCCTGCGCCGCAACACCCTCGCCGTCCAGATCGACGACGTGTTCCTTGCGGAACCGCGGTGGAACGTCGCCGAGGACTGCCATCCGGGCGGGGGATGCCCCGACGGCGGTGCGCCCCCGATCCGGATGCGACCGGAGGACGTGGAGCACCTGCTCGACTGGCAGCGGGACCGCGGACTCGCTCTCGAACTCGGGATCGTCGGCGACGGCAGCGAGGACCACGCCGGCAGCGCGGGGGCCGACCCACTGCTGGCCTCGGTCCGCGCGGCGGGGTCGCGGTTGCGACTCGTCAACCACCTGTACAGGGACGCCGATCTCGGCTGCGTCCGGGAGACGTCCGGATGCCGGCTCGACCCGGTCAGCGGGGAGGTGCTCCGCCCCGGACGCGCCGAGATCCAGCGACTGATCTCCCGGAACAGGGCCTGGGCCCTGCTCAACGGGCTCGCGCTCGACCCGTGGGAGCTGGTGGCCGAGGGGTACCCCGGGAACGGCGCTCCCTCCGGCGACGGCGGCGACGACAGCGGCAGCGACAGCGACAGCTCGGGCGACGGGACCGCCGACGCGCCCCCGGCCACGGCACCGGCTGAGGACAACCCGGCCGTCGCCGCCGCCCTCGACCGGACCGGGATCATCGGCGTCGGTCTCGACGCCGGGGCGGACCGGCCGGACCGGATCGGCTCCGCCGTCGTCGTGCAACGGCACTCCCTCGGGCTGTCCCCCGACGTGGCGACCCTGGCCGAGGCCGCAGACGAGCTCACCTGGCGCAACTCCCCCGTCGACCGGGGCGGCGGTGCCTGCGCCGGGCAGGCGGGCTGTCCGCCCCCCGTCACCGCCGACACCTTCGACACCGTGGTCGTCCCCCGCCTCGCCTCGGCGGTCCTGGACCGGGTCATGACCAACGACCCCCGTCCCACCCACGCCCACCAGGCGCATCTCAGCGAGGACCGGCTGGCGCTGCGCGTCCTCGACACCGTGCTGCAGCGGTACCGGACGCTGCACGCCGTCAACACCCCGCTCGTGTCCCGGACGCTCACCGGTGCCGCGCTCGAGCTGTCCAGGCGAGCGCGCTGGGAGGACGACGCCGGGGCGGTGACCGCCTACACCCTCGACGGACGGCTGTACCTGGACGCGCCCCGGTACACCGCGGTCCCGGTGACCGTCCCGGCCGGGACGACCATGGGCTCGGACGCCTTCGGCTCCCACTACGCCGGGGCGCAGTCCGCCTGGACGGGGGCCGGCACGAGCGGGGCCGTCCTCAGGCTCGGCTCCTGAACGCGCGACCGCCGGCCCACGCCGCCGGGTCGCCGGACAGGAGCAGCGCCGTGGCCTCGGCGCCAGGGAGCGGCGGGGAGAGCAGGTAGCCCTGCCCCTGGTTGCAGCCGAGGCCCAGCAGGACGTCCCGTTGGGCCCCGGTCTCCACGCCCTCGGCGATCACGTCGAGCCCCAGCGAGTCGGCGATGACCCGGATCGCATTGACGATCCCCCGGTCGACGTCCTGCTCGGTCAGGCCCGCGACGAAGGACTTGTCGATCTTCAACCGTTCCACCGGGAGCTGCCGGAGGTGGCTGAGGTTGGAGTGGGACATGCCGAAGTCATCCAGCGCGAAGTGGACCCCGGCCGTCCGCAGGGTGGTGATCAGGGGCATCGCGTCGTCGGGAACGTGTCCGCGCTCGGTGATCTCGAACCAGATGTCGTCCGGGTCGATCCCGGCGGCGTCGACGATCCCGAGCAGCGCGGTGGCGGTCGCGGGCCGCCGGAGCTGGGCAGCGGACAGGTTGACGCTCATCCCCAGCCGCCGACCGGGAAGCAGCGCGTTCCACGCCGCGAGCTGGCGGCAGGCCTGGTCGAACACCCACCTGCCGACCCTGCCGATCGCTCCGGTCTCCTCGGCGAGGGGGATGAAGACCTCCGGGGCCACCTCCCCGCGCACCGGGTGGGTCCAGCGCACCAGGGCCTCGAACCCGAGGATCTCCCCGGTGTCCAGGCCGTACACCGGCTGGTAGTGCACGGACAGCTGGCCGCGGTCCAGCGCGAGCTGCAGGTCGGACCGGATGCCGAGCCGGTCGAGCGACCGCCGGGAGGCGGCGTCGTCGAACACCTCGACCTGGCCGCCGCCACGCTCCTTGGCCGCGTACATCGCGGCGTCGGCGTCCCGGAGCATGGCGCTGGCCGTACTCCGGCCACGGGCACCGAGCACCCCGCCGATACTCGCCGAGATCTCCACCCGCTCGCCGTGGAGGGTGAACGGGGGATCGAGCACCCCGAGGACCCGCCGGCCGAGCTCGGCGAGGTCCTCCGCTCCGCGGGGCTCGTCCACGACGATGACGAACTCGTCCCCGCCGAACCGCGCCAGCAGGTCACCCGCCCTGACACAGGTCCGCAGCCGGTCGGCGACCTGGAGGAGCAGGTCGTCGCCCGCCTCGTGCCCGAGCCGGTCGTTGACGGCCTTGAACTTGTCCAGGTCGCAGAAGAGGGCACCGACCCAGCTCTCCTGGTGCGGGGTGACCAGAGCGGCGTCGAGCCGCTGCCCCGCCAGCACCCGGTTGGCGAGGCCGGTGAGCGGGTCGTGCGTCGCCCGCCGGCGGAGCTCGTCCTCCAGCCGCTTCCGGTCGTCGATCACCCGGGAGGACAGGACGACCGCGGGCGAGGCCGGGGACGCCGGGCGCAGGACGCTCTCGACCCACACCCACTGTCCCTGCCCCGTCCGCAGCCGGTACTCGACCTTGTGGTGCGGTCTCGCGGTACCCCGCTCCGCCGAGACCACCCGGAAGGTCTCGTCGAGCACCCGGTCGAACTCGGCCCGCTCCGAGGGATGGACCAGCTCCGACACGCTGCACCCGACGAGCAGTCCCGGATCGTGGGCCAACTCCCGCAGGTGGGAGGGCGAGGCGTAGCGGTAGGTCCTCGCCTGGTCGACCACCGAGACCATGTCGCTGATCGAGTCGGTGATCAGGCGGAGCGACGCCTCGCTCTCTCCGAGCGCCCGGTACAGCCGGGCGTTGGCGAGAGCCACCCGCAGGTAGCTGGCGAACAGCCGACTGATCTCCACGGTGTCCTGGGCGAACGGGCGGGGCCGTTCCCTCGCCGCGTACAGCAGGACCTCGAGGGTCCCGTCCCGCAGCACCGGAACGCACAGCAGGGTCCCCGGCCCCCTGCGGGTGTCGTCGCCGTCGACGTAGACCCCGTGGTAGGCACGGCCCGCGGTGACCTCGGCCCAGCCCTCCACCTCGGTCACCGGGCAGGGCCAGCGGGTGGGGTCGGGGGGCCCGCCTCCCGCGGTCGCCGCGAGCACGGCGCCGTGCTCGTCGAGGGTGATCACCCATGCCCGGTCCGACCGGGTCACCCTCCGGAACAGGTCGGCCGCCTCGTCGAGGACCGCCTGCGGTTCGAGGTGGCGGGCGAGCAGGTGCCCCGCCTGGGCGAGCCGCTCCATGACGGCGCCGCGCTCCCGGTCCTGCACGGCGAGGCGGAGGCGGTAGGCGACCGACTCGAGCACCGGCAGGTCGGTGTGCACGAAGGGGGCACCGCTGCGGTACAGCAGCAGCAGGTCCCCCGAGTCGAGGTCCGCGGACAGCGGCGCCCACACCGCCGAGCGGATGCCGAGACCGCGCAGGGCCACCGGGAGGTCCTCGTGATCCTCGTCGAGGGGTCGCATGACCACCTGTCCGCGGCGGAGCGCCTCGGCCGGGCCGGGGGTCAGCGGCCACCCGCTCACGAAGGCCGGGTCGCCCTCGGGCACCCCGCAGGAGTTCGTCAGCACCACCCGACCGTCGACGACCTGGGCGAGGCAGGTCACATCGCAGGCGAAGACCTCGGAGAGGACGGTCAGCGCCTCGTCGACCAACTGCTCGGGGATCCTCGGCTGCCCGATCACCGCCAACAGGCGGATCAGGCGGGTGGTGTTGCGATAGGCGTCCCGAGCCGCCTCCGTCGCCTGCTCCAGTCCCTCGCGCAGGCGGTGGACCTCGTGGGCCTCGGGTGACGCGCCGGAGGTGACGTCCTGCCGCATGACCGATCGCCGGGTGGTCACAGGGCGATCGCCGCGACGGTCGCGTTGTGGTAACCGGAGACCCCGCCCGTCCTCGCGAACTCCCCGTAGGTGTGGAAGCCGAAGACCGGGACGCCGCCTGCGGCCGCCTGGATCCTGGCCGCCTCCTCCCGGAACCGCTCGGCGAGGATGTCGAACCGGGCGACGCAGCTGAACAGCAGCACGACCGACACGTCAGGGCCGGCGCTGATCCTCTCGACCACGCGCTCGCCGACGTCCAGCAGGTCGTCCTGCCGGCAGGACACGACCTGGATGGCCGAGTACAGCGGCAGCGGGGCGAACGTCCTGACGGTGTCGGGACCGTCGAGGAAGGCGCCGCGGACGAGGAGGCGGCCGTCCGGCTCGATGACCCCGAAGGCGTGGGCGGAGTGGTTCGCGGAGCTGCGGACGCTGCCGAAGAGGACGTCCAGCCGGTCGTCCCGGAAGTGTTCCCTGAGCACCTCCACCGCCGACCGGCCGGCGATCTCCTTGATCACCGTACCGTCGACACCCGTGACCAGCAGTGGCAGTCCCTCCGCCCGCCAGCCGTGCCCGTAGTTGATCTGCAGGGGACGGGGGGACTCGATCCACACGGCGACCGCCGCATCGGAGAGGACCCGGTCCCCGTGGAAGACGAACGTCCCGGTGAGGTTCCGGTCGTCGCCCGCCACCCCACCGATGACGGGGACCGCGGCCCCGGCGACCCGGTGCACGCCGTTGAGGAGCGCCTGCTGGTCCCCGGTGAGACCGTCGGTGAGGACCAACACGGCCGCATACGGCCCGCGACCGGCGCCGAGCCCCGCGCGCGCCGCCCGGACGAGCTCACGCCCGGCGGCACAGCTGTCCTCCCCGAGTCCGGTCACCGAGGCGACCCCGAACCGGTAGGGCCCCGCCGAGAGGGCGAGCACGACGACGCCGTGTCCCGGAGGCATGAGCTCGTCCCGGTACAGATGACCGGCGCTTGTCGAACCGACCAGCGGAACCTCCCCGGTCACCTGCCGGACGGCGCGGAGCAGGGTCGGCAGGTCGTAACGGACGGAGGAGTAGACGATCACGAGTGCGGCGGCCCCGAGACCCGACCGACTCAGCTCGTCCAGGGCGGCGGCCGCGGCGTGACGGCCGGCCGACTCGGCCTCAGCGTCCTCGCTCGCCCCGATTCCCACACCCAGCATAGTTCGAGACCATATGGCATGAATCCTGTGGAAGATGAACGGTGAGCGACATTGCCACCGGAAGGCGGCGACATCGCCACCGGAAGGTCATGCCCTCTGACGCTCCGGTGACCCGCGACGACCCCCGGGCGATCGGTCAGCCGGCCGCCCGGCGCAGGGCGGGAAGGTAGCCGAGCCTCTGCCCGAGGGCATTCGGGTGGTAGGACTCGTAGTCCGGCTGGACGGCGCCGGTGATCCACGGGTCGCGCCCGCACACCCCGTGCCCGAGGAAGGCCCACCGGACGTCGACGAAGCGGAACCCGCTCCTCCATGCCCGGTAGGCGATGACGCCGTCGAGAACGTCGGTACCCGCATTGACGACAGCCCGCTCGGTCAGGGTCAGCGGAGTGGTGGAACAGGTCCTGGCGGTCTCGAAGAGCCGGGGGTAGCCCAGGACGTACACCCGGGCACGGGGAGCCGCGCGACGGATGGCCGTGAAGGCCTCCCCGAGCCGGTCCGACAGCTCCGTCACGGCGAACCTCATCCCGTCCTTGACCTCGGCGACGCACGCGGCGTCGTCGGCGACCGAACAGGTGCCGAGCACCCGGGAGAAGCCCGCGTCGTTGCCCCCGACGGTCACCGTGACCGACTCGGTGTCGGGGCCGAGCGCCGAGAGCTGGTCGGCGAGCATGTCGGCGATCTTCGCACCCCCGCACGCCACGGACACAGCGCTGGTCACGTCGCCGGCCGCCGCCCACAACGCCGGGTAGGCCACCGTGCTGCGCAGGCACGCCCCCGACGCCGGGTCGTAGCTCCCGGCCCCCACCCCGGCGGCGTAGGAGTCCCCGAGGGCGACGTAGGCGGCGCCCTCGTCCACCGCGACCGTCGCCGCCCCCGAGGCGGTCGGCTGCGCCGCCACCGGCCCGGCCCCCTGGACCAGGACGGCCAGGGTCGCCGCGGCGACGACCGACGTCGTGCCGAGTACCCACCGCGCCGGTGCGCGGTGCGCGGACTGCCGGATCATGGAGACCTCCTGACGACGCGGGGACGTGCTGGACGACGGCACCGGACGGTGGTGCCCTTCCCCAGGTCGCGGATACCCCCCAGGGCGGGTCCCATGCCGCCCGATCCGGTGATCGTAACGGGATCCCATCCGACGCCCCCGGGACGAAAGGGCTTGATCCCGGCAGTGCCAGCAGTCGGCACAGGTCCGGCACCACGACCGGATGCACCCACACCGCCCGATCAGCTCACCACCCCGGGCTCCACGCCACCCACGGCCCGATCAGCTCACGGCACTCACGGCGCTCACAGGGGTCACAGGGCTCACCGGACTCACGGCGCTCACGGGGCAGAGGACGGTGCTCCCTCCGGTCCCCCACCTCACGGAACGCGCGGCCACGGCGCCGCACCGGCGCTAGGGTCGTCGCGGCGTCGTGGCGCCTCGGGACAGGCGCCGTTCGGAACGGGGAAGGTCGGAGAGCGGCGGGATGATCCTTCGATTGAGCGTTGTCGACACTGCGACCTCCGCCGGTCACGACATCGAGGTGACCGCCGACCCGGACAGCACCGTGGCGTCGCTGCTCGCCGCCCTGCCGGTCCGGGTCGGGGGCCGGCCCTGCTACCTGGGCCCCACCCCGCTCGACCCCGCGGGGACCCTGGCGACGAGCCCGGTCGTCTCCGGCGCCACGATCACCGTTGGCGCGCCGGGACCCGACCTCCGCGAGCTCCCGGCCGGGGCCGTCGGCGCCCTGCGGGTGGTCGCCGGTCCCGACGCGGGACTGGTCACCTGGCTGTCCCCCGGCACGCACCTGCTGGGCCGGTCCCTCGACGCCGCGGTCCCGCTGCACGACGCCGACGTGTCCCGCAGGCACGCCGCGCTCGAGGTCACCGCCTGGGGCGCCGCCACCGTGTCCGACCTCGGGTCGACGAACGGGATCTTCGTCGACGGCGTCCGGCTGCCCGTCGCGGAGCGGAGGGCCGCCTCCGGCCGGCTCGTCGACGACCGGACGGGACCGGGTGGTCAGCTCTCCGCGCAGAGCATTGTCGAGGTCGGCGGCGACGTGCTGCAGTGGGTCCCGCTGCCGCCGGTCGGGCTGCGGACCGAGCGCAGCACCGACGGGCACCTGGACTTCGACCGGGCGTTCGCCCCGGCCCCGGCCGTCCCGAGGACCGAGGTGACCCTGCCGGTCGATCCCGAGATCTCCCGCAACATCGCCGCCCTGCTCATCTCCGCCGTGGTTCCGATCGGCCTCGGGCTGGTGATGGCGCTGGTCTTGAAGCAGCCTCAGATGCTGCTGTTCTGCCTGCTCGGCCCTGTGACCATGATGGGGACCCAGCTCACCGAGCGCCGGTCCCGCAAGGGGAAGAAGCAGAAGTTCGCCGCAGAGAAGGATGCGGCGGCCGAGAAGATCCGCTCCGCGGTGCTCACCGAGGAGGGACTGCGCCGCACCCTCGCCCCCGACCAGGTCGACCTGGTCCTCGCCGCGACCGGCACGGCGCGGGGCCTGTGGCCGCGCAACGCCGACTCCCCGGACGGGCTCGTGCTCCGGGTCGGCACCACGGACGAGCGCCCGTCGATCACCCTGCAGGGTGATCCGTGGCCGGAGTTCGAGCAGCCCGTGCTGCGCAACGTCCCGGTGACCGTCGACCTCCGCACGACCGGGGTGCTGGGGGTCGTCGGCGCGCCGGCGGCAGCGGACCGTCTCGCCCGCTGGCTCCTCGTCCAGCTCGGCACGCTGCGCAGCCCCGAGGACCTCCGGCTCGTGGTGATCACCTCGACCGACGACGCCGAGCTGGCCTGGACCTCCTGGCTGCCGCACCTGGACGCCGGGGAGGCAGGGCACGTCCCGTGCCGGATCGGCAACACCGCGGCGACCCGCACGGCGCGGGTCGACGAGCTCAGGGACCTGGTCGCCGGCCGGACGGCGGAGCGGCGGACAGCCGGCGAGGTCCGGTTCGGCGAGGACGTGGTGGTCGTGCTGCACGGGGCGCTGGCCCTGCGCCACGTCCCCGGCATGCGGGAGGTGCTGCGCGACGGCCCGTCGGTGGGGGTCTACGTCATCTGCGTCGACCGCCAGGGCATGAACGAGTGCCGGGGCCTGTGCGAGATCGACGAGTCGGCGCTGCTGCTGACCCGCAGCCGGGACGACCACCCCCGCGAGGTCCGCCCCGAGGGCATCGACCGGGGCGTGGCGGAGCGGCTGGCCCGCTGCCTGACGCCGATGCGGGACCGGCTGACCCTGGCCGGGGCCGAGGCTGCGATCCCCTACCCGGTGCGCTTCCTCGACCTCGTGGGCATGGGCATGCCCGCACCGGAGCAGGTGCTCGCGCACTGGGCCGAGCAGCCCGGGTTGACCACCGAGGTGCCGCTCGGCGCGGACGGCTCCGGGCCGGTGAGCGTCGACCTCGCCCGCCAGGGGCCGCACACCATGCTCGCCGGGGCCACCGGCACCGGGAAGAGCATCCTGCTGCAGACCCTGGTCACCTCGCTGTTGCTGGCCAACCGGCCGGACGAGCTGAACCTGGTCCTCGTCGACTTCAAGGGCGGCAGCGCCTTCCTGCCGTTCGCGCGGTGCCCCCACGTGGTGAGCCTGATCCGCTCGACCGGGGAGACCCCCGCCGACGTCTTCGACCAGGCCGCGGCGGCCAGGGTGCTGGCGTCGGTCCGGGCGGAGGTCCGCCGCCGCGAGTCCCTGCTCGCCCACTACGGCGGGGAGATCGACGAGTACTGGAAGGACCGGGCCAGGCGGCCCTCGCTGCCCGCGCTGCCCCGGCTCGTCATGATCTTCGACGAGTTCGCCCGGGTGCTGGAGGTGTCCCCCGACTTCCTCAAGGAGCTCGTCAACGTGGCGGCCAAGGGCAGGTCCCTCGGCATGCACCTCGTGCTGGCGACCCAGTCGCTGCAGGGCAAGCTCTCGGCGGAGCTCAAGAACAACATCGACCTGCGGATCACCCTCCGCCAGAACGAGCCCGCCGACAGCACCGAGGTCCTCGGCGTCCCCGACGCCGTGAACATCCCCGGCCGGCTGCGCGGCCGGGGCATGATCCTGTGCACGAAGGACGAGATCCGCACCCCGCAGATCTTCCAGTCCGGGTACCTCGGCAATCCTCCGCCCGTCGACGGCGCTCCCCCGGCCAGGGTCCGGATCGTCGGCTGGGGGGCGATCGGTGACCCCCGCCCGGAGGAGCGCGGCGGTGGTGGGGACCAGCCGACGGACCAGGACCTCATCCTGGCGGCCATCGAGGCCGCGTCCGCCCGGCTCGGCCTCGCGGCTCCGTTCCGCCCGCTGCTGCCGCCGATGCCGGCCGAGCTGGCCCTCGAGGACCTGGAGGCCCACGCGACCGCGCCGGTGACCGGCGGCGCCGTCCCGTTCGGGCTGCTCGACGACCCGGACGCCCAGGCCCAGCCGGTCGCGGCGCTCGACCTCGCCGGGACCGACCGGCTGCTGGTGGGGGGCGGACCCCAGTCCGGCCGGACGACGGTGGCCCGCTCCCTCGTCACCAGCGTCGCCACCCGGTTCCGCCCCGACCAGGTGCACCTCTACGTCATCGAGCAGCAGCCGTCCGGTCTCGCCGACTACGCGAACCTCCCGCACTGCGGCGGGGTCTTCTCCCCCGCGGAGCCGGACCGGGTCCGTCGCCTGGTGACCTGGCTCGACGCCGAGGTGCAGCGGCGCAAGATGGCCCGGTTCGGTCCCGGCGGCGGGGCCGACCCGTGGATCCTGCTGGTCGTCGACGGCTGGGAGTACCTGGAGAACCGCAGCGACCCGATGTTCGTGGAGACGTCCGTGCTCTCCATGCTGCGCGGCGTGATCACCGCGGGTCCGACGGTGGGAGTGCACGTCGTCGCGCTCGGCGGGGCGGACATGATGAACGGCAAGCTGCCCGGGCTGTACTCCCGGCGGATGCTGCTCCCCTTCCCGAAGGAGGAGGTGCGCCGCGGTCACCTCGCCTCCGGCATGGTGAGCCCGCCGGTGCTGCCCGGTCGGGGGATCGACGCCGGGTCTGGCGCGCACGTGCACGTGTGCAGGCCCGTCGCGTCCCCCGCGGAGCTCGTGGCCGCGGCGGGCCGACCCGCCGGCCTGCTCCCCCACCGGTTCCCGTCGCTGCCGGTCTCGGTGTCCCTCGACACGATCCCGCTGCCCGATCCCCTGCCGTCGCCGACCTGGATCCCGATCGGCGTCGGCGGGCCCGAGGTCGCCGCCGTCGGCCTCGACCTGTTCGACGCGGGACCCGGTGGCGTGCTCGTGTCCGGCCCGTCCGGATCGGGTCGCTCGACCGCCGCAGCAACCGTTGTCAAGGGACTGCGCCGGGTCGGCGTCGGCGTGCTCGTCCTCGCGACCCCCCGCTCGCCCCTGCCCGGGATGCTGCCCACCGACGAGGGGATCCGGGTCGTCACCGGCACCACCGTCAAGGACGCCGACCTGCGGGACACGGTGACCGCCTTCGGCGACGGCCGCTACGCGGTCGTGGTCGACGACTGCGAGCAGATCACCGTGGTCCCCTCCGAGGAGGGGTTCATGGAGGCGCCGCTGCTGCTGCAGGACATCGCGGGGCCGGGGGCACTGGGTCGGCAGGCCCTCGTCCTGGTCGGGGACGCCCAGCCCATCGTCAGCGGGCAGCGACGTTCCCTCATGCGGGTCGTCACCGAGGTCATGACCGCCGGGACGCGGATCCTGCTCACCCCGATGAGCAACCCCGTGGCCCGGGAGCTCGGTTTCACCCTCGAAGGCGACCAGTTCTTCGCCGGTCCCCCCGGTCGTGGCTACCTCACGGCGGGGAGGGCACTGCACCTGATCCATTTCGGGCAGAGCTGACCGAGGCTGTTCCTGACCGGGCGACCGGAATCCTGCGTACCCTGAGCGCCGGGTCGGCCGCCTCGGCCGACCGACCCGTGCTTTCCTGTGACAACTCCCGCGGCCGGACCACCGACCGCGGACGGACCGGAGACGAGAGATCCATGACCAACGCCCGCAACGCACGGAACGCCAGGGAGAAGGCCGCAGCCATGCGGGCCGAGGCCGCCCGCAGAGAAGCTCGCAGACGCACCTTCATCGTCACCGTCTCGGTGATCGCGGCGCTGGCGGTCCTCATCGTGGCGGGGGTCATCGTGCAGATGGCCCGCCAGGAGTCGCTGGAGGCCTCCGGCTCCACGCCGCCCCGGAACCTGACCAACGGAACCTTCGTCCAGGGGAAGGCCGACGCCCCGGTGACGATCACGATCTATGCGGACTTCATCTGCCCCGGCTGCAAGATGTTCGAGGAGTCCACGAAGGCGCAGCTGGACGCCTGGACGGCCGCGGGGGTCGCCAAGGTCGAGCATCGGACCATCGCCCTCCTCGACCAGTACTCCACCGACGACTACTCGTCCCGGGCGACCAACGCGGCCGCCGCGGTGATCGACCTCAAGCCGGACAGTTACCTCGCCTTCCAGCAGGCGCTCTTCGCCAACCAGCCGGCCGAGGGCGGTCCCGGGCTGCCCGACAGCACGTTGGTCGAGCTGGCGACGGCGGCAGGCGCACCCGAGGCAAAGGTCCGCGACGCGATCGAGAAGCGCTCCTTCCGCGGCTGGGTGGCCAGCGCCGCCGAGGAGGCCAGCAAGTCGGGTATCCACCAGACCCCGACCGTCCTGGTGAACGGCACGAAGCTCGAGCAGAACGATCCCGCGTCGCTGACGACCGCCGTCGAGGCCGCCGCGAAGGCCGCGGGCACCACCCTGCCGACCGTCTCCCCCACGCCGTCGCCCACCGCCTCGCCCTCCGCGACCAAGGACGAGTGACCTGACCCCGATTCCGGTGGCCTCCGGCTACGCAGATGTGATCGACGTAGCCGGAGGCCACCGTGTCGGAGACCTTCGTCGGTCGGCTCCCTGACCCGGCGCTCCTCCGGAAGCGACTCGACCGCGTCACCACGAGCGGTTCCGGGGTCGCCCCGGCCCTGACCGCCTGACCGGCCCTGTGCCGGGGACCCGCGGAGGTGTGGTCCGCGTGGAGTCGGCAGAGCTGACCCGCATGTCTCGAACGCCGGGCCCGCCGATACGGCATGCTCTGTGAGGACCGTCGACGCCCAGCCGCCGGTCCTCCGGACACCCGGAGGACCGGCCCGATCCACGAGAGAGCCCGATGACGAACGCACGAACCGCTCGCAACGCCCGGGAGAAGTCCGCGGCCCTCCGCGCGAAGGCCGAACGCGAGGAGTCCCGGCGACGTACCGTGCGCATCGCCGTCTCGGTCGTGGTGGTGATCGTCCTCGCGGTCGTGGCGGTCGTCATCGTCCAGATCGCGCGCGAGAAGGAACTCGAGGCCTCGGGCTCGAAGCCACCGCGCCATCTGACCGACGGCGCCTTCGCCGTCGGTTCGAAGGACGCCCCGGTGACCGTCACCGTCTACGAGGACTTCCTCTGCGCGGCGTGCAAGACGTTCGAGCGGGCGAACCGGGACCAGTTCGCGCAGTGGGTCGACGCCGGGCTGCTCAGGATCGCCTACCGGCCGATCGCCGTGCTCGACTACCAGTCGAAGGACTTCTACCCCTCCCGGGCGGTCGTGGCCGCTGCTGCGGTGATGGACCTCGCTCCGGAGGGCTTCCCGGCGTTCCACGCCGCCCTGTTCGACAATCAGCCGGCTCCCGGTGGTGAGGGCCTGCCGGAGGAGAAGATCATCGAGTTCGCGGTGCAGGCCGGTGCCCCGAGGGCAGAGGTGACCAAGGCGATCAAGGACAGCGCCTACCGCGGCTGGGTGGTGGACACGACGAAGGACGCGGCACAGGCCGGCATCGGTGAACCGCCGGTCGTCCTGGTCAACGACAAGCCGGTGACCGCCCTCGACGAGGACTCCGTCCGCGCCGCCCTCGAGGCCGCGGCCAGGGCCGAGGGCGCCACCCCGCCGCCTGCCTCGTCCGCCGCGTCGACGTCCCCGACGACGTCGACGGACGACTGACGGGCGTTGTCGAGCCGCTGTCCACCATCCCGGGAGAACCGAGGCTGTACCGGATCACCGACTCGACCCTCGTCTGGCGTCCGGCCGACGTCATCCATGCGCGGTCCGCGACATGACGTCGATTTGAGTTCATGATTTAGAGGTACAGTTCTAAGAACTACACTTCTAGATCATGGAGCCTTCGTGCAGCGACCAGTTGATCTCTTCGACCGGGCCGCCGAGTGGGCTGCCCTGTCCCGCTTCGTCTCCGACGACCGGCCGGGGGCGACGCTCGGGGTGGTGTCGGGCCGGCGCCGCCAGGGCAAGACGTTCCTGTTGGACGCCGCCTGCCGAGCCACCGGCGGCTTCTTCTTCGGAGCCACCCAGGCGACCGATGCGGAGTCGCTGCGCCGGCTCGGCGCTCAGCTGACCGAGCAGCTCGGCGCTCCCGTGCCGGTCCGACTGGACGGGTGGGAGGAGGCGCTCGACGCCCTGCTGGCTCTCGGCCGAGAGCGGGCCCTCCCCGTCGTGATCGACGAGTTCCCCTACCTGGCTGAAGCGGCCCCCTCGCTGCCCTCCGTCATCCAGAACGCCCTGCGACCTGGCCGCCCGGAGGCTACCGAGTCCCGCACCCGGTTGGTGCTGTGCGGATCAGCGATGTCGTTCATGGGGCGCCTCCTCGGCGGCAACGCACCCCTTCGCGGCCGCGCAGGACTCGAACTCGTCGTGCACCCGTTCGACCACCGCGTCGCCGCACAGTTCTGGGGGATCACCGATCCCCGACTCGCCGTCCTGGTGAACGCCGTCGTGGGCGGCACCCCCGCCTACCGTCGCGAGTTCGTCCGTGACGATGTACCGCACGACCTGGCCGACTTCGACGACTGGGTGGTGCGAACCGTCCTCGACCCGACCACTCCCCTGTTCCGCGAGGCCCGCTACCTGCTCGCCGAGGAGCCGGGTGCCCGCAATCCCGCTCTCTACCACTCCGTGCTCGCCGCGGTGGCCGGGGGAAACGCGACCCGCGGAGGGATCGCCAACTACGTCGGCCGCAAGGCCACCGACATCTCCCACCCACTCACGGTGCTCACCGACAGCGGACTCCTGCGCCAGGAGGCCGACCCCTTCCGCTCCAACCGCACCAGCTTCCGGATCGCCGAACCGCTGGTCGCCTTCTACCACGCGATCATGCGACCGGTCTGGGATCAACTCGAACGTCCAGGTGCGGCAGCCCGGGTCTGGCGGGCAGCACGGAGCAGGTTCGACAGCAACATCCTCGGTCCCCACTTCGAGCACCTCTGCCGCACATGGGCTCTCACCGGCGACGATCTGCCCTTCGACGGCCTCCCCGCCTCCGTCGCGTCCGGGGTGGTCAACGATCCGTCCGCGCGAACCACCCACGAGGTGGACGTCGCCGTGGTCGGAGCCGCCGATCCAGGGGCTCCCGCTCCGCTCCTCGCGGTCGGCGAGGCCAAGTGGAACACCGTCATGAACCCAGGCCACCTCGACCGGCTCCGACGGGTCAGAACCCTGCTCGCCACCAGCGCCTACGACACGTCACGGACCATGCTGCTCTGCTTCAGCGGCGCCGGGTTCTCGGATGATCTGGTTGCTCAGGCAACCAGCACCCCCGGCGAGATCGCCCTGATCAGCCTTGAAGCTATCTATCGTTGAAGCACTGGCACCGCCCCAGAGTTCGCGAGATCTCGGCCGCCTCAACCAAGGAGAACGCACCTGGGACAAGCAGCCACGCGAGCACACCCACGGCGACGTGCTCATCCTCAACGACTTTTTCGATCCGCGCGTTCACCGACACCCAGGACGACGACCTGTTCGAACTCATCAACGAACGCATGACCGCCGGCCGGGCGATGATCCTAACGATCAGCCGCAAACCGAGCGACTGGCACCCCCTGTTTCCAACCCGGGATCGCCGATTCCCTGGTCGACCGACTGATCAACAGCGTCCACCAACTACTTCTCGACGACCCAACTGCTGATCCCGCACCCGTCGACGAACATGACCTGGCGGACCCCCGCCATGCCGCCGGAGCGGTGCCGTCCGAGAGACCGGACCGTCACTGCGACTCCCGCATTGATGACTGACCCGTCACCCTCGCGACCCCGAGACGGCACAGTAGATCGCCATGGAATGCAAGATGCACGCCAGCCTCTGTAACCCAGACCGGCGAACCCGGGTCAGACATGATGGGGTCCGGAGCCCAGGACACCTCTGAACCCTCAAGCATTCTCCCCACCTCCCATATACACCGTCGGCTTTCAGGCCAGAATCCCTCAACTTCAAAGCAGTACCCCTCCACAGGAATCCCTGGAGACAGGTTGACTGAGACCCCCTCGAGCACACCCCACCTGAACCTCACCTCTATATCGCCGTACTTCAGGATCTCAGGATAGCTCTTCTTCTGCGGTTCCCTCATCTCAGGCAGACCGAGACTGGACACCACCTCAGCCACGCCACGTCCGAGATCAATCACACCTGAACTGCCGTGCAGAACCAGATCCTCGAGGTTCAACACTCAGATCCTCCCGAGAGCGTGCATCAAGAATTTGAACTCAAGAGCCTTTCCACTGCCTGACGGACTGGCCAACTCGAAACCCTTCTGTGCATGCTTACTGAGCCATGCAACGAACTCGGGTGCTTGAAGGGCATCAGTCGCCTTGGCGATAGCAGCATCCACGTGGGCGGTCTTCGCATTCGAGAATACGGATTTGAAAGTAATACCCCCTAGGTGGTCAGGAAGAACCTTCAATTCGATTCGACCAACATTGAAATGGACCCCCTTGTTGAGCAGGTCGGGAGCGATTCCCTGCGAGAGCATCATCTCCCTTATGTCCTGCGGAAGCTTGTAGGCCATCAAACCCAGCGGGTCGATCACGGTGAGAGGATTGGCCACGTACTCGTAGTTCCCATCACCTCCGGCCAACCCCAGCGGATCTGCACTGAAGTATCTTCCGGCCTCAGAGTCGTAGTGCCGCAGGTAATTATAGGTCAAGCCCGATTCTTCATCTCGGAACTGACCAGGAAAACGCAGCGGACAGACCGGCCGACCGTTGGCGTCGACGGGTGCGCCAATCCCCCAGAGTGACGAGCGGATAATCGGTCGTAGGGCGCCACTCTCATCGGCAAGTTCGTACGGGGTGCCGACGAGGTCGGTGACGATGACGTGATATCGGGCGTCGATCTCGTCCTGGGTGAGGTCGTCGACGGAGCGCTCGGCGGCTTGCGACTCGATCTGGCTCAGGGGCCGGAAGGTGCCGGGCTGGTAGTCCCAGGTGAGGGCGTCACCGTCGGCGGCGACCTGCTCGGCCAGCACTGCACCGTCCCAGGTGAAGTCGATCTGTTCGGTGACTGACTCGCCATCGTCGGCCAGCCTCTGCTTGGCGATCCGGCGGCCGAGGGGGTCGCAGAGGTAACGCCAGCGCTCGCCCGCCGGGGTGAGCACCTCGACCAGGCGGTCCTGGGCGTCCCAGGTGTAGCGCCAGGTCAGAGGTTTCGCGGAGAGGCGCTTCTGCTGCCGCAGGGTGACCCGGCCCTGGACGTCGTGCTCGTAACGCACCCGGCCGGCGCGGCGGATCATCGTGCCGCTGTACTCCCGGTCTCCCTGCGCCGCCACCGACGAAGTGTCTTGCGCCGAGGTATCGCCCGGCCAACTCGCGTGGGTGATATTGCCCGCCGGGTCGTAGACGTACCGCTCGGTCCACCCGGCCCCCGAGACCGCTGTGACCCGTCCGGCCGGATCGAGATCGTAGCGACGGGTACCGGTGAGCTCATCGGTGATCTGGGTGACGTACCCGTCGGCCCGGTAGCCGTACTCCCGCCGGTTGAGCTGCCGGACCTGCCCCGCGTTGCCGGGATGCTCCGGCGCGCCCACTGCGGTCAGGGTCTGGGTGACCAGCCGAGCGTTGACGTCCCAGCTCTGGGCCAGGGTGAGGCCGGTGTTGAGCCGCCGCTCCGTCTCGTTGCCCGCCGCGTCGTGGGTGAAGGTCATCGAGTGCCCGGCCACATCCAGCGACGACGGGCGCCCCGCCGGGTCGTAGCTCCAGCGGCTGACCAACCCGCCCGGGGTGCTCCGCTCCACCCGGCGCCCGAGCAGGTCGAAGGACGATGCGAGCGTCCGGCCGTTGCAGACCTCAGCGAGCACCCGACCCACCGAGTCACGCTCGAGCCGCAGGTCGGCGACCGCGTTCACCGCGTGCACCAGCCGCCCGGCAGGGTCGTAGTCGAAGGTCGTCCGCCCGTCTGCGGTCTCCTCCACGGTGACCATGCCGAGCAGGTCACGCTCGAACCGGGTCGCCTCGCCGGCGCCGTTGACCCGCTCGACGAGTTGGCCCGCGGCGTCGTACTCATAGGTCTGCACCCGGTTGTTGAAGTCGGTCTCGCGCACCAGGTTGCCGGCGGGGTCGTACTCGTACCGCCAGACCAGCCCCACCGGGTTGGTCACGGCGACCAGCCGCAACTCGGTGTCGTAGGAGAACGCCAGCCGGGCGCCGTCCGGGGCGGTGCGGACCGCGGGCAGGTCGAACCAGGTGACCTCGGTGCGCGTCGACTGCCCCAGGGTGTCGACGTGCTCGACCAGGCACCCCTCGGCGTCGTAGACCCAGCGCTCCACCGTGGCGTCCGGGGCCACCCGGGAGGCGAGCTGTCCCTCGACCGTCCAGGCGTAGCGGGTGGTGTTGCCCAGCGGGTCGGTGACCGCAGTCACCCGCCCGAACGCGTCCCGCTCCAGACCGGTTGTCGCCCCGAGGGCATCGGTGACCGCCGACGGCAGGCCTGCTGCGTCGGTGCGCAGCCGCTGGACGTTCCCCAGCGCGTCGATCACCGCAACCAACCGACCCGCCCCGTCGTACTCATGACGGGTGGCCGCCCTCACCGGGTCGGTCGAGACAACCAGGTTTCCGGCCGCGTCGTAGACCTGTCGCCAGGTCGCGCCGTCCGGCCCGGTCACCGTGACGGGCAGCCCGTGCTCGTCGTAGGTGATGGTGGTGGCCAGACCGTCGGGGCGGGTCACCGCCGTGAGGTTGCCGGCCTCGTCGTAGTCGTAGCTCGTGGTGCGGCCGAGCGGGTCGGTGGTGGACAGCTTGCGGTCGTAGCGGTCCCAGGTGTGGCTGGTGGCGTGGCCGAGCGGGTCGACGACCCGCACGATCTGCAGGGCCTCGTTGTGGTGGTAGGTGGTGGTGTGGCCGAGGGAGTTCGTCTCCAGGGTCACCCGGCGCTCGGGGTCGTAGGCGATCGTGCCGTCCAGGCAGCCGGCCGATCCGCTGGTGCGCACCACCCGGCCGGCGTCGTCGTAGTCGTAGCGGTACCAGGTGCCGTTGCGGTCCTCCCAGCGGGTCATCCGGCCCTCGGGGTCGTAGTCGAACCGCAGCGGCCTGCCGGAGGAGTTGTAGATCTCGGTGAGCCGGCCGCCCTCGTCGTAGGCGTAGCGGATGATCTCGACGTCTTCGGCATTGCCCGTGCCGCACAGCCGGATCGCGCGGACCAGGCCCGCCCGGGTGTCCAGGTCGAGGTGGTAACCGCCGGAGTGGCGGAGCTCCAGCAGGTCCCCGGTCGCCTCGTCGTAGCCAAGCTCGATCCGGTTGCCGTTCCGGTCGACGATCGCCGCGAGCGGGAGGACCAGCGGGCCCGTGACACCCGCGTCGGACAGCGCCCTGCGACCGGGCACCTTCCCCGATTCCCCGTCACCGGGTCCCTCCGCCGCGAGCGCCCCGGCGGTGAGTGCCTCCGCCTCGCGGACCGCGGGGTTGGCGAAGTGCAGCACCTGGCCGGTGTCGGGGTCGGTGACCAGGTAGGCGCCGTCGTCGGTCCTCGTCAGCTCCAGCCGCGGTCCCTCGACCGCGGTCACCGTGCCGCCCGGCTCGGGGTGCGGGAAGGCCAGCACCACGGCCTCGGTCGAGGCGAAGCACACGCCGTCGGCGTCGACCTCCAGCCGCCGGTCCAGCAGGGAGCTCCAGCCGTGACCGAACCAGCCCCCTGCCCGGTAGGCGGAGGAGTAGGTGCGCTGCAGCACGAACGGCAGCACCCCCGGCAGCTCCAGGTCGGTCTGCTGCATGACCATCTCGCCGCTGATCATGTCGATCGGGTCCCGCCCGACCCAGCGGCACTTGAAGATCTTCGCGAACTGCCTCGGGCTGGTGACCAGCCCCTTCAGTCCGCCGGCGTTCTTCAGCGCGTGTGGGAAGGCGGTGACGACGTTCCGCACACTCAGTGCGGTGCCCTTGCCGAAGTTCTTCACCGCGGCGAAGACGAGCTTCCCGCCACCCCTGCTGAAGATCAGGGGCAGGGTCTTCGCCAGCTTGCTCAGACTGATCACGCCGCGGGAGGCGGGGATCATGGCCAGCAGGTCCCAGGCAAGGTCGCCCCAGCCGGCCTTGCCCTGCCGCATCCGGTCGATCGTGTTCGCCAGGGCGATCGCCCCGGCCGCCAGGGCCGCCAGCACCAGCACCAGGCCAAGGGGTCCGGTGCAGAACATGGCAATGATGCCGAGGACCATCGCGGCACCGCGGCAGAAGGCGGCGAAGTCGTCCCAGGAACGGAATGGCGTGGACACCCAGTCCCACGCCTTCTCCCACCAGGCCTTGTTCTTGATCCCGCTGCCGGCGAGGGCGTCCCGGATCCCCCGCTCGCAGCGCACCTCGGCGTCACCGCGCAGCCGGGCCGCCTCGTTCGCGAGTCTCGAGGCGAGGTCCCGGTCGGCGTCGGCCAGCCGGCCACGCCGTGCCGCGGCCCTGACCTGGGCCCGCAGCCCCTCGTCGAGCCCGACGGTCAGGGACTCGATGGTGTACTCGGCGAGGCTCAGCCCGGAGGCCACCGCGACGGACCGGTCGGGAGGCAGCAGCGCCTTGATCTCCCGTAGCGCGCCCTGGAACCGGTCGTGGGCGTCCTGCCCCCGTCGCAGCGCGGTTCCCGCCTTCGCCCTGGCCCCGTCGAGCTCACCCGCGAACGTCGAGAGCGCCGAGCCGCACCGGCGGAAGGCCCTGCCCAGCTTCGCCAGCTCGTCGGGCAGTTCCCTCAGCGCCGAGCGGAACCCCTCGGCGTAGTCCCCGATCATCCGCAGGTCGCCGTCCCCGGAGGACAACCCGCGCAACCGGCCGACGTTGCGCTCGACGTCCTCCGCCCGCGCCGTCAGCCGTCCCGCCAGCTCCCGGATCCGGACCGGATCCCCTGGCACCGGGTCCGACTCCCTGCCGACGACGAACCACATGCTCACCGCACGCCACCCCGTGTCTCGATCGATCTCCTGGACCGCACCCGCCGGGACCGGTCCCGCTCACACGCACGGGACGCCGGCCACGGTCGAGGCCGGCGTCCCGTCGTCGGTGCGTCCCGCCTCGGCGGGTTCAGCTGCCGAGCTGCGAGCCCAGCGTGGTGTCCAGGTCACCGTGCTGGCGCACGACCTGGGTGAGGAAGGTCTCCATGCCCTTGAGGCCCTCCATCATGTTCGTGGCGCCGGTGTTCCACTGCTGGTAGGAGTCCCGGAACTTGCCCGAAGCGGTTGCGGTCTTGAAGCCGGACTCGACAAGCCCGTTGATCGCCGTCATCAGCGTGCGCAGCTGTGCGTCCATGTCCGTCTTGGCCTTGGAGAGCTGGTTGGCGACTCTTCCGACCTCGTCGTAGTCAACATGCGTCAGTGCCATGACCGGTCAGGTCCCTTCCGTCGACAGTGCTGGCGTTACCGACGACCAGGCGAGGGTCGCACTGATCGCTTCGAACAGGTCGAGCATCCCTTCGGCGAGCTCCACCTGGGGGCTGGTGAGGACGACGTCGAGCACCCCGCGACCGCCGGGCACCGGGATCAACGTCTGCATGACGACGCAGTCGAGCGAACGGCTGCCCAGCTCGCTGGTCTCGACCCCGGCGACCCGGACCGCCCGGCCCGCAGGGAGCTCGACGACCCCGACCCGGCGCCAGGTGGACGAACCCTCCGCCGGGGCGACGGCGGTGAGCTGCCCGGCGATCGCCTCAACGGTGTTGTCCGCCTCGTCGGGGGCGCCCTCGGTCTGGAACACCGTCATCGACGCGACGAGCATCCCGGCGTCGTCGACGGTCTCCAGCATCGCGCCGACCAGTAGCGCACCCTTGCGTTCCGCGTCCTCCGCCAACTGCCTGAGCAGCCGGAGCAGTGCCCCACGGTGCTGCTCCAGGTCGGGTTCGGCGGCGACCCGCCGGTCGACCAGACGGGCGAGGTCACCGGTGTGCGTGGCCCGCCAAACGTCGAACTCGTACCAGGACTCGGGCAACCGGAGGGTGAACCCACGGGTGGCCGCACCGTTGCCGGAGGTGGTGGAGAGCGCCGGGGTCACCGGGCCGGTCCTGTCGGCGGTTCGCCCGAGGCCTGCTGGTCCTGGGAGTCGAAGGCACCGGCCAGGGCGAGGTCCACCGAGGTCGACCCCTCGGCGAGGCCACGCATCAGGCCCGAGGCTCGCTCCAGCAGCCCGTTCATCGCCTCGCGGTAGTCGGAGGAGTCGGAGTAGAAGTCGTCCAGCGCCCGTTCGACCCTGGCCGAGCGGACGGCGCTGTCGTAGCCGTCGAACACGCTACCGAGAGACTGCATCTCCCGCCGGATCGCGGCCAGCTGCTCCGATGCCTGGCCGGCCACCACCGGATCGCAGCCGAAGACGTCTGCCATGAACCCCCGTATCCCCTCTCGTGCCCGTCCTACTCCTGCCGTCGCCCCCTCGACACCTGTCGATCATCCGCCGTGACGTCGCGGCCCCGGTGAGGACCGGCCTCCGAGCACCCCTCCGCCCGTCCCGCCGGCCCGGCGACCGTCGGGCGACGTCCCGTCGAGCGCGGACAGTATCGCAGGATGCACCTGACGGGGGTCAGGAGTTGGAGAATCCGCCCTCCCCCGGTTGCAGGGAGTATCTTCGCGGCCGTGAGAACGGCGGACGGTACACCCCGCGTACCCGGGGTCACCCGGCTCACCCGCGTCGGCAGTGGCGGGTTCGCCACCGTCTACCGGGGATACCAGGAGCGTTTCGACCGCTGGGTCGCGGTGAAGGTCCTGCACGTCGACGGCATGGACGACGCCACCCTGCGCCGTTTCGAACGGGAGTGCGCCGCCATGGGGCGGTTGTCCGACCACCCCCACGTGGTCACGGTCTACGACTCCGGCGTCCTCGACGACGGTCGCCCGTACCTGCTCGCCGAGTTCTGCGAGGGTGGCTCCCTCGCCGAGACACTGGCCGCCTCCGGCCCGCTGCCCGTGCCGAGGGCCGTCGAGGTGGCCTTCGCCCTGGCCAGGACCCTCGCCGACGCGCACGCGGCCGGGGTCGTGCACCGGGACGTCAAGCCGGCGAACGTCCTGCTCCGCCGGGACGGCGAGCCGGCCCTCGGTGACTTCGGGCTGTCGCTCATCCCGGACCGTGACTCCAGCCGGGGGTTGGACGCCCTCAGCGTCGAGTACGCCGCCCCGGAGAGTCTCAGCAACGGCGAGCACACCCCCGCCTCCGACGTCTACGCCCTCGGCGCGACGGTCTACGCGCTGCTGACCGCGAGGCCGCCCTTCCCGCGCCGCTCGGGCGAGGGGTTCATGCCCTACCTGCTCCGGGTCCTCAACGATCCGATCACCGGGCTGCCCGCCGCTCAGGTCTCCCCGGCACTGCGCGACCTCCTCCACGCCATGCTCGCCAAGGACGCCGCCGACCGTCCCGGCGACGCCGACGTCGTGGCCCGGTTCGACACGCTTCGCGACGGCGGCACCCGGAACGCCGGTCCGGTCCCCGACGAACCGACCACGGTGCGGCCGGGGACGCCGTTCCCGGGGTGGGCGGTGACCTCGCCCCCCACCCGGCCGACGGCTCCGGACCGGCAGCCGCTCCCCGGCACTCCGGTCCCTCCCGGCCCGACGCCCGTGAGCCAGGGGGAGGCGAGCCAGGGCACGCCGAGCGGGAACACGCCGGACCCGGGGTGGGCGGGTCAGGCCTCGCCGTTCCCGAGCGGACCGTTCCCGAGCGCACCGGCCCCGAGCGGACCGTTCCCGAGCGCACCGGCCTTCGGCCCGCCGTCCCCTGTCCCCCTGCCGTCGACGCCCCCTGCCGCCGGGCCTCCACCTCAGGTACCTCCGGCCGCGGGGCCCCCGCTGCAGGTGCCTCCGCCCCAGGCGCCCCAGGCCGCGGTCTCGTCCTCGGCCTGGCCGTCCCCGCACCCGGGCCAGGAGCAGGCGGTCGACAACCCCACCCAGCCGGCCGAACGGTTGCGGAACCGCCCGGCCGCCCCGACCGCGACCTCCTCCGCCGACGCCTCCGCCGTCGCCTGGCCCGCGGCGAGCACCTGGCCGCTCGGTGAGGAGGACGGCGCGACCCAGCTCCGCCCCGGGTCGACCCGTCCGGCGACCCGCCGGCGGCGCCGCTGGCCCCTCCTGCTCGGCCTGACGACCGTCGTGCTGGGCGGGATCGCCGTCGGCTCCCTGGTCCTCGGCGGGCTCGGTGGAGAGCCTGGACCGGTCCCACCGACGAGCGTCGCACCCTCCGTGTCCGTACCGCCCTCCACCCCGTCATCCTCGCCCACCGGCACAACGCCCCCGGCCCGGATCGTGCTCGCCACCCCACGTGACCAGGGCAACCGGGTCATCCTGCGCTGGACCGGCCCGGCCACGATGGACTATGCGGTGATCATCTCCGAGGAGGGCAGCGCACCGCGGACCGAGTTCGTGCGCAAGGCACGCAGCACCGTGATCCAGGTCAACCCCGACCTCCAGTACTGCTTCGTGGTCCAGGGCACGGACGGCGCGTCGGTCCGGCAGAGCCAGACACGCGCGATCCGCGGCGCCGTCTGCCGATTCTGACCCGGTCCCAGCCCGAGAACACCGGCAGCCGCCCGGCGTGATCGGCGTTTGTGGGCGGGTACGGCCGACTGTGCAGCAGTACCCGCCCAGAGACGGCGATCACTCCGTTGCCCCGTCCCGGCCGAACAGGGGCGGTCGCCCGGAGGTGCTCAGCCGCGACGGACGAGGGTCGTGGGGCTCAGGGCCGCGCGCACCCGCGTCCCGGCCGGACGACGACGCAGGGCCTTCCTGACCTCTCGGACCGCCGTCCAGGCCTCACCCGCCACCCCGGCGGGCAGCTCGTCGTCACCCGCCCAGAGCGCCCGGTCGACACAGGTCCCCAGCCGACGCAGGCCACGGACCCCGTTCTCGCCGACGATCTCCGTCGACGCGGTCGCGAGGTCGCGCACGGTCATCCCCGGGCGCGGTCTCACCCCGTGGTCGGCGAGCCGGTCCCGCGCCTCCAGCCAGGCCGCGACCACGGCGGCGGCGTGCCGCCTGCGCCGTCTGCGACCGGTGCGCACCCGCTTGGCGAACGGGACGAGGACCAGCCAGCACAGGGCGAGGACGCCGATCCCGGCGGCGACCCAGGGGAGCACGGACAGCGGATCCCGACGCCCCCCGGCGGCCCCGTCGTCCGTCGCAGCAGGCAACGGCTCGTCCTGCGGCGGCGGGTTGTCCGGCTGCGGGAGGCTGCGTCGGGTCTTGTCGGTCGCGGCGGCGAGCCCCTTGTCACCCGCCCTCGTCGACCCGGTGGCGCTGGCGGTGGGGTCGAGCGGAACCCACCCGACATCGGCGACGAGCACCTCCGGCCAGGCCAGCACGTCCCCGTTGCGCACGACGTAGCTGCCCTGCGGGTCGGTGGTCGCCGGCTGACGGAACCCGACGGCCAGCCGGGCCGGGATGCCGAGCGTCCTGGCCATGACGACGTAGGCGGAGGCGAACTGCTCGCTGGTCCCGCGCCTGCCCGCGGTGAGAAAGTGCGTGATCTGCGGGTACCCGTGCCCGGTCGGCAGGGTCCTCCCGGTGGCGACCCGGTAGTGCTGACGGAGGAAGGTCTCCAGCCGGAGAGCCGCGCCGAGGGACGGGCCGGCGTCCCCGACCGCCTGCCGGGCCAGCGCGGAGACCTCGGCCGGCACATCACTCACCGAGGAGGTGGCGGGGTCGACGCCGAGTGCCGCTCCGGCCAGCAGATCCGCGCTGACCTGGGGCGCGGACCAGCGGAGGCGGTACTGCACCCCGGCGGCACTGCGGCCGCTGGCCAGCGACCCGCTGACGACCCCCACCATGGTCTCCGCACCCTCGACGGTCTCCGTCCGCGCCTGGGTCGGCAACCACGGCCCCGGGAGGTCCTCGATCTTCAGGACCGCGTCGTAGGACCTCGTGGGCACGGTGACCGCCGGGTCGGCGCCCAGCCGGACGCCGAGCGGCTGGTACCGCTCCGAGGGCGTCCAGTTCTGCCCGTCGAAGGCGTCGAGGACCACCAGTGACCAGCGGTCGACGGGAGCCTCGGTGCGGTCGCGGAAGACCACGTCACCCGGCTCCTGCAGCCTCTGGGCGATCTCGTCGAGCGGGCTCGTGGCCACCTCGGGCAGCAGGGTGGCCTCGTGGTGGTCCTTCAGCGAGAACGCCTGGCGTCCCATCGGGTCCACCGGAGCCAGGGCGAACGCCCCGGCCACCAGCGCGCAGAGCACGACGACGAGCGCCGTCAGCCGGCGCAGCGGACCCGCCCCGCCCGCTCCGCCCGGCGTCGCCCCCGGCCCGCCCGACAGTCCGGTCGCGGCGGCCGTCGCCGATTCGGACCGCTCCGGTGCCGCTCCGGGATCACCCTGCTCCGGGTCCCCGTCCCCCTCGTCCTCCGCGGGTGACGAGCCGGACCGCCAGGTGACGATCACGACCCCGGCGGCGCAGCCGAAGGCGATCGCGGCGAGGACAGCGTCCCGCCCCTGCTGGGCGGCGTAGGCCTGGGCCAGCCCCGCGACGGCCAGACCGGGCAGCAGCGCGAGCAGCGGCCCGACGGCGAGCAGCTCGGAGCCGATCACCGCGGCGAGGAGCACCAGCAGCGGCACGAAGAGCAGCAGCTCCGGCTCGGCCCTGGCCGGCCAGGTGGAGTCGAGGGTGAGCACCCAGGAGTCCACGGCACCGCGGTACAGCGCTCTCGCCGACGCGGCCGTCGGCACGCCGGACCTCGTGGTGTCCCGCACCGTCGTCTCGACCAGGACGAGGGCTCCGAGCAGCAGCCCGGCGGGCACCCGGACGAACGACAGCCGCGGTCCCCTGAGGAGCAGCCCGACCAGCCAGACCGGGACGCACACCGCGAGCAGCGGCGTCACCAGGGCCCCCGGTGCGAACACCGGCCAGAACATGAGGCCGGCGAGCGCCGTCGCGACGATGACGCCGAGCGCGCTCGACACCGGAACCGGCCGGTTCCGAGGGCTCCGGTGCGCGGTGTCCCGGCTCACAGGGTCACCACCGCGTTCCAGGTGTGCACGGCGGCGGCGGCGTCCCGGTCCCGGATCACGAGCAGACCGGAGACCTCGCCCTGCTGCCGGGCGGCGTCGAGGTCCGCGACGACCACCCGGTCCAGCCTCCGGCGGGACGCGGCGATCTCCACGAGGTCGGCCTGGTCGAGCCGCCCGGTGACGACGACCAGCGTCGTGCCGGGCCCCTCGCCTGCGGTCAGGTCCTGCGAGAGGGCGCGCTGCCCGCCCTCGGTCTGCTCGACCTCGGCCAGCCGGTCCATGAGATCACGCACGGTCATGCCCACCGCGGTGTCGGCGTCGACCCCGCCGGTGGTCCGCAGCCGGGTGGGGTGCCCGTGGTCGGTGGAGGCGCGGACGAGCGACGCCGCGACCTCGACGGCCTCCTCGAAGGCCCGCGGGTCCAGCGCCTCGGCCCTGGTGTCGAGGAGCACCACCAGCCGGGGCTGCTGCGGGTCGAGGAACTCCCGCACCATGAGCTGACCGGTCCTGGCCGTGCTCTTCCAGTGCAGGTGCCTCGGCTCGTCGCCGACCACGTACTCCCGCAGGGACCGGAAGTCCATCGACCCCCTGGGCGGGCCGTCGACGGCGATCCCGGCGTAGTTGCGGGCCCGCCCGACCGGTAGCGGGCGGGCGGGGTGCACCCGGGGGTGCACCCACAGGGTCGCGGTCTCCCCCGCGGTCGCCCGCTTCAGCGCGAGGCCGAGCGGGTCCTGGCGGATGAGGGTGAGCGGGCCGACGGTGAGCCTGCCGCGTCGCCCGGTCGGCAGGGCGTAGGTGCGGGTGACCGTGCTCCCCGCCCGCAGGCCCTGGACCGCGACGTCGACGTGCCGATCCCCGACCGGGTCACGGGCGACGAAGCCGGCCATCCGGTGCCGACGCCCGTTCTTGATCACCAATCGGGCGAGCGCCGCCTCGTCCCTCGCCACGTGCTCGGGGTACACGCTCCTGGTCACCGACGCCGCGAAGCCCCGCGACGTCATCAGCAGCCCCATGGCCACGACACCGACCGCGACCCCGCCGAGGGCCCGGAACAGCGCCCAGCCCAGCCCCTCGCCGACCCCGTACAGCCCGAGGGCGGCGACCAGGAGGCGGGCACCGCGTCCGGTCAGCCGCACCGCTCAGCCGACCAGCCGGCTCGAGGCCCGCGGGACCGGGGTGCCGGTGAGCACCCGGGTGATGACGTCGGCCGGGCTGACCCCCCGGATCTCCGCCTCGGGAGTGAGGATCAGTCGGTGCGCCAGCACCGGCTGTGCCACGTCCTTGACGTCGTCCGGGGTCACGTACGCCCGGTCCCCCAGCGCCGCCACGGCCCGCGCCGCCTTGACCAACGCGATGCTGCCGCGCGGGCTGGCCCCGAGCCGCACGTCGACGTCGTCCCGGGTGGCCGACGCGAGGGCGACCGCGTACGCCGCGATCTGCGGATCGACGTGCGACGTCCTGACCTGGGCCACCACGGCGCGCAGGGTGGCCAGGTCGACGACGGGCGGGAGGTCCTCCGGGGTCGGGCCTGCGCCCTCACCGAGGACCACCCTGGCCTCGGCGTCGGCGTCCGGGTAACCGACGCTGATCCGCATGAGGAACCTGTCCAGCTGCGCCTCCGGCAGTCGGTAGGTCCCGTCCATGTCGATGGGGTTCTGGGTGGCCACGACCATGAACGGCCGGGGGACGTCGTGGGTGATGGCGTCGACGGTGACCCGCCGCTCCTCCATGACCTCCAGGAGGGCCGCCTGGGTCTTCGGGGTCCCCCTGTTGATCTCGTCGGCCACGACGAGGTTGGAGAAGATCCCTCCCGGGTGGAACTCGAACCTCGCCGCCGACTGGTTGAACACCATCACCCCGGTGATGTCCCCCGGCAGCAGGTCGGGGGTGAACTGGATCCGCCGCCATGAGCCGTCGATGCTCGACGCGATGCTGCGGGCCAGGCTCGTCTTGCCGAGCCCCGGGACGTCCTCGACCAGCAGGTGCCCCTCGGCGAACAGGCAGGCGATGGCCAGCCGGACGACCTCAGGCTTGCCCTGGATCACCTGCTGCACGTTCCACGCGACGCGGCGGTAGACGTCCCCGGGGGTTGTGGCCTGCTGCGGCGTGCTCGTCATGTGCTGGGTCCTTCCCCGTGGCCGGGCCTGCTGCCCTGCCATCGTGTCGAGCCGGCGGACCGGTGGGCGCTGCCACCGGGATCACCGACCGTGGAGCGTAGATCACCAGGTGATGTGCGGTGAGGTAACCCCGTTGATGGTCACCCAGACGTCTTCCCCGGGATAACCGAACACACAGCCGTTCTTCCGCTCGGTGATGTTCCCGTCGGCGTCGCTCTTCACCGTGTGCGATCCCCACCCGCTGGTGTCACCCGTGCTGTAGCAGGTGGCGGTGAACGATCGGCTCGGCGGGAAGTGCTCCGCCTCGATGACCACCCAGGCGCACGGCGACGTCCAGCACTGGCCCTTGACGTAGGCGGAGGCGCCCTTGGAGATGGCGATGGTCGGCGCGGCGTTCGTGGTCACCGATCGACTTCCGCTGGTCACCGAGCCGAAGTCGTTCGTCGCGACGACGGAGACCGTGTAGGTGGTGCCGTAGGCCAACCCGGTGACGGTCTGCTGGACCGTGCCGGAGCAGGCCCCGCTCCACTTCTCGCTCCCGCTGAACAGGAGCCGGCAGCTCACCGTGCCGCTGCCGCGCGCGTTGACGTCGAAGGTGGCCGAGACCTGCCGGTCACCGCTCAGGGTCGCCTCCGTCAGCGAGACCGCCGGGGCGGTGCCGGGTCGGGCGGTGACCGACGCCGCGGCGCCGTCGGAGACCTCGCCGTCGGAGCGGTTCCTCTCCCTGGTCCTCGCCCGCACGCTCAGCGAGTACTGGGTGCCGTTGGTGAGACCGCTGAGCACGGCCCGGGCCTGGGTCACGGTCTGGTCCGCCAGGCCCCCTCCGGAGACCACGTAGTCGACGAGCTCGCCTCCGGCCAGGTCGGGGGCGTCCCAGGTCAGGGTGAGCTGACCGTCGGACGGCTCCGCCGCGATGTTGCCCGGCGCCCCTGCCGGACCGAACGGGGTCACCTCGTTGCTGGGCCGGGACGGTTCGCTGGTGAGCAGGTCGGCGCTGATGGACCGGACGGTGAAGGTGTAGGTGGTGCCGGCGTCGAGCCCCGCGGTCGTCGGCAGCACGGCCGACGTCGTGGTGGACGTGCCGATCACGGCGCTCGCCCCGGTGGTCGAGACAGCGCTGATCTCGTACTGGGCCACGGCGTGCCCCTGGCCGTCCGCCTCGGGCCAGGAGACCTCGACCGTCGAGTCGGAGCGGGCGGTCGCGGTGACCTGCGCCGGTGGGTCGGGGACCTCGGCGCTGGGGGTCACCGGGGCCGACCGGGCCTGCGGGCCCTGGCCGATCCGGTTGACCGCCGCGACGCTGACGACGTACGGGACGCCGTTGGTGAGTCCGGTGAGGGTGACCGACAACTGGTCCCCGCGGACCTGACGGGTGCCGCCCTGCCCCTGCCCGCCCTGGGCGGCCCAGGACACGACGTACCGACCGATCCGGGCGCCGTTGGCCGGTGCCGCCTCCCAGGAGGCGGAGATCTGGGCGTTGCCCGGCCTCGCCGAGACGGTGCCGGGTGCTCCCGGTCGCTCCGGCCTGCCCTGGCGTCCCTGGTTCCCGTTCCCCGGGTCACCGGTGTTCGTCGGCCCGGTTCTCCGCGGCTTGTCGGAGTCGCCGGGAAGGTTGCGGCCGCCGATGGACACCGCGGTCGCCGTTCCGTCGGTGTCGACGACGACGGTGTTGGCGCCCGTGCGGTCGTCGACGTAGACCCGACCGTCCTCGCCCCTGCTGACCCGCACGCCCACGCCGGCTCCGGGCAGTCGGGTCCTGGCCCGCTGCCTGCCCCGGCTGTCAAAGGTGTACAGCCGGCGATGGACCCGGTCGAGCAGGGCGACGGCGTCGGCCGTCGCCACCGGCGGGTCGAATTCGCCCCTCGGCAGGTCGACGGTGATCGGTGCGGAGACGTTCCGGGCGGCCCGGCCGACCCAGCTGACGTCGGCGAGCACCAGCACGTCCCGCAACCGGTCGAGCAGCGGCAGCCGGTCACCGGCGGCGTTGGCCGCGATCGCGACGTCCGCCGGGACGGTGACGCCCAGCCGCACCGGCTGCCCGAACCCCTTCTCCTCGTCGAGGGGGGTGAGCGTGCCCTGCTCGACGTCGACGTAGGCCGGGTTCTTCCCGACGGCGGTCAGCGATCCCTTGTGCCCCGGCTGTACCCGCGCCGGGCACTGCAGGCTGTCGTCGTCCCTGCCGACGAAGCACAGGTCCCCGGTGTCGGCGCGCTGGACCCAGACCGACCCCTCGTCCGTCCCCACAGCCCCTGCGACCGGCCCACCGACCTGGACGGTGGTCGGCGGGACGCCGAGGCGCATGATCGTGCCGTGGTTGCGGTAGACGAGGTACGGCCCGCCACGCACCTCCAGCCCGATCGGGTCCTCGCCGGAACCGACGGCGATGGTGGTGTCCACGGTGAGCGTCGACTTGCCGAAGACCAGCGCACCCGTCGGGCCGAGCACGAAGCCCTGGGTGTCCCCCTGGAGCACCCTGGCCCCGTTGACGTCGGCGTCGAACACCCCGACATCCGCCTTGGCGTCCACCTGCTTGGTGCCGCCGTCCACGTGGAAGACCGACCCGAGGGTGTGTCGGTACACCCAGTGACCCGCCTGCCGGAAGTCGAGGCTCTTGGCCGGAGACCCCGTGCCGGCCAGGCCCGCGAGCACCACGGTCGCGGCCGTCCCGATCGTCACGGCCGCCGCGGGTAGCCGTCCCTGCGTCACCCAGTCGAACATCTGTCCCCCGTGTCCGTCGACACGCTCGTTGTGGTTCCCCGAGGTCCTGTCGCCTACCGGCCCGTCACCCGCTCCGCCGCTGGTCAGCGGCCGACGGATCCGGTCCGAGCAGAGGGCAGCGTAGACGACGCCGGGGCCGCTGTTGACGAGGTTGGCCAAGTCCGCGGACCGGCTGGCCCCGATTCGCACCGACTGCACGCCGCTGACCTGGGATGACGCGGATTCCTCCGGTCATGCGAGGTTCGCGGGAATCGGTCGGACGACGGGTGGGGCACCCGGCAGGCACGACACCGCTCGACCACGGTGAGAGCGGCCCTCGGAACGGAGAACGCCTCTCTCACTACCGTCCGCCATCGAGTGGTACGAGACTCGTCACCGCGGCGGGTCGAGGACTCCGCCGCCCGCCACGGCGCGAGAACGATGCCCGCCACGCGGCGGACGGACGGGATGACGGACCGAACGGCGCCGGAGGTGAGTCGGGTGGTGAGTGACGACATCGCCGCGACGTACCGGCGGCTCGTGGCCAGGTGCTCGGGGGCCGTCGTGGCCGGGTTCCTCCCCGCGTCAGGGGCGCGGGGAGGAACCGTCCCGGCCCCGGTCACCCGGCAGGTACGGCTCCCGACGTGCGTGCTCGTGGTGACCCCGACCACGGTGGAGACCCAACGGGAGCGGTTGCGGCGCGAGGCGGCCGCGTCCAACGGGGTCCGCCGGAACAACGGGTTCTCCGAGGACACCACCGCCGTGCTGACCACCCGGGACTGCCTCGCCGCGCTCAGGGATCCCGCGCTCGCCCGGTGGTGCCGTCACCTGGCCTGGGACGGTCGCGCCGGCACCAGGGGTGCCCCGACGGTGGGCATCGCCCTGCTGCGCGCCGTCCTCGGACCCGCCGTGGTCTTCACCGGCCGGGACTTCCTCGCCGGTCTCGCCGAGACCGCGACGGCCGTGGTGCGCACCGCGTCGGCGGGCTCCGGCACGGAGGGTCGGGCCCGGCTCGCCGTCGCCCTCGACCTGCCGGAGCACGTGCTCGGGCCGCTCGGCGCCCCACCGCGGTACCCCGACGCCGGGCCGCACCAGAGCGAGCCCGGTGGGAGGCCGTACGAACGGCAGGCGCGCCTCCGCCGCTGACAGCGCTCCCCCGTCAACGCTCCGGCCCTGCGTCGGTCGGGTTCGGCGCCGGGAGGTCGACGCCCACCCCACTCGTCCGCTGTCGTTCTCACGCCAGGCACTGCTCCGTACTCTGACGCAGTGCCCGGCCCCGAGGAGAACCCCCATCGCTCGGCGCCGTCGCGACGGGCACGGGCGTACCGGCGGGTACGGGCGGGCTGCAGGTGTGGTGGCGCACGTCGTCCTCCGACACTCCCGGTCTCCGTCTCCCCCTCAACCGGTCGGCGGCGTCGCCCGCAGCCCGGTGCAGCCGCGGGCCTGGTTCCACACCCGCCACAGCCGGACCTTGTCGGCCCTGGCGGGGGCCCTCGGCACGCCGTCGTCCCCCACGAGCATGGGCGTCCAGCGCGCCCGGACCACCCGGCGCCCCTCCAGGGTGAGCGTCAGCACCCCGGTCCTGGAGTCCGGCTCCGCGCTCCGCCACCAGACGAAGTTGCCCAGGCCATAGGCGACGTAGCTGCGCCCCAGCCACCCGGCGCCCTGGACCCGGTGGGCGTGGGCGCCGACGATGACGTCTGCGCCCGCCCTCGCCAGCGCCTTCGCCGTCGCCTGCTGCGCCGCGTCGGGGCAGGTGGTGTAGTCGGTGCCCCAGTGCAGGTAGACCACGACCACCCCGGCCCTGCGACGGGCCGCCCTGACCGCAGCGACCAGCCGGGCCGTCGCGGACGCGGAGGCGATCCCCGGGCGGGAGGACGAGGCGGGCCAGGTGGCGAGGGTCCAGTCCGGAACCTGGGTGGCCGCGATCACCGCCACCGTGACCCCGCGGGCGTCCAGATAGGCCGGTGCGTAGGCGTCCGTGGCGTTCCGCCCGATCCCGACGACCGGGACGGGGGCGTCCTCGCGCGCGGCGAGGGTGTCGGTCAGGCCGACCCGGCCGTAGTCGACGGCGTGGTTGTTGGCCAGCGAGACGGCGTCGACGCCGACCGAGGCGAGGGCATCGAGGGCCGACGGCGGCGCGCGGAAGTGGAACCGCTTGGGGGCGGGAGTGCCCCGGGTGGTGATCGCGGTCTCGAGGTTGACCACGGCGAGGTCGGCGGCCCCCAGGTGCCGGCGCAGCCCGGCCAGGTCGGGGTTCCCGGTCCGGAGCAGGGCGGTGAGGTTCTCCGCGAAGTGGACGTCCCCGCCGAACGCCAGGGTGATCCGGGCCGGGGCGGTCGTGGTGGGGGTCTCCGTCGAGGTCTCCGCGCCGGTGGACGGCGCCGTGGTCACGGATCCGGTCCGGCTCGCTCGATCACGTGGGTCGGGCTGTCCCGGCCCGCCGCACCCGCCGATCGCGAGCCCCGTCACGACGGCGAGTACCGCCCCCAGTCGAAGCACCAGGGCAGTCTAGGGGTGGATGTCCCCCATCCCCCCTCTTCATCCTGAGCCTCGCAGGGCCGACAATCTCAGGGTGACCTCCCCGACGCCCGGTCAGGACGGCGCCGCCGCCGCGGCTCCGCCTGCCGAGCCCGACTGGGAGGAACAGGTCGCCCGGCTGCTGCGGCGCCCGGAGAACCTCCGCAGCGTGTACCAGCCCATCGTCGACCTCCGGTCAGGTGCGTGCGTCGGGTACGAGGCGCTCACCCGGGTGGCGGAGTGGCCGGCGCGGTCACCGGAGCCCTGGTTCATCGCGGCCTCCCGCACCGGTCTCTCCGCCCAACTCGAGGCGGCGGCGCTGCTGACGTCGCTGCGGGGACGCGCGGAGATGCCGCGGGAGCACTTCCTCACCGTCAACGTCACCCCGGTGACCCTGACCCACACCTCGGTCACCGAGGTCCTGCTCGACCAGGGTGACCTCCGGGGGCTCGTCGCCGAGCTGACCGAACTGGAGCCGGTGGTCGGGGAGGGCGCCCACGCCTCGGCCCTCGCCGGCCTCCGCGAGCGGGGTCTCATGGTGGCGACGGACGTCGTCGAGGGCGGCGTGACCGAACTCGAGCGGGTGACCGCCGTCCGCCCTGACCTGATCAAGGTCGACCGGCGGCTGGTCAAGGGGGTGCACGCCGACCCGGTCCGGGACAGGTTCGTCCGGCTGCTGGTGACCATGGCGAACGAGATGGGGGCCGCCGTCCTCGCCGAGGGGGTCGAGGCCCTCGAGGACGCCCGCTTCCTCCAGTTCGTCGGGGTGCGGATGGCCCAGGGCTGGCTGTTCGGCCGGGCGCGGCCGGGGTTCCTGCCCCCGTCCGGCGAGGTCACCGAGTGGCTGCGGGCCGCGTGGGAGGAGAACGTCACCCTCACCCGGGTCGGTCGGCTGGCCGTCCCGCTGGCCAGGGTCGGCGAGCCGGGGAACCCCGACGGCTGGCTCGCCGACGTCGACGGGCTGGGCCGATTGCGCGCGCTCGTCGGTGCCGGAGGCAACGTCACCGTCCCCGCCAGCACGGTGGTGCGACTGCGCTCCTCCCAGGACCTCCGGTCGGCCGCCCATCGGGTGCTCGTCGCGGGTCCCCAGCGGCGCCCGCACGGCCTCGTGGTGGTCGTCGACGACGAGGGCAGGTTCGTCGGCCTCGTCGACGCGGACGTCCTGCTCCGCGAGGTCGTCACCGGAGCGGACGCCGGGCCGCCGGACGTCGTCGTCGTCGACTGACAGGACACCCGCGCCCCACCCGGCCGGACGGCTCCCCGCGGGACCTTGGGCCCGTAGCCACGACCCCACCCGGTGTCTACCGTGCCTGGACGCCGCGTCCGGGCCGTACACCGCGCGTCGGCGCGCTCTCGCGCACGGGGAGGTCGGCCATGAACGCACCGGTCGAGGACCCGTCGGTGCTCGCGGCACGATCGCAGCTCCCCGGTGACCCGCCGCCCAGCGGGCTGACCCCGGAGGAGTTCCGGGCGGTCGCCGAGGCGGTGCGCTGGGCGCCGTCCATCCACAACAGCCAGCCGTGGCGGCTGCGCCCGCTGGGCGACGGGTTGGCGATCGTCGAGGACCTCGGCAGGAGCCTGCCCGTCATCGACCCCTTCGGCCGGGACCGGATGATCTCCTGCGGGGCGGCGCTGTTCAACGCCAGGGTGGCGATGCGGGCGCTCGGGCACCTGCCGACCGTCGAGATCCTCCCCGACCCGGCGGAGCCGACCCTCGTCGGCACGGTCCGCAGCACCGGGTACCGCCAGCCGGCTCCCGGTGACCTGGCCATGCACCGGAGCATCCCCCGGCGCAGGACCCACCGCCGGGTCTACCGCTCGCACGTGATCGCGGAGGAGGACCTGCTGGACCTCCGGCAAGCCGTCGCCGCCGAGGGCGCCCGGCTCAGCGTCACCGAGCCCGCGGTGCGCCGTCATCTCGTCGACCTCCTCCGCCGGGCGGTCCGGGCCCAGGCCGAGGACGCCGAACTGCGCCGCGAGGTCGAGCGGTGGGTGCGCAGGGACGCCGCGGACGCCGAGGCGGGCGACGGCATCCCCCTCGCCGCGCTCGGGACCTCCCCCTACCCGGTCGACTCCCTCGTGCACGGCGGGCTGGCCGGGGTGCCGGACGCCGAGGACATCGAGGCCGAGCTGGCCAGGAGCACCCTCCTGGTGATCTCCACGAGGGGGGACACCCCGCGGGACTGGGTGCTGGCCGGGACGGCGCTGGAACGGCTGCTGCTCGCGGCGACGGCAGGCGGTCTGGTGGCGACCTTCGCCCAGCAGGCGTTGCAGGACCGGGCCGTCCGGGTGGAGGTCACCGAGGTCCTCGGCATCTGGGGCCACCCGCAGGTGCTGTTCCGGGTCGGCCGCGCCCTGGTGGAGGCCCCGAGGACCCCCCGCCGGCCGCTGGAGCAGCTGTTCGAGTGACCGCACCATCGGCCGCGCAGCCCGGTCCGGTCAGCGGGGACGCGCGGCCCACAGGGCGACCGCCGCGGCCGCCGCGACGTTGAGCGAGTCCACCCCGCCCGCCATCGGGATCCGCACCACCAGGTCGGCCTGGTCCATGGCCGCGCGGGACAGGCCGTCCCCTTCGGTGCCGAGCACGAACGCCAGCCGGTCCGGAGCGTCGCCCTCGAGGGCGTCCAGCGGTACCGCGTCGTCCCGCAGCGCCAGGGCCGCCACCCGGAACCCCGCGGCACGCAGGTCGTCGAGCCCGCCCGGCCACGGCTCCAGCCGGGTCCACGGGACCTGGAACACCGTGCCCATGGAGACCCGCACCGATCTCCGGTAGAGCGGGTCGGCGCAGCGCGGGCTGACCAGGACGGCGTCCGCGCCGATCCCCGCGACCGACCGGAAGATCGCGCCGACGTTGGTGTGGTCGACGATGTCCTCCAGGACGACGACCCGGCGCGCCCCGGCGAGGACCCGGTCGAGGGACGGCGCCGGGGGGCGGTGCACGGCGGCGATCGCGCCGCGGTGCACGGTGAACCCGGTGAGCTGCCGCAGGGCGTCGAGCGACCCGACGAACACCGGCGCTCCGGTGACGGCGACCTCCCGGACGAGGTCCGCCATCGGCTCCAGCCACCGGTCGGCCAGCAGCAGCGAGCGCGGCCGGTGGCCTGCGGCGAGGGCACGACGGATCACCCGCTCGCTCTCGGCCATGTAGAGCCCGGCCTCCGGCTCGTGCCGGGAGCGCAGCACCACGTCGGTGAGCCCGACGTAGTCGGCGAGGCGGGGGTCGTCCAGGCCGTCGACCCGGATCACCACGGGCTCCGGCCGGGTCTCCCCGTGCTCCGGCGGGACGGCGCGCTGCCCGGTCATCCCGCCACCATCCCGGCGACGGCGACCAGCCCGACGGTGACGATGACGCCCCGCAGCACGGGGGCCGGCAGCCGCCGCCCGATCGCCGCGCCGAGAAGGCCCCCGACCAGCGACCCCGCGGCGAGCGTCACGACGACCACCCCGTCGATCAGGTGCGGCGAGACGACGAGGAAGGTGACGGCGGCGACGACGTTCGCGAGCGTCGCGAGCACGTTCTTGATCCCGTTGAGGTGCTGCAGTCCCTCGGCGAGCAGCGACCCGAGCAGGCCGACGAGCATGACCCCCTGCGCGGCACCGAAGTACCCGCCGTACACCCCGGTGGCCAGGATCCCCGCGAGCAGCAGCGTCCGCCGGTGGTCCCTTGCCCCGGCGGGCAGGGCCGCCCTGGCCCGCTCCGTGCGCTCGGCGAGGCGGGGCTGGAGCACCACCAGCACCAGCGAGCCGAGGATGAGGACGGGCACGATCGCCGCGAACGCCGCGGACGGGAGCAGGAGTAGCAGCACCGCGCCGGCGACCGCCCCGACCAGGGTCGCGGGAGCCAGCCGGAGCAGCAGGCCGCCCTGCCCCGCGAGCTCCCGCCGGTACCCCCAGGTGCCGGTGAGCCCGCCCGCGACCAGGCCGAGGGTGTTCGACACGTTGGCGGTCACCGGCGGGCAGCCGATCGCGAGCAGGGTCGGGAAGGTGATCAGGGTCCCGGACCCGACGACGGTGTTGATGATGCCCGCGCCGACGGCGGCACAGCCCACCGCGAGGGTGTCCAGCGGCGTCACGGGAGGTCCAGGGAGGTCACTGCGGTGAGGCTATCGCCACCCGTCCACCCGGCGGCAACGGGATTTGATCAAGATCGTCACCTCCGGTGCCGACTCCAGGAGGGTGCCCCCGGTCCGTTCCCGTCCCCGCCGTCGCCCGCGCCCGGTGGCGGACGCCGTCCGGCTCGCGGTGCTCCTCGCGCTCGTCCCCGCCGGGCTGCCCGCCCCGGGGAACCCCGCGCAGGCCGCGGCCGACCGGCACCTCGCCGCCGCTCCCAGGGTCGCGGCACGGGTGCCCGGGGCCGTCGCGCCGGGGAACGTCGCCGCGGGAGGACGTCTCCGCGCGGCGTCGGAGGCCGACCGGGCCGAGGCGCGGGCCGAGCGGGCAGCCGACCGGGTCGAGCGGCTGACCGAGCAGTACACCGAGAGCACCGAGGCCGTGCAGCGCGGCCTGGACGCCCTTGCCCTGTCCTTCGCGACCAGCGCCCGGCTGGCCGACGCGGACCTCGACGCGTCGAGGCAGCTGGCCGTCTCCAGCACCCGGCGGGCCCGGCTCGTCCGGGCCGTGTACGCCCAGGGCTCGGGCATGGGGCTGGCGTCCTCCGTCCTCGACGCCGAGGACCCGGAGTCGGCGCTCTGGCGGGCGTCCACGGCCCGGCGCCTGTGGCGTGACGTCCTCGACGACGCCGACGGCCAGGTGGCGAGGTGGCGCGCCGAGACCCGGCGCACCGGGGAGAGCAGGCGGGCGGCCGAGGCCGAGGAGACGCGCCGGCTGGCGACCATCGCCGCGCTCCGCCGGGACTCGGCGAAGGCCGCCGCCGCGCTGGCCGAGGCACGGAAGGCCCTCGACTCGCTCGACGCGAGGGCGAGGAGACTCCGGGCGGTCCAGGACGCGCGGGACCGCCTCACCGCGGCGGTCGCCGCGGCCAGGACCTCTGTCGGCAGGATCACCGCGATGGGGATCCCGGAGCGGATGGAGACGGCGTACCGGACCGCCGCCACGACCTGCCCGGGGCTGCGCTGGACCCTGCTCGCCGCGGTCGGGCAGGTCGAGAGCGGGCACGGGCGGAACAACGGGCCGTCCTCGGCGGGCGCCGTGGGTCCGATGCAGTTCATGCCGGCCACCTTCGCCGCGCACGCGGTCGACGGCGACGGCGACGGCACGGCGGATCCGTGGAACCCCGAGGACGCCGTGTTCACGGCCGCGCGCTACCTCTGCGGGAACGGCGCCGGGACGGCCGAGGGGGTACGCGCGGCCCTGCTCCGGTACAACCACGCCGACTGGTACGTGGACCTCGTGCTGGCGACCGAGCAGGCGATCGTGGCCCGCGAGGGATCGGCCGGGGGCCCGGGGGCCGGCAGCAGCTCGCCGACCCCCGGGCCCACCGGCTCGGGGTCCTGACCCGTCAGATCCTCGACTCGCCCGCGTCCGCCTCGGCGCCTGCGGCCTCCGCCCTGGCGCTGGACAGCGCCTCAGCCGGGTCCTGCAGCTGCGGTGTGCCGATCGCGTCGCTCTCCTCGGGAACCCCGCCGGGGGTCCAGGTCCCGGAGCCGTCCTCGCTCCCGCCGAGGGCGTTGCCGATGCCGCGCAGCGCCTGGGTGAGCTCGGTCGGGACGATCCACAGCTTGTTCGAGGCGCTCTGTGCGATCTGGGGCAGCATCTGCAGGTACTGGTAGGCGAGCAGCTTGGAGTCCGGGTTGCCGCGGTGGATGGCGTCGAACACCTGCTGGATGGCCCTGGCGTCACCCTGGGCCTTGAGGATGGCGGCCTGGGCCTGGCCCTCGGCGCGCAGGATGGACGACTGCTTGTCACCCTCGGCGGTGAGGATCTGGGACTGCTTCACGCCCTCGGCGGTGAGAATGGCCGCGCGCCGGTCACGCTCGGCGCGCATCTGCTTCTCCATGCTGTCCTGCACCGAGGCCGGCGGGTCGATGGCCTTGAGCTCCACCCGGTTCACCCGGATGCCCCAGCGACCGGTCGCCTCGTCGAGGACCCCGCGCAGCTGGCTGTTGATGTTGTCCCGGCTGGTCAGGGTCTGCTCGAGGTCCAGGGATCCGATGACGTTACGCAGGGTGGTGACGGTGAGCTGCTCGATGCCCTGGATGTAGTTCGCGATCTCGTAGACGGCGGCCTTCGGGTTCGTGGGCTGGAAGTAGATCACCGTGTCGATGCTCACCACGAGGTTGTCCGAGGTGATCACCGGTTGCGGCGGGAAGCTGACCACCTGCTCGCGCAGGTCGACGATGGCCCGGACCCGGTCGATGAACGGGACGAGGATGTGCAGGCCGGCGTCCAGGGTCCTGGAGTATCGGCCCAGCCGCTCGACGAGCACCGCCGTCGCCTGCGGCACGATCCGGATCGCCTTGCCGATCGCGCTGAGGGTGAAGATCACGAGAAGGGCGAGGACGACGAGCAGGACGGCGTCCTGGGGTTCCATGACACGCTCCGTTCCGGGAGATCGAGGACTGGTTGCTGCGACGACGGGTGGTGCGACGTTCCAGGCCGACGACCGGTGAGGTGACGCTCGGGCCGACGACCGGTGGTGCGACGGTTCAGGCCGACGACGACTGCGGCGGGAGGTCCTGCGGGAGCGACCGGACGACCGCTGTCGCCCCGTCGATCTCGACGACCTCGACGGCTGCCCCCTCGGGGATCGGAACCCCCGGCCGGTCGGCCCTCGCCGTCCAGGTCTCACCGGCCAGCTTGACCGTGCCGCCGGTCTCGTTCACCTCCGAGAGGGCCGTCGCCCGCTGCCCGGCGAGGGCGTGGACGTTGGTCGGCACGAACGGGGCGTTGCGGACAGCCCACCGACGCAGACCGGGACGCACGGTGACCAGGAGCACGGCGGAGACGACCGCGAACATGATCACCTGGCTGACGAACGAGAGGCCGAAGGCCGCTCCGACGGCGGTCACCAGCGCACCGCCGGCGACCATCGCGAACACGAAGTCCAACGAGGCGACCTCGAGGATCCCCGCGACCAACCCGACGGCGACCCACAGCAGCCACTGCACGTCGGAGAACTCATCCATCGGCAAGACCTCCCTCACGCCCGGGGACCGACCGGTCTCCCGCACTGCCTGCGTCAGGTCTGACGCAGCCGCGCCGTCCAACGGTTCCCTGCCCGGGTCACGTCGAGGGGGACGTCGAACGTCGCCGTCAGCGTCTCACCGTCGAGCACGTCGGCCAAGGGCCCCGCAGCGACGATCCTGCCCTGTCGGAGCAGGAGGGCGTGGGTGAATCCGGGAGGTATCTCCTCGACGTGGTGGGTCACCAGGACCATGACCGGCGATCGGGCGTCACCCGCCAGCTCGGCGAGGTCGCGGACCAGGGTCTCCCGGCCGCCCAGGTCGAGGCCCGCGGCGGGCTCGTCGAGGAGCACCAGCTCCGGGTCGGTCATCAGGGACCGCGCCAGCTGCACCCTCTTGCGTTCGCCCTCGCTGAGGGTGCCGAAGGTCCGGTCGGCGAGGTGGGCGACGCCGAAGGCGGCCATCAGGTCGGCCGACCGCCGCTCGTCGACGGGCTCGTAGGTCTCCCGCCAGCGACCGGCCACCCCGTACGCGGCGGTGAGGACGACATCGGAGACCCGTTCCGCCGGCGGGAGGCTCTCCGCGAACGCGACGCTGCACAACCCGATCCGCGGGCGCAGCTCGAACACGTCGACGGCGCCGAGGGTCTCCCCGAGGATGCGGGTGACCCCGCACGTCGGGTGCATCCTCGCTCCGGCGATCTGCAGCAGGGTGGTCTTCCCCGCGCCGTTCGGCCCGAGGACGACCCATCGCTCGCCCTCGCGCACGGTCCAGGTCACGTCCTCGACGAGTGTCGTCCCGTCGCGGACGACGCTCACTCCCACGAGTTCGAGCACATCACCACCCATGTCGGTGACCCTAGGGCACCGGCCGACCACTGTCGCACCTACCCTTGGACCCGTGCTGGAGCTGCCGAGGTCGGCGAGGCTGGCCGTCTGGGGCTCGGCGGTGCTCGCCGGCACCGCGGCCCCACCGGCCGCGACCCGCGCCGTCACCCGCGCCGACGAGCCCCACCGGGTCGTCGGGCTCGCCCTGCTCCCCGTGCCCGGGACCGTGCCGGGACCCACGTCAGGACTCCGGCCGACCGGCCCCACCGGGGATCCGGACGGCGAGGGGACCGACGGGCCACCCGGCCTGGTCGCTCTGCTCTCCGCCCTCGCCCTGGCCGGCGTCGAGGCGCTGCGGGTGGTGCTCCCCGTCCCGGGGGACGTCTCCGGACTGCCGGGACCGGCGACGTTCAACCAGGCGGCTCTCGACGCCGGGGAGTGCGTCCTCGTCGAACCGGACCGGCTCGGTCTCGCCCTGCTGCCGGAGGTCACGGTCTTCGGCTCGGCCCTGGACCGGGGAACCCTGGTGACCTGGCACGTGCACCGGGTCGCCGAGCACCGGGTGACGGGTCTTGGCGGCGTCGCCGAGGCCGAGGCCCTGCTCAGCACCTCGCTGCGCGACGCGACCTCGGAACTGGCCGGCCTCGAGGTCGCGGCATGGGGGCAGGACGCCGCGGACCGGGTGGCCGACGTCCGGCGGGGCGTGCTGCGCTCGGGTGCCCTGCCGCCGTCGACGCCGCCCCGGTGCGTGCGGGTGCTGGAGGGGGCGCTGCGGATCCGGGCGATCGTCGCCCTCGCCCGGGAGGACGACGGCGGCTCGGTCACCGCGGGTGAGGCGGCGCGGCGGGCCGAGGCCCTGCGTGCCCTGGACTCCGTCGCCCGCAGGGCCGTCGTCGCCGCGGTCAACGCGGGGGGCGGCGCGGGCAGGTGAGCGGGACCCGGACGGTGCCGGGAGCTCAGCCGACGCGTCCGGCGACCGACCGGTAGAGGTCGACGGTCGTCGCCGCCACCGCGTCCCAGGAGAACGCCTCCTCGGCCCGGCGGCGCCCCGCCCTGCCCATCTCCCGCGCCCGCAGGGGGTCGGCGACCACCTCGCAGAGGGCCGAGGCGAGGTCGGCGACGAAGGCGTCCGGGTCCAGCGGGGTCCCGGTGCCGTCCGCGAGCTGCTCGATCGGCACCAGCCGGCCGGTCACGCCGTCCACGACCACCTCGGGGATGCCGCCCGTCGCCGTCCCCACCACCGCGACCTCGCAGGCCATCGCCTCGAGGTTGACGATCCCCAGCGGCTCGTACACCGAGGGACAGGCGAAGACGGTCGCCGCGGAGAGCACCCGGCAGAGCAGGTCCCGCGGCAGCATGCGCTCGATCCAGACCACCCCGGCACGCCGCTCGGCCAGTCGCCGGACGCCCTCGGTGACCTCGGCGGCGATCTCCGGGGTGTCCGGCGCGCCGGCGCACAGCACGACCTGCACGTCCTCCGGCAGCCGCTCCGCCGCCCTGAGCAGGTACGGCAGCCCCTTCTGCCGGGTGATCCGGCCGACGAAGACGACGCTCGGCCGGTCGGGGTCGATCCCCAGGGCCGCGACGGCAGCCGGGTCCTCGTCACGCTTCCACCCGGCCAGGTCGATCCCGTTGTGGATCACGTGCACCCGGTCCGGCGGCATCCACGGATAGCAGGCGAGGATGTCGCGACGCATGCCCTCGCTCACCGCGATCACAGCGGCAGCGCCCTCGTAGGCGGAGCGCTCCGCCCAGGACGACACCGCGTACCCGCCACCGAGCTGCTCGGCCTTCCACGGCCGCCGCGGCTCCAGGCTGTGCGCGGTGATCACGTGCGGGATCCCGTACAGCAGCCCCCCGACGTGCCCCGCCAGGTTCGCGTACCAGGTGTGGGAGTGGACGACGTCGGCGCCCTCGCAGTCCCCTGCCATCGCCAGGTCCACACCGAGGGTGCGCAGCGCGGGGTTCGCCCCGGCCAGGTCGGGCGGGTCGGCGTAACCGCTCACGCCGAGCCCGGCCTCGGGCGCGCCGAACGCCCGCACCCGCACGTCGAGGAACTGCCGGAGCACCGAGGCGAGGTTCGCCACGTGCACCCCGGCCCCTCCGTACACGTTGGGCGGGTACTCACGGGTGATCAGGTCGACACGCACGTGGCCACCGTAATGTGGAATGACCGCCACGCCATAGGGTCTTCGCCATGGGCTCGACAGTGATGGCGATCGTGCTCGCCGGCGGCGAGGGCAAGCGACTCATGCCGCTCACGGCGGACCGCGCCAAGCCCGCCGTCCCCTACGGCGGGGTCTACCGCCTCGTCGACTTCGCCCTGAGCAACCTGGTCAACGCCCGGTACCTGCGCATCGTCGTGCTCACCCAGTACAAGTCGCACAGCCTGGACCGGCACATCGCCCAGGCGTGGCGGATGTCGGACCTGCTGGGCAACTACGTCGCCCCGGTGCCGGCGCAGCAGCGGGTCGGCAAGCGGTGGTACCTGGGCAGCGCAGACGCGATCTACCAGAGCCTCAACCTCCTTCGCGACGAGAGACCGGACATCGTTGTCGTCGTCGGGGCGGACCACGTGTACCGGATGGACTTCGCCCAGATGGTGCGCGCCCACGTCGAGTCGGGCGCACCGTGCACGGTCGCGGCCATCCGGCAGCCCGTCGCCCTCGCGGACCAGTTCGGCGTGATCCAGACCGCACCGGACGACCCGACGAGGATCACGGGCTTCCTGGAGAAGCCGCACGACCCGCCGGGGCTGGCCGACTCCCCCGGCGAGGTGCTCGCCTCCATGGGCAACTACGTGTTCACCGCCGACGCCCTCGTCGAGGCCGTGACCAGGGACGCCGACCGGCCGGGATCCGCGCACGACATGGGAGGGGACATCGTCCCGGACTTCGTCGAGCGCGGCGAGGCCGCCGTGTACGACTTCAAGCACAACGTCGTCCGAGGGTCGACCGACCGGGATCGTGACTACTGGCGTGACGTCGGAACCCTGGACGCCTACTTCGAGGCGCAGATGGACCTCGTGTCCGTGCACCCCGTGTTCAACCTCTACAACTACGAGTGGCCCCTGTACGCCCGGCTCGGACCGTGGCCGCCCGCGAAGTTCGTGCACGGCTGGCACGGCCGTATCGGCCACGCGGTGAACTCCATCGTCTCCCCCGGCTGCGTGGTCTCCGGGGCGCTGGTGGAGAACGCCGTCCTCTCCCCCAACGTCTACGTGCACTCGTGGGCGACGGTCAGTGACAGCGTGCTCATGGACAACGTGGACATCGGAAGGCATGCCGTGGTCCGGCGTGCGATCCTCGACAAGAACGTCGTCGTTCCGGAGGGTGCGCGGATCGGGATGGATCCGCAGGAGGACCGGGACAGGGGGTTCACCGTGACCGAGTCCGGGATCACCGTCGTGGGCAAGGGACGGGTGCTCACCCCCTGACCGTGCACCGGCCCGGCACACCAGACCGCGAAGGACGTCCGTCTCGACCCCGGAGGGCCCGCCACATGTCCCGCGCCGTACGTATCGGTGTCCAGCTCCAGCCCCAGCACGCCGACTATGCCGAGATCCGGCGGGCCGTCGCGGCGGTCGAGGAGGCCGGGGCGGACGCGGTCTTCAACTGGGACCACTTCTTCCCGCTCTACGGCGAGCCCGACGGCGAGCACTTCGAGTGCTGGACGATGCTCGGGGCGTGGGCCGAGGCGACGTCCCGGATCGAGCTCGGCGCCCTGGTGACCTGCAACAGCTACCGCAACCCCGACCTGCTCGCGGACATGGCCCGCACCGTCGACCACATCAGCGGCGGCCGGCTCGTCCTCGGCGTCGGAGCGGGCTGGTTCGAGCGGGACTACACCGAGTTCGGCTACGAGTTCGGCACCCCCGGGACCCGGCTGGCGGCCCTCGAGCAGGCCCTGCCCCGGATCCAGCGCCGCCTCGCCGCGGGCAACCCGCCGCCGACCCGCGCCGTCCCGCTGCTCGTCGGCGGGGGCGGGGAGCGCAAGACCCTGCGCTACACCGCGCGACACGCCGACATCTGGCACGGGTTCGGCGACCCGGAGGCGCTGACCCGCAAGCACGCGATCCTCGACGAGTGGTGCGGGGTCGAGGGCCGCGACCCGGCCGCGATCGAGCGCTCGGCCAGCGTCAACGACAAGGGCCCGGAGATCGGCGACGCGCTGCTGGCCGCCGGGACGACGTTCCTCACCGTGGGAATCACCGGCCCGCACTACGACCTGGCCCGGGTGAAGGAATGGCTGGCCTGGCGGGACGAGCGCAACGCGGCGCGCTGAGCGGCCGACGGGGCCGCGGGACCCCGCAGGGGAGCTGGACCGACCGGTGCCGGGAGACCGCCGCCGGGGGTGGCTCAGGCCCTGGGCACGGCGAAGACCTCGAGCGCCGTCCCGCCGCGCTCGAGGCCGGACCACGGACCCCGGAACCGCAGCACGGCGACCCCGGTGGTCGGGTACTTCTCCCGCACCCGGCGCAGCGCGGCCGGCACCGACCCCTTGCCCGCAAGGGTCAGGGTCGTCGACGACATGGTCGGCTCGTGGCCGACCACGACGACGGTGCGCACCTCGGTGGGAAGCGCCCTGACCAGAGCGAGCACGTCATCGGCCCGCGCCCCGTACAGCTCCGGCTCCACCCTGACCCGGGGCTGCGCCGGCAGCGCGGCGGCGACGATCTCCCAGGTGTGCTGGGCCCGGACGGCGTCGCTGCACAGGACCAGGTCGGGGGTCGGGCCCTCCTGGGCGAACCACCGCCCGGTGGCCTTGGCGTTCCGCCTGCCCTTCCCGGTCAGCGGCCGCTCGTGGTCGGGGACGCCGTGCGGCCAGGCCGACTTCGCATGCCGGAGCAGAACCAGGCGCCGATCACGACCCGTACCTGCCACGGTCGATCAGCCTATGGCATGGAAGCCGCCGTCGACGTGGACTATCTCCCCCGTCGTCGCGGGGGTCCAGTCGGACAGCAGCGCGACACAGGTCCTGGCGGTGGGCTCGGGGTCGAGGGGATCCCAGCCGAGGGGGGCCTTGGAGTCCCAGTCGCCGAAGGTCTCGAACCCCGGGATGGACTTGGCCGCCGTGGTGAGGAGCGGCCCCGCGGCGACGAGGTTGACCCGGATGCCCTTCGGGCCGAGATCGCGGGCCAGGTACCGGGAGGTCGACTCGAAGGCGGCCTTGGCGACGCCCATCCAGTCGTAGACCGGCCAGGCGTGCGTCGCGTCGAAGGTCAGCCCGACGATGCTGCCCCCGCCGCCCATCAGCGGCAGCGCGGCGACACCCAGGGCCTTGAGCGAGTACGCCGAGACGTGCAGCGCGGTCGCGACGTCCGGCCACGGGGTGTCCAGGAAGTTGCCGCCGAGACAGCTCGGCGGGGCGAACCCGATCGAGTGCAGGACGCCGTCCAGCCCGTCGACGTGCTCGGCGACCCGCCCGGCCACGGCGTCGAGGTCCTCCGCCGAGGTGACGTCGAGCTCGACGATCGGTGGCACTGCGGGGAGCCGGTTCGCCACCTTCTCGGTGATGCGCATCTGCCGGCCGAAGGACGACAGGACCACCGTCGCCCCCTCCTGCTGCGCCAGCCGTGCCACGTGGAAGGCGATCGAGGAGTCCGTCAGGACTCCGGTCACGAGGAGCCGCTTGCCCTCGAGCAGACCCATGGATTCCCTTTCGTACGCATGCGTGCGCGCGGCGTCCCCGGTGCGCCGGTGCACCGCCGGGACACCTCCGCGACGTGTCCCGGTGATGGTCCCCGTGACGGTCCCTGACGGGTCCGCGACGTTCCCCCGGGCGATGATCCCCCGGATCGCGCTCCCCCGCACGACGAAACCGGGCGGACCCGCAGCGGGCCCGCCCGGTTCCCTGGCGGAGGACCGGTCAGTGACCCATGCCGAGGCCGCCGTCCACCGGGATCACCGCGCCGCTGATGTAGGAGGCCGCGTCGGAGACGAGGAAGCGGACCACCCCGGCGATCTCGTCGGGACGGCACATCCGCCCGGCGGGGATCGCGCCGATGTACTTGGCCTTGACGTCCTCCGGGAGCACCTCGGTCATCTTCGTCTCGACGAACCCGGGAGCGACGACGTTCGCCGTGATCCCGCGGCCGCCGAGCTCGCGGGTCACCGACCGGGCGACACCGATCAGACCGGACTTGCTGGCCGCGTAGTTGACCTGGCCCGTGCTGCCGTAGAGCCCGACCACGCTGCCGATGAGCACGATCCGGCCGCTGCGGGCCCGCATCATGCCCTTGGCCGCCCGCCGCACGCACTTGAAGGCCCCGACCAGGTTCGTGTTGAGGACCGCGCCGAACTCCTCGTCGCTCATCCGCATGATCAGGGTGTCCCTGGTGATCCCGGCGTTGGCGACCAGCACCTCCACCGGCCCCTGGTGCTCCTCGACGGCCTTGAAGGCGGCGTCGACGGAGGCCGTGTCGGTCACGTCGCAGTGGACGCCGAAGAAGCCCTCCGGCGGGTCACCGGCGATGTCCGTGACGGCGACGGCGTCCCCGTCCGCGGCCAGGGCCTTGGCGATGGCCAGGCCGATCCCACGGTTGGCTCCGGTCACCATCACGCTGCGGGCCATGCCCTCTCCTCCTCGCTGCGGCGCATCGCGCCGTGATCCCGTCGCCGCGGTGTCCGCGACTCCGTCCGTTGTCCGACGCCGCGACGCTAGCCCACTACTCACCAGTAGGAGGCCACGGGCCACCGGACCGGGGCGGCGCCTCGGGCGGGACGGTGTCTCCTGCGGGTGGTCGGCAGGGCGCAGGAGGCCCATCGACGGCCGCACCGGTGGCGGCCCGCGACCGCCTCGGGTAGCGTCCGGGCCGCCGGGACCCCAGGGTCGCCTCCGCCCGCTCCGGACCCGACCGACCGGCGGCCGCCAGGCCACTCACCCGAACGGCTGATCCTCACCTGGGCCGTACGACGGCGGTCTCGACAGGGTTGATGAGAACTAAACGTGTCATACTTTCTAGGCGCGTTCTGCATCCCCCGTCGGGACGCGCACCCTGACGCCGGGCGGCATCCCCCGTGGCCGCCCGGCGTCCTTCGTACCCGGCCCGGTCAGGCGGTGCACCGATGACCAGCGAGCGGCGCCCCCCGGGGACGGCGGGCACCGACGGGCCACCCACCACTCCGGCCGCAGCTCCGGCACCCGGCACCCCGGTCCGACCGTCCACCCCGGTCCCGGTCACGGCGCGGGCGCGGGCGACGGCGTGGCAGGCCGGACGGACCCTCGCCCTGTTCGCCAGGCCCGCCTGGGCCCTCGCCCTGGTCGGTGCCGTCGCGTTGGCGACGGTCTTCGTCCTGCTGGGCCGCTGGCAGTACTCCCGGCACGAGGCGAAGGTCGAGCGCCGGGACCGGGTGGAGGCGTCCTGGGCGGCGACGGTGGTCCCGCTGTCGGAGCTGCTCCCCCGGCCCGGGACCCGGCTCGCCGGCAGCTCCGAGTGGCGCCCCGTCGCAGCCACCGGCCGGTACGAGAGCCGGGGCACGGTCCTGGTCCGCAACCGTCCGCTGGCGGGCGCGGCCGGGTACGAGGTGCTCGTCCCGCTGCGGCTGGACTCGGGAGCCCTGCTCCTCGTCGACCGGGGGTGGCTGCCCGCGGGGGCGACGGCCCGCAGACCCGACGTCGTGCCGCCTCCTCCGGAGGGACCGGTGACGCTCGTTGTCCGGCTCCGCCCCGGCGAGCCGCCTGCGTCGGGGCCCTGGCCACAGGGCCAGGCCCTCCGGATCGACCTGGACCGGATCGGCAGGGGCCTCACCGGCCCCGTGCACCGGGCCTACGGCGTCCTGGACACCGAGTCGCCGCGTCCGGGCACGGCCCCGACGCCGCTGCCCCGTCCCGACGTCGGACTCGGTCCGCACCTCGCCTACGCCGTGCAGTGGTGGGGCTTCGCCGCGGTGGCCCTGGTGGTGCCCTTCGTCGCCGCGGGGCGCGAGGTCCGGCGGCGCTCCCCCGCGGCGGCCCCGCCGGCGCGGCAGGGCGGCGTCGGCGCGGCGGGGCCCGTGCCGTCAGCGGACGGGCAGGTCGCGGAGCACGAGCGGTAGCACCTCGACGACGTCCCCGTGCAGGCAGGCCGCGGCGATCCCGTCGTGCGGCGTCGGCTCGGCGTTGACGACGACGAGCCGCCCTCCCGACCGAACCGCGATCTCGGCGAGCGAGGCCACCACCTGTTCCGTGAGCGAGGTGCCGACCGCGAGCAGCAGTTCGCTGTCCTGCACGGCGGTGACCGCGGCGTGCAGCACGTCCGGGTCGAGGGCCTGCCCGGGGGAGACGGTTGCGACCTTGAGGATGCCGCCGCAGTCCGGGCACGGCGGGTCGGGCTCCCCCGCCTCGACCCGGGCGAGGACCTCCCGCGTCGGCGCCAGCCACCCGCAGCCGAGGCACTCGGTCTCGTGCACCGTGCCGCGCAGCTCCAGAACCCGGGACGGGTCGCTGCCGGCCCGCTGGTGCAGTCCGTCGGTGTTCTGGGTGACCACCGCCACCAGGCGGCCGGAGCGTTCGAGGTCGACGACGGCGCGGTGCGCCGGGTTGGGCTCGGCCCTCCAGACGGGGTGGTCCCGCCGCATGCGCCAGGCCGTCACCCGCAGCTCCGGATCCTCCCGGTAGGCCTGGAACTCGACCGTGCGCCGGCCTGCGGGGTCCCGCCACCACAGCCCCTCCGGACCGCGGAGGTCCGGTGTCCCGGCCCCGGTGGAGACACCGGCTCCGGTGAGGACGGTCACCCGTCCGGCAGCCGTCACCAGGTCCCGGACGGCGCCCGTCGTCGCCCGGAGCCTCGGGCCCGGGTTTCCGCCGTCCTCACCGCCGGGCTCCCCCGCGGTCCTCCACCTGGCTGCCTCACCGTCCGACATGCCCGTAGCGTAGTGCTTTGACCACAGGCAGTGCCCGGAATCGGGTCCACCCCTCCCGCTCCCAGCGAGCGCCCTGCGCCCCGGCCGGCCCGCGAATCCGGGGGTCACGGACTCAAGCCCGCGCCCTCGCGGCACGACAAACACGAGAGGGGCATGACCGTTCGTGACCGAGTCCCTCGAACGGCCCGCCCTCCGGTCCGGCCCCGGGTCAGGGACGTGGTGACCCCGGGCACGTCGGACGGAAGGTGTCGGCGAGTAGGGATGGTGACATGGATCTCGGCCTGAGCGACCGTGTCTACATCGTCACGGGCGCCTCCCGAGGGCTCGGCCGTGCCTGCGCCGAGCAGCTGGCGGGCGAGGGAGCGCGGCTGGTGCTGTGCGGGCGGGACGAGGAGGCCATCAACGTCTGCTCGAAGGACCTCGGCGGCTCCGAGCGGGCCATCGCCATCCCCGGTGACCTCACCCAGGCCGGGATCGAGACCTGCCTGGTGGCTGCGGCCGTCGCCCGGTTCGGCCGGCTCGACGGTGCCCTGATCAACCTCGGCGAGCCGCCGCCGAGCGCGGTGATGGACGCCGACGACGGCGCCTGGCGGCTGTCCTTCGAGTCCGCCTTCGTCTCGCCGATGCGGCTGGCCCGCACGGTGGGCAGGCTGTCCTCCAACGAGGGGGTCTCGCTGCTGCTCGTGCTCAGCCAGTCGGTCCGTGAGCCGGTGCCGGGAGCCGCCCTCGCCAACGGGCTGCGACCGGGGCTCGCCATGGTCGCCAAGACCCTCGCCGACGAGCTCGGGCCCCGCAGCATCCGGGTCAACGCCATCCTGCCGGGCTGGATCGACGCCGACCGGGCCGCGCCGGGGGACGGCACGGCGGGCCGTGAGGACAACCGCAGGCAGCTGGAGTCCCGGATCCCGCTGGGACGGTTCGGGGAGCCCCTGGAGTTCGCGCGGCCTGCGGTGTTCCTGCTGTCGCCCGCCTCCAGCTACGTCACCGGCACGGTGCTCACCGTGGACGGGGGCGTCTCCCGGGTGCTCTGAGGCGCGTCGGCGAACTGCGTCCGGTACAGCTCCGCGTACGGCCCGCCCGCCGCGAGCAGCTCCTCGTGGCGCCCTCGCTCCACGATCCGCCCGTCGTCGACGACGGCGATGACGTCGGCCGACCGGACCGTGGACAGCCGGTGGGCGATGACGATGGCCGTCCTGCCCGCCAGCGCCTCGTCGAGGGCCCGCTGGACCGCGGCCTCCGACTCGGAGTCGAGGTGCGCCGTCGCCTCGTCGAGGACGACAACCCCCGGGGCCTTGAGCAGCAGCCGCGCCAGGGCGATGCGCTGCTTCTCGCCCCCCGACAGCCGGTGCCCGCGGTCGCCCACCACGGTGTCCAGCCCCTCCGGCAGTGACTCGACGAGCTCGAGGATCCGGGCGTCCCGCAGGGCCTGGAGCATCTCCTGCTCGGTCGCCTCCGGCCGGGCGTAGGCGAGGTTGGCCCGGACGGTGTCGTGGAAGAGGTGGGCCTCCTGGGTCACCACGCCGACGGCCTCGTGCAGGGAGGCCATGGTCACCTCGCGGACATCGGTGCCGCCGAGCCGGACGGTCCCCTCGGTGGGGTCGTAGAGGCGGGCCACCAGACTGGTGATCGTCGTCTTGCCCGCCCCGCTCTGACCGACGAGGGCGACCAGCTGCCCCGGCTCGACCCGGAGGTCGACGCCGGTGAGCACCTCGCCCCCGCCGACCCGGTCCGCGACGGCGACCTGTTCGAGGGAGGCCAGCGAGACCTCGTCCGCCGAGGGGTAGGTGAAGCGGACGCCGTCCAGCTCGACCGACAGCGGTCCCGGGGGCAGGGCCCTGGCGTCGGGCGCCTCCCGCACCAGCGGGCGCAGGTCGAGGACCTCGAACACCCGCTCGAAGCTGACCAGGGCGGTCATCACGTCCACCCGCACCGTGGACAGGGCCGTCAGCGGCCCGTAGAGCCGGCCGAGCAGCGCCGCCAGCGCGAGCAGCGTGCCGAGGGACAGGTCACCGCCGATCACCAGCAGCCCGCCCACCCCGTACACCAGGGCCGTGGCGAGGGAGGCGACCAGGGTGAGCGCGACGAAGAAGACCCGGTTCGCCATGGCGATCCGCACCCCGATGTCGCGGACCCGTCCCGCCCGATCGGCGAACTCCACCTGCTCGGTCTCCGGCCGGCCGAACAGCTTGACGAGCAGCGCCCCCGCGACGTTGAACCGCTCGGTCATCCGCGACCCCAGCTCCGCGTTGAGCTGCATCGACCGGCGGGCGAGGTCGGCCAGCCGGGCCCCGACGCTGCGCGCGGGGAACAGGAACACCGGGAGCAGCGCCAGCGCGCCGAGGGTGATCGGCCAGGACAGGTAGAGCATCGCCCCGACGACCAGCACCAGCGAGACCAGGTTGGACACCACCCCGGACAGGGTCGAGGTGAACGCCTGCTGGGCGCCGATGACGTCGCTGTTCAGCCGCGAGACCAGGGCACCGGTCTGGGTACGGGTGAAGAACGCCACCGGCTGCCGCAGCACGTGCGTGAACACCTGGGTGCGCAGGTCGTAGATGAGCCCCTCACCGATCCGGGCCGAGTACCAGCGCTGCACCAGGCTGACCACGGCCTCGACGACGGCGAGGCCGGCGACGACCGCCGCGAGGGTGACCACCAGCCCGGTGTCGCGGGGGATGACGCCGTCGTCGACCAGCAGCCTCAGCAGCAGCGGGCTGACCACGACCAGGGCCGCGTCGAGGACGACGAGGCCGAGGAATACCGCGATCAGGCGCCGGTAGGGGCTGGCGTAGCCCAGGACCCGCCGCCGCGTCCCCGGCGCGAGCCGCTGCCGGACCACGCTGCGATCCCGCGAGTACGACCGCACCGTGCTCCATGCCGCATGCCCGGACACGACCCGTTCCCTCCGTCCGTTGTGGTGGATCGGGGTGGAACCGATCCCTACGACCCGGGCCAACGCACCGACCGGCGCGGCGCTTCCCACACCGCCGGTCCAGCGAGCGCGAGGTCGGGAGGTCGGCACCACGATCCCGACGTCGGAAGGGGGCGGGCCGGGTGACCGTGGTCACCCGGCCCGCCCCCTTCCGACTGCTGCCCGGCGGGCCGGTCGTCGACCGGTCCGCCGGGTGTCACGCTCAGCGCTTGTTCTTGCCGCGGGTCGCTCCGCCACGGCTTCGCAGCGCGACCTCGTTCTCGGTGAGAAGACGGTGCACGAACCCGTACGAGCGGCCCGTCTCCTCGGCGAGGGCTCGGATACTCGCTCCCTGCGAGTACTTCTTCGTCAGCTCGCCGGCGAGCTTGGTGCGGTCCTCGCCGGTGATGCGAGCGCCCTTCTTGACACTTTCAGTCACGGATCCTCCTCGGACGAAACCCTCGTGACCATGGTGGTCTCTGTGGTCCACGTCGGCCAGTCGACGACACTGGGGATGCGACGACCGGCATACCCCGTGCGCCGGATGCGATCTTCGGTGCTTGTGGTGATCTCGATGACTCGATGATCGCAGGAATTACGAAGATCTCAAGTTCCCCTGCCCCGTCCCGGCGAACGAACCGGGGCGGCCTGCGGCCCATCCGGCGGCGCGGGATCACGCCAGGGCGACGAGATCGAGGTAGTCGGCGCTCCACAGGTCCTCGACCCCGTCGGGGAGCAGCAGCACCCGTTCCGGGCCCAGCGCCTCCACGGCGCCCTCGTCGTGGGTGACCAGGACCACGGCCCCGGCGTACCGGCGCAGGGCCGACAGCACCTCGGCCCTGCTCGCCGGGTCGAGATTGTTCGTCGGCTCGTCGAGCAGCAGCACGTTCGCGCCGGAGACGACCAGGGTCGCCAGCGCCAGGCGCGTCTTCTCCCCGCCGGAGAGCACGCTCGCCGGCTTCTCCACGTCGTCGCCGGAGAACAGGAAGGACCCCAGCACCCCTCTGACCTGGACCTCGGGCAGGTCGGGGGCCGCGGAGGACATGTTCTCCAGCACCGTCCGGGACACGTCCAGCGTCTCGTGCTCCTGGGCGTAGTAGCCGAGCCGCAGCCCGTGCCCCGGCAGCACCTGCCCGGAGTCCGGCCGTTCGAGGCCGGACAGCAGGCGGAGCAGCGTCGTCTTCCCCGCGCCGTTGAGACCGAGGACGACGACCCTGCTGCCGCGGTCGACGGCGAGGTCGACGTCGGTGAACACCTCGAGGCTCCCGTAGCCCTTGCAGAGGCCGCTCGCCGTCAACGGGGTGCGCCCGCACGGCCTCGGGTCGGGGAACCGCAGCCGGGCCACCTTGTCCTGCTGCCGCTGCTCCTCGACCCCGGCCAGCAGCCGCTCCGCCCGCCGGATCATGTTCTGGGCCGCGACGGCCTTGGTCGCCTTCGCCCGCATCCGCTCCGCCTGCGCCATCAGCGCCGCGGCCTTCTTCTCGGCGTTGGCCCGCTCCCGCCTGCGCCGGCGCTCGTCGACCTCCCGCTGGCCCTGGTACGCGGTCCAGCCCACGTTGTAGACGTCGAGGGTCGCCCTGGTGGCGTCGAGGTGGAACACCCGGTTGACGCTGGCCTCGAGCAGGGCGACGTCGTGACTGATCACGATGAGGCCGCCGGACCAGGCCCGCAGGAAGTCCCGCAGCCAGCTCACCGAGTCGGCGTCGAGATGGTTCGTCGGCTCGTCCAGCAGCAGCGTCGTCGCCCCGGAGAAGAGGATCCGTCCCAGCTCGACCCGGCGCCGCTGGCCCCCGGAGAGGGTGCCCAGCGGTTGGGTGAGGACCCGCTCGGGCAGGGAGAGACTGGAGCAGATGATGGCGGCCTCGCTCTCGGCGGTGTACCCGCCGCGGGAGGTGAACTCCGCGTCCAGGCGCGCGTAGCGGGCCATCGCGGCGTCCCGGACCGCGGTGTCGGAGCTGGCCATCCGCACCTCGGCCTCACGCATCCTGCGGAGCACCGCGTCCAGACCGCGAGCGGACAGCACCCTGTCCTTGGCCAGCATGTCGAGGTCCCCGGTGCGGGGGTCCTGCGGCAGGTACCCGATGTCCCCGTCCCTGGTGACCAGTCCCGCGGCAGGCAGGGCCTCCCCGGCGAGGACCCGGGTCAGGGTCGTCTTCCCCGCACCGTTGCGACCTACCAGCCCGATCCGGTCCCCCGGGGCGACCCGGAAGGTCGCGTGCTCGAGGAGGAGCCGGGACCCGGCGCGCAGCTCCACGTCGTTGGCGACGATCACTGCGACTCCAGCTGGTCGGGCGGCCACGGGCGGGACCGGACATCGGGACACGGGGGCGCGGCCGCACCACCCCGGGGACGACGCCCGCCCGGACATCGTACGGTGGGCTGCGCAGGGCGCGCGCTGCGATAACCGCGCCCGAAGGCCGCCGGTCGGGCACCGGCCGGCCGCGAGGATCGCGGCGAGGAGGTAGCCGTGCCCATCGAGTTCGACAGCGGCAGGGTCGACATCGGCGGGGTGGACGACCGGCGCGGGTCCAGGTCCGGCGGACTCGCCGTCGGCGGCGGCGTCGGCCTCGTCGGCCTCGTGGTCACCCTGCTGTTCTCCCTGCTCACCGGGAACGTCCCGGAGATCTCCGGCGGTCTCGGCGAGACCCGGTCGGGGCAGGGGTCCGGGGAGTCCGCCGAGGAGCTCCGGGACCGGTGCAACTCCCCCGGCGCGCTCCGGCAGCACACCGACTGCAGGCTGATCAAGGTGTACAACATCGCGGACGACGTCTGGAGCGCGGAGTTCGCCCGGCGGGGACTGCCCTACGAGTCGCCGCGGCTGGCGTTCTTCACCGGCTCCGTGAACACCGGGTGCGGCCCGGCGAGCGCCGAGGTCGGCCCGTTCTACTGCCCGCCCGACCAGGAGATCTTCTTCGAGCTCGACTTCCTCGAGCAACTGCAGACCCGGTTCGGCGCACGGGGCGAGTTCGCACAGGCCTACATCGTCGCCCACGAGTTCGGCCACCACCTGCAGACCCTGACCGGCACCGAGCGCCGGGTCAGGGCGGCCCAGCAGCGGAATCCGGCAGCGGCCTCCGAGTACTCCGTCGCCATGGAGCTCCAGGCCGACTGCTACGCGGGGGTCTGGTCGACGCTCGCCGACCGGCTCGGTGAGAACGGCATCGCCCTGGACACCGAGGACATCACCGAGGCGATCGCGGCCGCGGAGGCGGTCGGCGACGACCGGATCCAGGCCAAGGTCTCCGGCCGGGTCGACCCGGAGTCGTGGACGCACGGCTCCGCGGCCCAGCGCAGGGAGTGGTTCGTCACCGGGTACCGGTCCGGTGACCTGGACTCCTGCACGACGGTGCGCTGAGACTCCTGCACCACGCGGGGCCGAAGAGCGCGCACCTGCGCAGGTAACTCCGACGGCACGGGACTAGGGTGGCCGCGATCCGAACGGGACCACCGTCCCTTGACCCTGCCGTCGCTCGACCCCACCGTCCCTCGACCCCGCCGATCCGAAGGGCCCACCACCGTGCGCAGTACCCGCCTGGACGCCCGCGACCTCGCGCTCGTCGCCGTCTTCGCGGCCCTCATCGCCGTCCTCGGGCTGCTCGGGACCATCACCCCCCTCGGCGACGCCGCCCCGATCACCGCGCAGACCCTCGGGATCATGCTCGCCGGGTCGGTGCTCGGGGCGCGGCGGGGTGCGCTCGCCGTGCTGACCTTCCTGGTCCTCGTCCTGGCCGGCCTCCCGCTGCTGCCGCCCTCGCCGTCACGGCCCCAGGGCGGGCCCGCGGTGTTCGTGAGCGTCGGCGCGGGTTACATCCTCGGCTGGGTGGTCGGCGCCTGGGTGGTGGGGCGGCTCGTCGAACTGCGCCCTGTCCGGTTCACCACGGGATGGCTCGCCCTGGCCAACGTGGTCGGCGGCATCCTCGTCGTCTACGCGGTCGGCGTCCCGGTCATGGCCGCCGTCGCCGGGATGACGATCTGGCACGCCCTCGTGGTGTCCGCGATCTACCTGCCGGGGGACCTGGTCAAGGTCGCCGTGTCCACCGTGGTCACCGCGGGGGTGCTCCGCGGCTACCCCGACGTCGTCGTGCGACGCCGAAGGTCGGCCGACGGGGAGCGCCGGCTGGCGCCGGTCGCGAGCGGCCCGGACGACCGGTCCTGAACGACACCCTGGTCGACGCCGTCCGCGCCCTGCCGGACCGGGACGGACCGGCCCTGCTCAGCGGACAGGAGCGGCTCTCCCGCCGCAACCTCCTCGACGCCGTGGAGCGCCGTCGCCCCGACCTCCCTCCCGCCGCCGTCGCCGTCCGCACCGGTCTCCCGCTGACCGCCGTCGTCGACCTGCTCGCCGCCCAGGCGTCCGGGGCCGTCCCGGTGGTCCTCGCCGGGGAGGCCGGCGGGCCCTCCGCTGACGGTTCCCGGACCGGCCCCGCCCGGCTGGGCAGGTCCCTGTCCGCAGCGCGGCGGCGCCGGGCGGCGGAGCCGTGGCTGGCCCTGCCGACCTCGGGGTCGACGGGAACGCCACGGCTGGTGGTCCGCAGCTGCCGATCGTGGGCGTGCAGCCTCGACGCGTTCACCGAGGTCTCCGGGATCACCGGGGACGACCTGGTCCTGGCCACCGGACCGCTCTCCTCGACGATGACGCTCTTCGCCGTCTGGCACGCGTTGGCGACCGGGGTCCCGGTGCTGGCACCCGGTCGCTGGCGCGGGGTCATGGCGGCCGGACCGGCGGCACCGGCGGCGACCGTGGCCCACGCCGTCCCCACCGTGCTCGGCGACCTGCTCGACGGCGTCACCACCGGCGCCCTGCCCCGGCTTCGCCGGGTCGTCGTCGCGGGGGCGGCGACCCCTCCCGGCCTCCGGCGGCGGGCGGGTGAGCTCGGGGTCCGGTTGGTCGAGTACTACGGAGCCGCCGAGCTCTCCTTCGTCGCGGCCGACCGGGACGGGACGGGGCTGCGCGCCTTCCCCGGGGCCGAGCTGGACGTGCGCGACGGCCTGGTCACGGCCAGGTCGCCGTACCTGGCCGACGGGTACCTCGACGGGGCGGACCCGGGGCCGCTGCGGCGCGACGCCGACGGCTGGGCCTGCGTCGGCGATCGGGGGCTGCTCGTCGACGGCGTGCTCACCGTCCTGGGACGGGGTGACGCCGCGGTGACCGTCGGCGGGGAGACCGTCCTGGTCTGCGACGTCGAGGCCGCGCTGCGAGAGGTCCCCGGGGTGCGCGACGTCGCCTGCGCCGGGATCCCCCACCCGAGGCTCGGCGAACTGCTCGTCGCGGTGGTGGAGCCGGAACCGGACCAGGCCTCCGCCGCCTCCCCGACCACCTCCCTGACCGCCTCCCCGACCGCCGTCCGGGCCGCTGTCCGGGCCGCCGCCCGGGAACACCTGCGCCCCGCGGCACGACCGGTGCGGGTGCTCGTCGGTGAACTGCCCCGCTCCCCCGGCGGCAAGGTCGACCGGTCGGCCCTCCGGGCCCGGTTCGGCGAGCGCCCCGCCCCGGCTGATCCCCGCGGGTGACCCCCCGCACCGGAGTGTCCCGCGAAGGCCCGCCTACCCTGCCGGACATGGACCAACGCACCCCGGTCGTCGTGGCGGCCAGGCGGACCCCGATCGGGACGGTCGGCCGCTCCCTCGCCCGCAGCGACGCCGCCGGCCTGGCCGGACCGGTGCTGGCGGCGCTGGCCGAGGACCTGGAGAACACCGCGGCGGGTGACGGCGAGGGGGTTCCCGTCGACGACGTGGTCCTCGGCAACTGCTGCGGGCCCGGCGGCGACGTGGCCAGGGTCGCCGCCCTCGCCGCGGGGCTCGGCACCGAGGTCACCGGGGTGACCGTCGACCGTCAGTGCGGCTCCGGGCTGGAGGCCGTGCGGCAGGCCGCTGCCCTGGTCCGCGCGGGAGAGGCCGGGCTGGTGCTCGCTGGCGGGGTCGAGAGCGCGAGTACCGCGCCGTGGCGGCTGGCCCGCCCGGACTCACCGGGAGGGCTCCCCCGGCCCTACGAGCGGGCGCCCTTCACCCCCGCGGGGTTCCCCGACCCCGAGATGGGCGAGGCGGCCGAGGCGCTCGCCGCGGCCCACGGCATCGACCGGGACCGGCAGGATCGCTACGCGGCCCGGTCGCACGCACTGGCGGTGGCCTCGGCCGACGCCGGTCTCTTCGTCGCGGAGCTGGTCCCGGTCGCCGGGGTGAGCGTGGACGACCGGCCGCGACGCGGGCTGTCGGCCAGGGCGCTGGCCCGGTTCCGGCCGGCCTTCGTCGCGGGCGGGACGGTGACGGCGGGCAACTCCTGCGGGATCAACGACGGGGCGGGCGCGGTCGCGATCGTCCCGGAGGAGCTGCGCGCCGCCCTCGGGCTCCCCGGCCTCGCCGTCCGGGCCACCGCGGTGGTCGGGGTCGACCCGGCGCAACCGGGGATCGGCGCCGCGCGGGCTGCGCGAGCCGTCTGTGACCGGGCAGGAGTCAGCCTCGACGAGGTCGGGGTGATCGAACTCGTGGAGGCGTTCGCCGCCCAGGTGCTGGCGTGCACGGACGACCTCGGACTGGACCCGCTCGGCGACGACGGGCACCGGGTCTGCCCGCAGGGCGGGGCGATCGCCCTCGGCCACCCGTGGGGCGCCTCCGGAGCGCTGCTCCTGGTCAGGCTGTTCTCGACGCTGGTACGACCGGACCCGCGCCGCACGCGACGTGCGACCGGGCGGTACGGTCTCGCGACGTGTGCCGTAGGCGGTGGCCAGGGGGTCGCCGTCCTCGTCGAGCGGGTCGGGTGAGCGTCGTGGGAACGGGGGGACGTCCTCGCGGGGTCCGGTCGCGGGCCGGGGAGCAGGCGGGAGGGCCCGCCGGGCCGCTGACCATGGCCATCGAGTCGGTCACCCACCGCTACGGCGAGCGGGTGGTCCTCCAGTCGGTCGACCTCGAGCTGTCCGAGCGCCGGATCGGCGTCGTCGGTGCCAACGGGTCCGGCAAGTCGACGCTCGCCCGGCTGCTCAACGGCCTCGTGGTCCCCACCGAGGGACGAGTTCTCGTCGACGGGCTGGACACCAGGACCCACGGCCCCGCCGTCCGGCGGCGGGTGGGGTTCGTGTTCACCGATCCCGACGCGCAGATCGTCATGCCGACGGTGGCGGAGGACGTCGCCTTCTCGCTCCGGCGTACCGGCCTGTCCAGGGCGGAGACGGCGGAGCGGGTCGCCGCGGCCCTGGACAGGTTCGGCCTCGCCGGCCACGCCGACCACCCGGCCCACCTGCTCTCCGGGGGGCAGAAGCAGCTACTGGCGCTGACCTCGGTCCTGGTCACCGAGCCGGACGTACTCGTGTGCGACGAGCCCACGACGCTGCTCGACGCCCGGAACACCCGGCAGGTCGCGGCGCTGCTCGACGACCTGCCGCAGCAGGTGGTGCTGGTGACCCACGACCTCGACCTCGTCGCGGGGTTCGACCGGGTCGTCGTCGTCGACGAGGGCCGGGTCGTCGCCGACGCGGCCCCCGGCGTCGCGCTGGCCGCCTACCGCGAACTGGTGGGGTGACCGGTGATCCTCGGCAGCTACGTCCCGGGGACGTCCGTCCTGCACCGTGCCCCGGTGTGGCTCAAGCTGCTGGTGCTCTGCGCCCTGATGGTGGGGCTGTTCTGGTTCCGGTCCCCGGTGACGGTGCTCTGCGGGGCGGCCCTGGTGCTCGTCGGCTGTTCCGTCTCCGGGGTCGGGGTCCTGGAGGTCGGGACCCGGCTCCGGCCGATGCTGTGGTTCCTGGTCCCGCTGACGGTCCTCCAGGGGGTGTGGGTCGGCCCGGTCCGGGCCGTCGTCCTCGTCGGGTCGCTCCTCGTCGCGGTCGGTCTCGCCACCCTGGTGACCCTGACCACGCGGGAGCAGGACCTGCTGGACGCGGTCGTGGCCGCGACCCGGCCGCTGCGCCCGATCGGGGTGGACCCGGAGCGGGTCGCCCTCGTGCTGGCGCTCACGGTGCGCAGCATCCCGGTCGTCGCCGCCCTGGCCACCCAGGTCCAGCAGGCACGCAAGGCCAGGGGGGCGGAGCGGTCCGCGCGGGCCTTCGCGGTGCCGCTGCTGGTCCGCACGGTGCGACACGCCGACCGTCTCGGCGAGGCGCTGCAGGCGCGCGGCGTCGACGACGGCTGATTCCCTATCGGGGATCGATCATCCCGGGTCCCTGCTCCCGCGGCTGCTCCTGGGGAGCGACGAGCCGGGCCCGCACCCTGAGCAGCACCGGGATGTCCCGCATCGCGCTGGTGGTGCCCTCCGGCGCCGGAGGGCGACGCAGCATCGGCGGAAGGGCTGCCCCGGGGTGCGTCCTCCGGGGCAGCGGTGGCACGGCGTCCGCCGGTGCGTCGTCCTGCACGTCGTACCTCCCGCACCCCTGCGTCAGTGTTGTCAGCTGCCCTGGAGTGTTCTCACCGTGACGACACGCGGTGTCGCGTCACCGTCGGTGCAGCACATTCCGGGCGATCTCCGCACAGGGTACTGACTCCGGGGACACCCGACACCTCGATCCGACGCAATCCACCCGTCGGGTGGAGTCCACCGGCCGGGAGTCCGATGGCCTGGGCTCCACCGGACGGGGAGAGCAGCCGTCCAGAACGACTGAGGCCTCTACCTGCGACTTTGCCTACGGGGTTGTCCTCTCTGGGTGCGTTCTTCCCCGCCCGTCGACACCGTTTCGCGTCACGTTTAGTGTCACGCCGCCGGTGTGCCGGTCCAGGTCAGAGGGCCTCGTCCAGCCGGTCGAGAGCGGCGGCGGCGAAGGCCGGCGTGCTGGCGGCCCGAAGGCGTTCGAGGATCTCACGCGTGGTGCGGGCCGGTCCATGACGACCGGTCCGGGCCGCGACCGCGTCGACAGCGCCCAGGACCAGGGGCGGGGTGAGGTCGAGGGCGTCGAGGAGGAACTCGTCGGGGGTCTGGGTGCACAGTCCCGGCGGGAGCCCTTCGGTGAACCCACGCTGATCGCTGGTGACGATCAACTGGGCGCCGGCCACGACGGCGGCCGCGACGACGTGGGTGTCGTCGGGGTCGGGGACGACGATCGTGGGCAGGAGGTGTTCCCAGCCGGTGATGGTGGCGTCGGGGAAGGCCTGGTCCATCTGCCGGCACAGCCGGGTGACGTAGGCGCTGACCTCATCCGCAGAACGTCCCCGGTCGGTCAACAGCCGGGTGAGGGTGTAGCTCAGCTCGTCGAGGATGGCGGCGCTCCACACCGGCCGGTAGACCCCTCCCGCGGCGCATTCGAGCAGGACGTCGCGTTGCAGGCTGGGCACCAGGACACAGGTGTCCAGCAGAGCCGTGAACACCAGCGCTCAGCCCTTCCGACGCTGGGACCGTGCCTCAGCCAGAGCAGTCCGAGCGGCCTCGGGGTCGACGTCGTACAGGCCGAGGCGTTCGGTGTCAGCGACCATGTCCGCCAACGCTTGCTCGGCCTGGCGGCGCTGGCGCTGCCGGTACTCCAGCAGGTCGGCCATCCGGATCCTGCGGTGCCGTCCGGGACGGTCGAAGGGGATCTGCCCGGCCTCCAGCAGCCGCACCACCGTCATCCGCGACACCCCCAGCAGGTCCGCGGCCTCCTGCGTCGACAGCGACAGATGCTGCGGGGCCACCGTGACCGCCAACCCGGCCTGCATCGCCTCAGCCACCTGAACCAACACGTCCACCATCGGCTCCGGCAGCTCCACCTCGCTGCCATCACCGAGCACCAGCCGCGGCCGCACCGACGCCACGTCCCGCCCCCGCGCCTTCAGCGCGGCGACCAGATCCAGCACGCTGCCCTGCTCCGCCGGTACCGGCAGGTAGGTCCGGTCATCGAACCCCGGCTGTACCGTCATCACGACCTCCTCGCTCACCACACCCATCGTGAGCGAATTGAGCGAGCACGTCAACCCTGAAGCGAGGCGCCCTACACAACATCACAGACTGCTCGCAACCGAGATCACCCGAATACATACCCCGATATGACATGTTGTTCTTTTCACACATAACGACATGCCAGCTCTGATCGCATATAGCGAATACGGCTCATACCCATCGGCAGCGGATTATGAGTCCACCGGACGGGAGTCAGCCGGACAGGCGACCTGCCGCGGCGTCCTCCTCGAGGATCGAGGCCATCGCCGCCTGCAGCCGCTCGACGTTGCGGCGGTTGCGACCCCAGTCGACCAGGCCGAACTTCAGCCAGGAGCTGATCCGGACGCTGGACGGCGACTCCGGATCCGTCTGCCAGACCTGGACCCGGAGGTTCTCCCCCCAGCTCCACAGGCTCATGGTCAGCTCCCCGTGGACGACGCCCGTGGTGGCGTCGGCGCCGAGCACCCGGAAGCCGGGTGCCGACAGGGCGCGGACCGCGGCGGCGAAGACCGCCTGTCCCGGATAGGGCAGCACCACGTCCGGAGTGGTGAACGACGTCCCCACGGCTCGGGTCCTCCTCCCGCCGACGGTGCGACGCACGCCGCCGACCGCGTGGCAGGCTACCGACCCGCGAGTCGGCGGGAGACCTGTTCGGACACCTTCGCCCGCCCCTCCGGGTACGGCTCCTCCTCGTCGGGGTGCTCGGACTCGTCGGCAGGGACGGTCCGACCCAGGACGCCGATCCGATTGAATGGAGGATCCGCCGAGCCGCGGAGCCTTCGACAGGGGACCACCGATGCCAGCAGTGCCGCCGACCCACCTCGACCTGCTCGACCGGCCGCTCGTCGCGGTCCTGACCACCCACCAGGCGGACGGCCGGCTCCAGTCCACGGTCGTCTGGTTCGGCCGCGACGGCGAGGACCTCCTGGTGTCCACGATGGCCGAGTTCCAGAAGGCACGGAACCTCTCCCGGCGACCCCGGGCGACGGTGCTCATCGTCGCCCCGGAGGAAGAGCAGCGGTGGATCGAACTCCGGGGGGAGGTCACGCGGGACGACGGTGACGCCGTCGCCCTGCTCGACGAGCTCACACTGCGGTACACGGGCACAACCCCCTACTTCGGCGCCTGCGTCCCGGCCGAACTCGCGGCCGTGGAGCACCCGGTGGCCTTCCGGCTCACCCCCACCACGATCGTCACCGGGCCGGGGCGGCCGCGGCCGGGAGCCGGTGACCCGCCTCCGCTCGACCGGCTCCCGACGCTTCCCCCGGAGCTGCCGACGCCACCGCCCCTCCCCTGCGGGTCACCGGCCCCGCGGCCGCCGTCGGACCCCGGGGTCGACCTGCCCGCCGACCACCTCGACCTCTTCGACCGTCCGCTGCTGGCGGCGCTGAGCACCCGCCTGCCCGACGGGTCGGCCCAGACCCAGCCGGTGTGGTGCTGCCGGGAGGGGAACCACGTGCTGGTGTCGACGACGCTCGAACGGCGCAAGGGCCGCAACCTGGTGGCGGACCCGCGGGCCACCGTGCTCGTCGTCGACCCGGAGGACACCGGTCGATGGACGGAGGTCCGCGGTGACGTGGCCCTGGTCACCCAGGGGGCTGTCGACCTCCTCGACCGGCTCACCCGGGCCTACACGGGCAGGTCCCGGTACTACGGGGACATCGCCCCCGAGGGGTTCCGGGACACCGAGACCCGGGTGACCGTGCGGCTACGGCCCCGCCGGGTCGTCTGCGACGCGGTCCACCGCTGACCGTCGCCCCGGAGACCTACGTCGCCTTCCTGACCGAAACCTTCCTGACCACGGTCTTGGCCGCCGTGGTCGCCGTCGCCCCGGAGAGATGGGTCGCCCGGACCGCGACCTTGTGCCTGCCGGCCCGCAACGTGATCTTCGCGGACCTGGTGGACGGCCCCTTCGTGGTGACGACCTTCCCGTCGACGAGCACCTGGAACCGGGTGATCAGACGGGTGGGGGTGCCCACGGTCCAGGAGACGGTGATCGCGCCGCCCGCGGTGTAGACCCCGCCGCTCAGCCTGGCGCCGGTGATGCTCTTCACGGCGAGCGAGCTGACCTTCGTCGCCAGGGTCCTGATCCCCGACAACTGCCCGTACAGCGCGTCTCCCGGACACTCCGTGTACCCGGCGTTCCGGTGCGCGGACAGCCGGGTGAAGGTGTAGGAACGCCCCTTGACGAACTTCGAGCCCACCGAGGAGCTCGCGGTCAGCGAGGCCTTCCCGGTGGGACTGCCGCCGTATGCCCGCAGCCGCCACAGCGCGAGGTGGGCTATCGCCGCTCTGGTCGCCGTCGAGACCTTCTTGGAGCTGTAGGTGCCGAGGACGGCGATCCCGGCGCTGTTCCTGTTGAACCCCAGGGTGTGGGCACCGACGACGGGCCGGGTGGTTCCGCCCTGACGACCCTCGAAGATCTTGCCGCACTTGTCGACGAGGAAGTTGTAGCCGATGTCCCGCCAGCCGCGACCGGTGACGTGGTAGCTGTACACACCGCGCACGATCGCGGCCGACTCGCTGCACGCGTAGGAGTTGGTCCCCGCGGTGTGGTGGAGGAACACCACCTTGACGGCGGTCCCGTAGGAGGGGTTGCCGGCTCCCCGGATGCTCTCGTCGGCCTTCCACCCCGACCGCGACACCAGGGTGGGAGCCTTCACCGTCGAGGCGGCCGTGGTCGTGGCCGACGTCCCGGAGGCGGCCTTCGTCGTCGCGGTGGATGCCACGGAGGTCGTCGCCCGGGGCTGCTCCCCGCGGCCCGGGTCGACGAGCTCCAGCCGCAACCCGGCCGGGAGAGTGCTCCTCCCCCCGTCCACCTGGACCTCCACCCCGTCGGACGGGCCGACCCAGAGGGGTGAGGTACCGCCGCGGGCACCCGACTCGGCGGTGGCGAGGTCCTCGTCACCGGTCTCGACCTCCAGCCAGCCGCTCCATCGGCCCGTGGCCAGGGAGCGAGCCCGGACCCGGACGGCTCCGACCATGATCGCCGCCTCCGGGTCCGACCAGGTGACGCCGAGCATGCTGAAGGGTCTGGTGTCCCGCGGGGCGACGGCGGCGGACCTGTCACTCGCCCAGCCGGTCGCGGCGACGAGGGGCTGGGTGGGATCGCGGAGGGCGAGGGATCGCACCACGGGCACCGGCGAGCCCGCGGATCCCGCCTCCCCCGCGGCCGGGGCTGTCGATGCGGCGTCGGCCTCGGCGAGTCCCGTCCCGGCTGCCGTCGCGACCCCGCAGGCCACAGCCACCGGCAGTGCCCACCGTCCTCTCCGCCTCGCCGATCCACACCGACCCTGCCGCCGTCCCGTCACCGCACGTCCTCTCTGTGCCCGCAGGCACACGAACCGCGCCCCCTCAATCACGGTTCAATCACGATCCTGAATTCGGGATACGGCATGGTTCCATTGCTGATGCCATAAGAAAAGGGCCGCCGACCGATTTCTTCGATCTCCCTGCGGCATTTCGAGTGACATTTCCGTATTTTGCGGACGGCTGTCGCCACCCCGACGGCGATCCCGCGCGACGCGCGCGCCCGGCCCGCTGTCTCCGACTGGTCGCCCAGGGCACGCCGTACCGTCGCGCCGGGCGGGAGGTCACGCTGTCCGGGTGAACAGCCTCCGGTGGACGAGGACCCGGCGCGCCTCGGTGAAGCCCGTCCTGGCGTAGAAGGCGTTCACCCAGGCGTCGTCACCGGTGCCGAGGACCAGTTCGACCGCCCCCAGTGCCACGACCCTGCGGATGCCCTCGGCGAGCAGTGCCGCCGCCAGTCCCCGGCGCTGGTGCCCCGGATCGGTGCACAGGGGCTCCACGATCGCCCGCCGGTTCGGCTCGTCGTAGGTCAGTATCGAGGTCGCGGTGGCCGGGATGGACCTGCAGGTGCGCGTCCCCGCTGTCCTCGCCGAACACGGCCCCGACGAGGCTGCCGTCGCCGGTGGTCCACAGCCGCACGTCGGCACGGGGAGTGCGCCGAGCCGCACCGTCCTCCGCAGGGTCCCAGAACCAGCCGTCCCAGCGACGGACCTCCCAGTTCATCCCGAGCGGGGTCGTCGGGTAGGTGGCCACGAGGAAATCGCGGACCAGCCGGTAGTCCGGCTCACCCCGGTACCCGCGAGCGGTCACCGGGAGCCCGTCACCATCCGCCATCGCGCACCTCGTCCCACCGCCCCGGGCCCTCCGACTCCGTGCACCGTAATCGCTCGTCCGAGCGGAGCGAAAGATCTTTTATCGACCCGATCGGGCCGCCCCCGCTCGACGGATGAGCCCTCTCACAGGGAGCGGACCACCCGGGCCGGGTTGCCGACCGCGACGACGCCGGACGGGAGGTCCCTGACCACGACCGCCCCCGCGCCGACCACGGTGTTCTCGCCGATGGTCACCCCGGGCAGCACCACGACACCACCGCCGAGCCACACGTTGTCCTCGATGGTGATCGGTGCGGCCGCCTCGTACTTGGCCCGTCGGGGTTCGGGATCGACCGGGTGCGTCGGGGTGAGCAGTTGGACGTTCGGGCCGATGAGGACGTCGTCACCGATGGTGATGGCTGCGACGTCGAGGGCGGTCAGGTTGTAGTTGGCGAAGGATCGGGCACCGATCCTGATCTGGTAGCCGTAGTCGCAGTAGAACGGGGGACGGATCATCGACTCCTCACCGACGGCACCGAGCAGCTGCCCCAGGATCCGTGCCTGACCGGCCGTGTCGCTGGTGGCGAGGCGGTTGAACGCATCCATCAGTCGCATCGCCCGCCGGGCGTCCTCGGCCAGCTCGGGATCGTCGGCGAGGTAGAGGTCCCCCGCCAGCATCCGCTCCCGCTGGCTCCGCCGGTCCGTCTCACTCCCCGTGATCATGCTGTGACCCTATCGGAGGGCGGCAGGTGTCCGGGGAGACCGACGGTCGACACGGCAGACGGCGACGGCAGACGGCGACGGCGACGGCACCGACGGGACGGCTGGGCCGGCGACGGGACGGCGGCCGGTCCGCGCCCCGACGCCGGGGAGGGGCGCCGCGCCTACCGGCGAAGCCAGCGGCGCTTGGCCGGGGGCTCGGGCTCCGGCTCGGGCTCCGGGGGGTGCGCGTCCGGGTCGACCGGCTGACGCCCTCCCATCTGGACGAGGAACCGCTCGACCGCCGTCCAGTACTCCTTCGCGATCATGTGCTGCCGGGCCAGGTCCCGGTCGGACGCGAAGAAGAGCTGGTAGTGCCGGTAGGACTCACGGGAGAGGTCGTGAGCCCGCTGGGCGGCCAGGGTCAGCGCCTCGGGATCCCGGTTCGGGCACCTGCTGGTCAGGGCGGAGGTGAATCGTCCCGAGGTGGACTCCCTCGCCACCTCTTCGAGCCAGAGGCCGAGCTGTGCGATCTCGTTCGTCCGATCTTCCATCGTCACGACCCCATACGTCGTCGCACAGACCTCCTCCGGCATCCCTGGTGTTGTCGGCGAGCCGGTCCGTCACCTACACCCGTCCGTCGTCGCAGGACACGGAAGGCCCAACCGGAGCCGCCCGGACGCTCGCGCGATCCCTCCCGTTACGACCTTGTCGCCGGGATCAGCCCCTGCCACCATGGGCCCATATCCGGCATACCAGGGCATTCACCCTTGGCACCGACAGCACCTGTCCGACAGAGGAGGACCCGTGAAGAGACTCGTCGCGGCGCTGGGTGTGGTCGCGGTCGCACTGACCGCGTCCGTCGCCGTCGCGTCACCCACGTCAGCGATCGTGGAGTTGATTCCGGCGGACTCCACCGCGCTCACGGTCTCCGGGCCGGGCGGCACCGTGTCGCTGACCTGCTTCCCGACCGGGGGCACCCATCCCAGAGCGGCGGCCGCCTGCGCCGACCTCGTCAGGGCCTACGGCCAGATCCGGTTCGTCCCACCTCTGGAGGACATGGGCTGCCTCGCGTACTGGGACCCGGTGGAGGTCACCGTCGTGGGACGATTCCTCAACCGTGCGGTCAGCTACCGCAGCGTGGAGAGCAACCCGGGGTGTGCCCGGATCTCCCGCGGGAACATCTTCTTCTACTGATCCCCTGCTCCGGGCTCCCCCGCTGCCCGACCCCGCCGCGCTACGGCTCCCTGACCACGACGGTCACCTGACGCAGCAGCTCGGGCAACGCCCGGACGACGTCGCGCCGGGGGTCGCCCACCGGGAGGTGGGGTCCTCGCCGAAGGGCGGAGAGCCCCGCCAGCCGGGGGTCGGCCATCACCCGGCCGACCAGGGCCCGGTCGCCTCCGGTCGCGAGCCACTCGACGGCCTGGCCGCCGGGCTCGACCGGCCCGGTCCGCCCGGACGCCCCCTCGGGGTGGACGGCGAGGACCCGGAGAGCCGTCTCGACGATCGCCGCCACCAGCGCCGAGGTCTGGTTGTCCCGGCGCCGGGCGAACCGCTGCTGGGACCACCCACCGGCGGCGGTCCTGCCCTGGACGTACCGGGTCCCGGTCCGTGACGCCACCAGACGGCCCGCCCTGATCAGCGCGACGGCGTAGCCGCCCCGGCGGACCAGCAGGACGGCGACGCTCCGGTCCGCCAGCGCGGCTGAGGCCAGCGCATCGACCTCGGCCAGGACGTCGGCCGGCCCGCCGGCAGAGGCCTCGACCGGGAGCGGGAACGGGGGCAGAAGCTCCGCGGACGCACCGTCCGCCGCGACGAGGAGCACCCCGGCCGACCGTTCCGCCGCCGTCCCGGCCGACGTCACCCGGGAGAGCGACAGCCCGGCCGGCTGCCCTGCGGCTGTCCCGGCCGGGACCGCCGGGGAGAGAGGTCCGTGCCGCTCCACAAATCCGTCGACCCACCGGAGCAGGCGGGCGCCGTCCACCCGGAGGGTCCTGACCGCGGGGCCGGGAGTCACGACCCCGCCGCCGGGAGCGGCCTCCACCACCGGGCGACCGGCCCGGTGAGCGAACCGGCGAGGGATCCGGTGGGCTGTCCGGCACCGCGGCACCCACGGGAACCGGGTCGGGTCAGACGTTGAACCCCAGCGCGCGGAGCTGCTCGCGCCCGTCCTCGGTGATCTTCTCCAGACCCCACGGCGGCATCCACACCCAGTTGATCAGGACGTTGTCGACGAGCCCCTCCAGCGCCTGCACCGCCTGGCTCTCGATCACATCGGTGAGCGGGCATGCCGCCGAGGTGAGGGTCATGTCGATGACGGCGGTGTTGTGCTGGTCGATGGTCACACCGTAGACCAGTCCGAGGTCGACGACGTTGATGCCCAACTCGGGGTCGACGACGTCGCGCAACGCCTCCTCGACGTCGGCGACCGACGTCGGTGCGTGTTCCGTCTGGCTCACCGGCCTGCCTCCTCCGTTGCCCCGTCGTCCGTTCCGCCGTCCGGTCCGGACGCTCCCCCCGCCCTGGCGAGGGCGTCCTCGAAGGCCGTCCACCCGAGCATGGCGCACTTCACCCGGTTCGCATGCCGACCGACGCCGACGAAGGCGACGGCGTCGCCGAGGACGTCCTCGTCCGGTTCGACGGAACCCCGGGCCCGGATCATGGCCCGGAACTCGGCCACCAGGTCCCCTGCCTCCGCGACCGTCCTGCCGACCACGAGGTCGTGCAGCACCGATGTCGACGCCTGGCTGATCGAGCACCCGTCGCCGGTCCAGGACACGTCGCTGACCACGCTCTCGCCCGTGGCCTCGCCCCCGATCGGCTGCCCGGCCGCCGCCGTCGTCCCGACGGCGACCCGCAGGGTGACCTCGTCCCCGCACAGCGGGTTGTACTGGTGGCTCTCGGCCGTGCCGGCCGCGGTCTCCGACCCGCGCAGGCCGTGGCCGTGACGCTCCCGGGCGTGGTCGAGGATCACCTGCTGGTACAGCTGGTCGAGGCCGTTCATCGGCACCGTTCCCCCCTGCCGGTCCGGCACATCTCATGCCCTCCCGAAGTAGGCCCTGACCCCGTCGAGGGCGTCGAGGAAGACGTCGACCTCGTCGGGGATGGTGTACAGGTGGGCGCTGGCCCGGGTGCTGGCGGTGACGCCGAAGCGGCGGTGCACCGGCTGGGCGCAGTGGTGGCCGACCCGGACGGCGATGCCCGCGGCATCCAGCACCTGCCCCACGTCGTGCGGGTGCACCCCGTCGAGGGCGAAGCTCACCGCGGCGACCCGGTCCTCCGCGGTGGTCGGGCCGAGCACGCGGACGCCTGCGACCCGGGACAGCCCGTCGAGCAGCCGGGCGGCGAGGACGTGCTCGTGCGCCGCGACCCGGTCCATGCCGACGGCCCGCAGGTACCGGACCGCGGCGTGCAGCCCGACGGCCTGGCTCACCGGCGGCGTCCCGGCCTCGAACCGCTGCGGCGGCTCCCGGAACGTGGTCGCCTCCATGGTGACCTTCTCGACCATCGACCCACCGGTGATCACCGGTGGCAGCTCGGCGAGCACCTCACGACGACCGGCCAGGCAGCCGATGCCGTTGGGACCGAGCATCTTGTGCCCCGAGAACACGGCGAGGTCCACCCCGAGCGCCCCGAGGTCGACGTCGAGGTGCGGGACCGACTGGCAGGCGTCCAGCAGGGTGAGCGCCCCGACGGCGCGCGCCCGCTCGACGAGCGCCGGGACGGGGTTGAGGGTACCCAGCACGTTGGAGGCGTGCGCGAAGGCGAGCACCCGGGTGCGCGGGCCGAGGACGGCGTCGAGGCCGGCGAGGTCCAGCCGCCCCTCGTCGGTCACCCCGGCCCAGCGCAGCACGGCCCCGGTGCGGGCACAGGCCCGCTGCCACGGCACGAGGTTGGCGTGGTGCTCCATCTCGGTGACGACGACCTCGTCCCCCTCGCGCAGCGCCAGCGGGGAGGCGGGATCGGTCAGCGCCATGGCCACGACGTTGACGCCCTCGGTCGCGTTGCGGGTGAACACCAGTTCGTCGGCGTCCCGGCCCACGAACGCCGCGACCGCGGCCCTGGCCCCCTCGTAGGCGTCCGTCGACTCCTCGGCGAGGGTGTGCGCTCCGCGGTGGACCGCCGCGTTGGAGCGTTCGAGGAACTCCCGCTCGGCGTCGAGGACGGCGAAGGGACGCTGCGAGGTTGCGGCCGAGTCGAGGTAGACCAGCGGCAGGTCGCCGAGGGTCCGGGACAGCACCGGGAAGTCGCGGCGGAGCCGGGTCAGCTCCTCCGCGTCCAGGCCGTCGCCGCCGTCCGCGACGACCGCCCCGGACGGGAGCGTCGACGCCGTGGTGGCCGCCATCCCTCAGGCCCCCGCGCGGGTCGCCGAGACCGCGGTCGCGGGCATCGCGGTGCTGGTCGAGGCACCGCCGGTGAAGCGGTCGTAGCCCTCGTCCTCCAGCCGGTCGGCGAGCTCGGGGCCGCCCTCCTCCACGATCCGGCCGTCGACGAAGACGTGCACGAAGTCGGGGCGGATGTAGCGCAGGATCCGGGTGTAGTGGGTGATCAGCAGGACGCCCACCTGACCGGTCGCGCGCACCCGGTTGACCCCCTCGGAGACCACCTTGAGGGCGTCGACGTCGAGCCCGGAGTCGGTCTCGTCGAGGATGGCGAGCTTCGGGCCGAGCAGCTCCATCTGCAGGATCTCGTGCCGCTTCTTCTCCCCGCCGGAGAAGCCCTCGTTGACGTTCCGCTCGGCGAAGGCCGGGTCGATCCGCAGCGCCTGCATGGCCGAGCGCATGTCCCGGATCCAGGTCCGCAGGTTCGGCGCGGTGCCGTCGATGGCGGTCTTGGCGGTGCGGAGGAAGTTGGACACGGTGACGCCCGGGACCTCGACCGGATACTGCATGGCGAGGAACATGCCGGCTCGGGCCCGCTCGTCGACGCTCATGGCGAGCACGTCCTCGCCGTCGAGGGTCACGGTGCCGCCGGTCACCGTGTACTTGGGGTGCCCGGCCAGCGAGTAGGCGAGGGTCGACTTGCCGGACCCGTTCGGGCCCATGATCGCGTGGGTCTCGCCCTGCCGCACGGTGAGGTCGACGCCGCGGAGGATCTCCTTGCTCCCCTGCTCGGTGTCCACGGTGACGTGCAGGTCACGGATCTCGAGGGTGGCCATGACGGGCTCAGCTCTCCTTCACGACGGCTGCCTTGTCGGCGCCGTTGCTCGCACTGGTGGGGCTCTGGTTGATCGGGTGGGTGACGTCGACGAGGACGTCGTCCCCTTCGACGGTCACCGCGTAGACGGCGACGGGCCGGGTCGCGGGGAGGGACAGCGGCTGCCCGGTGCGCAGGTCGAACCGCGACCCGTGCACCCAGCACTCGATGGTGCAGCCCTCGACCTCACCCTCGGACAGCGACACCTGGGCGTGGGTGCAGGTGTCGTCGATCGCGTGCAGGTGGCCCTCCTCGTCGCGGACGACGGCGATCGGCTCACCGGCGACGACCACCCGCAGCGCGCCGACCTCGTCGAGGTCGTCCAGCGCGCAGACCCGGACGGCGCTCACCCGGCGCTCCCGATGGAGCGCTCCAGCTCGGCCTCGATCGCGGTGATGAGCCGTTCCTCGATCTCGTCGACGCCGATCCGCTGGACGAGCTCGGCGAAGAAGCCGCGCACGACGAGCCGCCTGGCCTCCTGCTCCGGGATGCCCCGGGCGCGCAGGTAGAAGAGCTGCTCGTCGTCGAACCGGCCGGTCGCGCTGGCATGCCCCGCACCGATGATCTCCCCGGTCTCGATCTCCAGGTTGGGCACCGAGTCGGCGCGGGCCCCGTCGGTGAGCACGAGGTTGCGGTTGAGCTCGTAGGTGTCGGTTCCCTCGGCCGCAGCCCGGATGAGCACGTCGCCCACCCAGACGGTGTGCGCCTGCTCCCCCTGGAGGGCGCCCTTGTAGACGACGTTGCTGCGGCAGTGCGGCACGGTGTGGTCCACCAGCAGCCGGTGTTCGAGGTGCTGTCCCTCGTCGGCGAAGTAGATCCCGGCCAGGTCGGCGTCCCCGCCCGGCGCCGTGAACTCCACCGTCTCCACGATCCGGACCAGGTCGCCGCCGAGGCTGACCTGGGTGGAGCGCAACCGCGCGTCCCTGCCCATCCGCACCCCGACATGGGCGCTGTGCACCGCGCCGTCCGCCCAGTCCTGGACGCTGACCAGGGTCAGCCGGGCCCGGTCGCCGACCAGCACCGAGACCGCCGCGGCGTAGTGGGCGAGCCCGGAGTGCTCCAGCACCACGGTCGCCTCGGCCTCGTCACCGAGCTCGACGACGACGTGACCCCACGCCCGGGGCGGCGCACCGTCCGCCCCCGGCACCGGCTCCCCGACCAGGCGGAGCACCGCGGGACGTTCGCAGGAGCGCCGGGCCGGGACCCGGACGTGCACCGCCCCGTCGCTGTTGGCCAGGGCCAGGGCCGCCGGCCGGTCGACAGGGGTCGGCACCGAACGGAGCAGCGGGCTCCCCGCGGCGAGGGCGGCGACCTCGACGCAGTCCGGGGCCTCGGACGTCCACGTGAGGTGCGCCGTCGAGGCCTCGCCGTCGAGCAGGTCCGCCATCGCCGCGATCGGGGTGAACCGCCATTCCTCCTCGCGTCCCTGCGGTCTCGGGAAGTCGGCGAGGTCGAAGCTCATCGGGCGCTCGGCCCGCGACTTCGGGGGAGGTGCCCCGGCGCCGTGGGAGTGCTCGGTGAGCCCGTGCCGACCGGGTCCGGTGGCTCCGGACTCCTCGACCAGATCCGTCGTGGCGGTCATCAGCCGACGGCCCCTTCCATCTGCAGCTCGATGAGGCGGTTGAGTTCGAGGGCGTACTCCATCGGAAGCTCCCTGGCGATGGGCTCGACGAAGCCACGGACGATCATGGCCATCGCCTCCTCCTCGCTCAGCCCTCTCGACATCAGGTAGAACAGCTGGTCCTCGCTGACCTTGGACACCGTCGCCTCGTGCCCCATGGCCACGTCGTCCTCGCGCACATCCACGTACGGGTAGGTGTCCGACCGGCTGATCGTGTCGACGAGCAGGGCGTCGCAGCGCACCGTCGAGGCGGAGTGGTGCGCCCCCTCCTGGACCTGGACCAGCCCGCGGTAGGAGGTGCGGCCGCCGCCGCGGGCGACCGACTTCGACACGATGGTGGAGGAGGTGTGCGGGGCCGCGTGGACCATCTTCGCCCCGGCGTCCTGATGCTGCCCCTCGCCGGAGAAGGCGATGGACAGGGTCTCGCCCTTGGCGTGCTCGCCCAGGAGGAACACCGCGGGGTACTTCATGGTGATCTTGGAGCCGATGTTGCCGTCGATCCACTCCATGGTCGCCCCGGCGTGCGCGACGGCCCGCTTGGTGACCAGGTTGTAGACGTTGTTGGACCAGTTCTGGATGGTCGTGTACCGGACCCGGGCGTCCTTCTTCACGATGATCTCGACGACGGCGGAGTGCAGCGAGTCCGAGGAGTAGATCGGCGCGGTGCAGCCCTCGACGTAGTGCACGTACGAGCCCTCGTCCGCGATGATCAGGGTCCGCTCGAACTGCCCCATGTTCTCGGTGTTGATGCGGAAGTACGCCTGCAGCGGGATGTCGACGTGCACGCCCGGCGGCACGTAGATGAACGACCCACCGGACCACACGGCGGTGTTCAGCGCGGCGAACTTGTTGTCGCCCACCGGGATGACGCTTGCGAAGTACTCCCGGAAGAGCTCCGGGTGCTCGCGCAGGCCGGTGTCGGTGTCGAGGAAGATCACTCCCTGCTTCTCCAGGTCCTCGCGGATCTGGTGGTACACGACCTCCGACTCGTACTGGGCCGCGACCCCGGCGACCAGCCGCTGCTTCTCCGCCTCGGGGATGCCGAGCCGGTCGTAGGTCCTGCGGATGTCCTCCGGCAGTTCCTCCCACGACGACGCCTGCTTCTCCGTGGAGCGGACGAAGTACTTGATCGAGTCGAAGTCGATTCCGGTGAGGTCGCTGCCCCAGGTCGGCATCGGCTTGCGATCGAACAGGCGGAGGCCCTTGAGCCGCATCCGGAGCATCCACTCCGGCTCGTGCTTCATCGCCGAGATGTCGCGGACGACCTGTTCCGACAGTCCACGACGGGCGGAGGCTCCCGCGACGTCGGAGTCGGCCCAGCCGTACTCGTACCTCCCGAGCCCTTCGAGCTCGGGGCGGGCGATCGTGGTCATCGAGCGGTCCTCTCCTGGGAGGGGGACGGTGCGGTTCCAGCGGCTCTGCCGGGGGTCGCAGTGGGGTCCTGGGACGCGCCGGGGGGTCCGGCCGCGACGGGATCGGGGGTCCCGGCATCCGGGGCCGTCATGGCGGCGCCGGGCGGGACGTGGGTGGTGCACACGTGCTGGCCGTGGGCCAGGGTCGCCAGCCGCTGCACGTGGACGCCGAGCAGGCGGCTGAACGCCTCGGTCTCGGCCTCGCACAGGGCCGGGAACTCCGCCGCGACGTGCTGGACCGGGCAGTGCCCCTGGCACAGCTGGGTGCCGAGGGACAGCCTCCCGGCCCGGAGCGGCCGGGTGCTGGCGGCGTAGCCGTCGCGGGACAGGGCACCGGCGAGCGCCTCCACCCGCTCGCGGGGGTCGACGCCCGCGGCGTCGACGCTGGGCCGGTACCGGGCCTCCAGGTCGGCGATCCGGGCGTCCGCGAACCGGCGGATGGCCGCCGTCCCGGCGACGGAGCCGAGGAAGCGCAGCGCCGAGGCGGCCAGGTCGTCGTAGGCGGTGGCCATCTCCGCGTGCCCGGCGTCGGTGAGCACGAACCGTCGCGCCGGCCGCCCCCTGCCCCGGTCGTGGGAAGGAGCGTCCCAGATGGCGACGTCGCCACCGGCGAGCAGCCCGTCGAGATGACGGCGCACCGCGGCGGCGGTGAGGCCGAGCCCCCTGCCCAGCTCGCTGGCGGTGATGGGCCCCCGCTCGAGGATCATCCGGCGCACCCGGTCCCTGGTCCGCCGCTCGCTCTCCGAGCACCCCTCCGGCCCGACCCCGAGGTCGATCCCGGGAGATCCGGCCGAGCCGCACCCGGCCTGGGCAGCCGGACCGCTCGTCGCCGCCGCGGCCCCTGACGCCGAGACCTCGGGTCGCGCGTCACGCGCGGCCGGACCCGTGGGGCCGGAGCCCCCGGGCCTCGCGGAGGCCGACCGCGCGTCGATTTTCACGACGTTATTGTGTCGTAATTCGAGCGCTACCTCAAATCGGCCGTTGACCTGCGACGACTCCCCCTCGACCGAGGTGGGGGGCGACCGGGAGGGCGGAGCACGGCCCGCCGGGAGGGCCGACCGGGGTGCGGAACACGGCCGACCAGGAGAGCCGACCGGCCCGAGGAGCCGGACACCCCGGAGGCGGTCCGAACGCCGGAGCGACGGACACCCCCGGATCGTGCGGCCCTCCGGGACCGGGTCTCCGTCGACCAGGGCGCACGTCGACCAGGGCGCACGTCGACCAGGGCGCACGTCGACGAGAAATGTCGGGCGCGATCGCGACTCCATCCCGGAGAACGCACGCGCGCAGGCAGACCGACGACCGTCCGCCGCATAATTTGACCGCTTCACCGCTCACCCCTTGCGACCACGGTGACCAATTCGACGGAAACCCTGTTTCCGATAATCGGGAAGGGTCACCTCACCGCAGGTACACGCATGGTGGTCACGTTCCAACAGCAGGTGTCGCGACGCCTCAGAATATGCAGGGTGTGCACGGCGTCAATCGATCTCCCCACCGCAGGGACGTTGGTCCCCGCGCAATACAGAGAATCCCTTGATAGCCATTGACGACGCGTCACTGAATTACGGCGGGACAGCGGGAACCATTCCGCGTGAGTCGTGCGACGGCCTCGGCGGCGGTCGGCACGACGGGAGGGGCGGCGGGTCCCGGCCCTCGCCGGTGACGGGCTCAGCCGCCCTGTCGGCCACAGGAGGTACCCATGCCGACCATCCCCCCTGCCGAGAACTCCAGAACCGTCGACCTGCCGTTGCCCCACGGGGTCTCCCGGCGTGCCTTCCTCGGGTTCTGCAGCGCCGTGACCGCGGCTCTCGCCCTGCCGGAGGCCATGACCCCCCGGATCGCGCACGCCGTCGCCTCGGCCCCGCGCCTGCCCGTGGTCTGGCTGGCGACCCAGGACTGCACGGCGGACACCGAGTCCTTCCTCCGCAGCGTCGACCCCGGGGTCGGCTCGCTGCTGTTCGACGTCATCTCGCTCGACTACCACGAGACCCTCATGGCCGCGGCCGGCGCACGGGCGGAGTCCTCCCTCGACGACGTCCTCGCCTCCGGCCAGGACTTCGTCTGCGTGGTCGAGGGATCCATCCCTCTCGCCGACGGCGGCGTCCACTGCACGATCGGCGGGCGCACGGCGGTGAGCATCGTCCAGGAGGTCACCGCCAAGGCCCTGTTCACCATGGCCGTCGGGAGTTGCGCGACGGACGGCGGCATCGCGGCGGCCCGCCCCAACCCCACCGGCGCGACGGGGGTCGCCGGAGCCGTGCCCGGGATCACCAACCTGGTGAACCTGCCGGGTTGCCCCGCCAACGGCGTGAACATCACCGCAGCGCTGGTGTACTACCTCACCTTCAGGGAACTGCCGCCCCTCGACGCCGCCGGGCGGCCGCTGTTCGCCTACGAGCAGCGGATCCACGGCTCCGGACGCTGCGAACGGTACCCGTTCCTCCAGGCCGGGCAGACCGTCGAGGCCTGGGGCGACGAGGGCCACCGCAACGGCTGGTGCCTGGTGCACATGGGCTGCCGAGGCCCCTCGACCTACGCCAACTGCTACCAGCGCAACTGGAACGAGACGACCTGGCCGATCGGCGCGGGTGCCCCCTGCATCGGCTGCACCTCACCGAGGTTCTGGGACGTCAACAGCCCGTTCTACGTCTACCGCCAACGGACGACGACGAGCGCGACCAGCACCTCGCCATCCGGTGACCAGCCGACCACCACCTCGGCAGACGACGCCACGACCACCACGGCCGCGACCACCACCGCCGCGACCACCACGACTGCGGCGACGGCAGCGACCACGACGGCTACGACGACGACCGTCCCGCCGACCGTGACCAGCACCGGGTCCTGAGCCGTGGCCGGCCCGCCGTGCCACCGACCGCCCGTCAGCTCCGCAGGCCCTGAGCCCGCTCCCACCCAGCAGGGGAAACCATGAAGATCGTTGTCGACCCGATCACCAGGATCGAAGGACACCTGCGCATCGAAGCCGAGATCAGCTCGGGAAGGGTCACCGACGCCTGGAGCTCCAGCCCCATGTTCCGCGGCATCGAGACCGTCCTCGCCGGCCGCGACCCGCGGGACGCCTGGGTGTTCACCCAGCGGATCTGCGGGGTCTGCACCACGGTCAGCGCGCTGGCCTCGGTGCGCGCGGTGGAGAACGCCCTCGGCATCACGATCCCGGACAACGCCCGGATCATCCGCAACCTGATGGAGGCGACCCAGTACGTCCACGACCACGTCGTGCACCTGTATCACCTGCACGGACCGGACTGGATCGACCTCACCTCCGCCCTGACGGCCGACCCGGCCGCGGCGAGCAGGCTGCAGCGGTCCCTCTCGGGGTGGACCAACAACTCCCCCGAGTACTTCGCGACGGTGAAGGCCAAGCTCCAGGCGTTCGTCGACTCCGGCCAGCTCGGCCTGTTCGCCAACGCCTACTGGGGGCATCCCGCCTACACCTTGTCCCCGGAGTCCAACCTCGTGCTGATGGCGCACTACCTCGAGGCCCTGGACTGGCAGCGCGAGTTCGTCAAGATCCACGCGATTCTCGGCGGCAAGAACCCGCACCCGCAGACCTACCTGGTCGGGGGCATGGCGACCGCCCTCGACCCGGCCGGCGCGAACGCCCTCAACGACACCTCGGTCGCCATGCTCCGGGTGCTGGCGAAGCAGATCAGGACCTTCGTCGAGCAGGTGTACGTTCCCGACCTGCTCCACCTGGGCAGGGAGTACCGGCCGTGGACCTCCGTCGGCCGCGGCCCCGGAAACCTGCTGTGCTACGGGGACTTCCCGGGCCGGGACGGCAGACCGCTCATGCCCTCCGGGGTCCTGCGCGGCCGCAGCCTCAACCGCCTGGAGGCCCTCGACCAGCGCAGGATCACCGAGGACGTGACCCGGTCCTGGTACGCCCAGGGCGACCCGCTGCACCCCTCCGTCGGGGTCACCGAGCCGGTGTACACCGGTCCGACGCCGCCGTACGACGCTCTCGACACCGCCGCCAGGTACAGCTGGAGCAAGGCCCCCCGCTACGGCAACGCGGTGATGGAGGTCGGCCCGTTGGCCCGGATGGCCGTCGCCTACGCCGCCCGGGTCCCGAGGGCCCGCCAGCTCGTCGACGGTGCCCTGCGGAGCCTGCGCATCCCCGCCTCCGGCCTGTTCTCCACCGTCGGCCGGATGGTCACCAGGGCGCTGGAGACCCAGTGGCTCGCCGAGCAGCTCGGCGGCTGGCTCGACGAGCTCGCCGGGAACATGGCCGCAGGAGACCTCGCCGTCACCGACAACGCGAAATGGCTGCCGGCGAGCTGGCCGGCGACCGCGACCGGGTTCGGCCTGACCGAGGCACCGCGCGGCGCCCTCGGGCACTGGGTCTCCATCGAGAACGGGACCATCAGCCGCTACCAGATCGTCATCCCGTCCACCTGGAACGGCTCCCCCCGGGACGGCGCGGGGCGGCGCGGGGCCTGGGAGCACGCGCTGGTGGGGACGCCGGTCGCCGACGCCTCACGTCCGCTCGAGGTGCTGCGGGTCGTCCACTCCTTCGACCCGTGCATGGCCTGTGCCGTGCACGTCGTCGACGCGGAGAGCGGTGCGTCCACCGAGATCACCGTCGTGCCGTGACCCCGGCGACGGGTCCGGCCCGGGTCCCTGCCCTGGTCCCGGACCGGACCCGCCCGGGCCGGGCCTGTCCCGGCTGCCGGCGGAGGTCAAGCCCCGGTCAAGGAATGCTGAAGAAACCCGGTCGTCCCGCCGCAGGGCTGCACCGGGGACCGTCCCGACGGCACGATGGCCTGTGACCCCCCGACCTCGTCCGCAACCCCCACCGTCCCGACGTCCGCCGTCGGACCGGACCCCACGGGACCGTCCCGTCCGCCGGGCCGGCACGACGGGCACCCGTCCGGCCACCGCCCAGGAGAGGCCATGCCGAGCACCCCGATCCCGTCGGCCGACGGCGGGTCCAGGCCGCCCGACCCCGCTGGTTACCGTGGACAGGTGAGTGCCGAGGACGTCGCGACGGAGCCGGTCGCCGGCGGCGTCGCCGTGCTCGGGCTGGGCAACGTGCTGGTGGGCGACGACGGGGCGGGGGTTGCGGCGGTGGCCGAACTGGTCCGTCGCTACGTCGTGCCGCCCGAGGTGAGCGTGCTGGACGGCGGCGTCCTCGGGCTGCACCTGCTCGGGCTGCTGGAGGACACGCGGCACGTGCTGGTCCTGGACACCGTGCGCACCGGACGTGAGCCCGGGGCGTTGGTCCGGCTGGAGGGCGAGCGCCTGCGGGCGGCCTTCAGCTCCCGGATGTCGGTCCACGAACTCGGGTTCACCGAGGTGCTGGCTGCGGCGGAGCTGCGGGGCCGCCGTCCGGCCCACCTGGTGGTGCTCGGGATCGAACCGCAGCAGGTGGAGCAGGGCATCGGGCTGTCCGCCCCGGTGGCGGGCGCCGTCGGGCCCCTCGCCGACGCGGCCGCGGCGGAGCTCAGCTCGTGGGGGGTCCCCGTCACGGTGCGCGCGGACCCGCCGGAGGCGTTGCCCTACCCCCAAGGGGTGCTCGGCCTCGGTGGCGGCGGGCGGGACACGGCCGCGGGCGGCCGGGAAGCGGGGGCGTGAGGTGCACGAGCTGTCCATCGCCCAGGCCCTGGTCACCACGGTCACCGACCACGTCGGCGAGCTGCGGGTGTACGAGGTGACGGTGCGGCTGGGCATGCTCACCGGGGTCGTCCCGGAATCCCTGCACTTCTGCTGGGAGCTGGTGACCGCGCAGACCCCGCTGGAAGGCTCGCGGCTGGTCGTGGACCGGGTCCCGCTGCCGGGGACGTGCGTCGACTGCGGGACCTCGGGGGTGTGGACCTCCCTGCCCCCGCTGCGCTGCCCCGGGTGCGGGGGCAGGGTGCTGCCGAACGCGTCCGGCAGGGAGATGGAGATCGCGACGGTCGAGGTCGAGGACCCCGACGGCACGGACGAGATGGACGGCGCGGTGCCTGGCACCGGCGCCCCGGACGGAGGGCGGACGACGTGAGCAGGCTGATCGAGTTGCGGACGGCGGTCCTGGCGCACAACGACGACCTCGCCTCAGCCCTCCGTGCCGACCTGCTCGCCGCCGGGACCGTCGCGGTCAACCTGCTGTCCAGCCCGGGGTCGGGCAAGACCGCGCTGCTGGAGCGGCTGATGACGACCGCCGTCGGGCAGGGGCTCCCGGTCGCGGCGCTGACCGGCGACCTCGCGACGGAGAACGACGCCCGGCGACTCCAACGCTCCGGCGCGCCGGTGCGGCAGGTGGTGACCGACGGGCTGTGCCACCTGGAGGCCGACCTGGTCCGCGACCACCTGTCCGGGTGGCTGCCCTCCGGCACCCGGCTGCTGCTGGTGGAGAACGTCGGCAACCTGGTCTGTCCCGCCTCCTACGACCTCGGGGAGAGCCTGCGCGTCGTCCTCGCGTCGGTGACCGAGGGCGAGGACAAACCGGTGAAGTACCCGACCGCCTACCGCTGGGCCGACGTCGTCGTGCTCACCAAGATCGATCTTGCCGAGGCGTGTGCCTTCGACGAGCAGGCGTTCCTCGCCGCGGTGCGTGACGTCAGGGGCGACGTGGAGGTGCTGCGCACCTCGGCCAGGACGGGTGAGGGCGTCGACGCCCTGCTCGCCCGGCTGCGGCGGACGGCCGACGAGGTCCTCGGCGGTGCCGTGCCGTGACCGTCCCCGACGTGACCGTCACCCGGCCCGGCGGCGGGCACGCCGTACGGCGGGAGGTCACCGTCCGCGGCATCGTCCAGGGGGTCGGGTTCCGTCCCTTCGTCTACGCTCTGGCCAGCGAGCTGTCCCTGGCCGGACGGGTGTGGAACACCAGCGACGGTGTCTTCGCCGAGGTGCAGGGAGACCCCGCCGACGTCGCCTCGTTCTGCGCCCGGGTCGGTACCGACGCGCCGCCGCTGGCCGCCGTCACCGACGTGACCTGGCGCGACCTTCCCGCCACCGCCGCAACGGGGTTCACCATCGAGAGCTCTCGTGCCGGTGCCGGCAGGACCCTCGTCCCGGCCGACGTCGCGACCTGCCCCGACTGCCACGCCGAGCTCACCGACCCGGCCGACCGGCGGTACCGCCATCCCTTCATCTCCTGCACCGCCTGCGGCCCGCGGTTCACCATCGTCACCGGCCTGCCGTACGACCGACCGTCGACGACGATGGCGGACTTCCCGCTGTGCCCCGCCTGCGCCGGCGAGTACCGCGATCCGGCCGACCGCCGGTTCCACGCCCAGCCGATCGCCTGCCACGACTGCGGGCCGACCCTCTCCCTGGTGACCCGGCGCGGGAGCGGCACCCGCCCCACCGGCGCCCCGCACGGTGATCCCGGTGCGCCGACCACCGACGACCAGGCCGGGGCCCCCGGCGTCCCCGTGGTGACCGCGACCGGGGCCGCGGCCCTGGCCGAGGCCCGTGAGCTGCTGGCAGCCGGCCGGATCGTGGCGGTCAAGGGGCTGGGCGGCTACCACCTGGCCTGCGACGCCACCGCGGAACGGGCCGTTGCCCGGCTGCGGCGACGCAAGCGCCGGGGCGACAAGCCGTTCGCCGTCCTGGTCGCCGACGTCGCGACGGCCAGGACGGTCTGCCGGGTCTCCGCGGAGGAGGAGGCACTGCTGGTCTCCCCGCGCCGGCCCATCGTGCTCCTGCGCCGTCACGCCGAGGTCACGGCACCGCCGGGCGACACCGGGGTGAGGGTTGCGGCCGGGGTGGCACCGGGCAACCCCGACCTCGGTGTGATGCTGCCGCCGACGGCCCTGCACACCCTGCTGCTCGGCCTCGACGGGGACCGACCGGGGCCGTCGGTGCTGGTGCTGACCAGCGGCAACCTGTCCGGCGAGCCGATCGTCACCGACGATGCCGAGGCGGTGACCCGGCTCGCGGGGATCGCCGACGCCTGGCTGGGGCACGACCGGGCGATCCACATCCCCTGCGACGACTCGGTGACCCGGGTGGTGGACGGCCAGGAGCTGCCCGTCCGGCGCTCCCGGGGGTACGCGCCGGTGCCGGTCGCCCTGCCGTTCGAGGTCTCCCCGGTGCTGGCTGTCGGCGGGGACCTGAAGAACACCTTCGCCGTCGCGGAGGGACGGTGCGCCTGGCTGTCCGCCCACGTCGGGGACATGGACGATCTCGCGACCCAACAGGCCTTCGAGCGGGCCACCACCCACCTGGCCGACCTGGTCGGCGTCACCCCGCGGCTGCTGGTCGCCGACCTGCACCCGGGGTACCGCTCCGCCCGCTGGGCGCAGCGGCGTGCCCGGTCGGGTGACCCCGGTGATCCCGGTGGCGCTGGTGACCCCGATGGCGCGGGCGACCCCCGTGACGCAGGCGGCGCGGGCGGTGCGGGTGGTGCCGGCGGTCCGGGTGCGGACGGCGAGTCCGTCGCCGGGTCCAGCGCCGGGTCCGGAGAGCCCCTGCCGCTGGTCCGGGTGCAGCACCACCACGCCCATGTCGCCGCGGTGATGGCCGAGCACGGACTGGACGGGTCGGCCCCGGTGATCGGCGTCGCCTTCGACGGCACCGGATACGGCACCGACGGCACGGTGTGGGGCGGGGAGGTTCTGCTGGCCGACTACGACGGTTTCCAGAGGGTCGCCCACCTCTCCCCCGTGCCGCTGCCGGGGGGCGACGCCGCCGTGCACCGCCCCTACCGAATGGCCCTGGCCCACCTGCACGCCGCAGGCGTCGCGTGGGCGGAACCGGCGTACGCGCGGCTGCCCTGCGTCGCCGCCTGCCCGGCTGCGGAGCGGCGGGTGCTGGCCCGCCAGCTGGACACCGGCCTGGCCTGTGTGCCGACCTCCAGCGCCGGGCGCCTGTTCGACGCGGTGGCCTCCCTCGCGGGCATCTGCCACGAGGCCGACTTCGAGGCCCAGGCGGCCATGGCCCTCGAGGCGACGGCGGTCCTGGTGGACGGGGCCGAGCCCTACCCGCTGCCGCTTCGCGACGGGCAGGGGGTCGGCATGCTCGACTGCTCCACCCTGATCAGGGCCGTCACCGCGGACGTCCTGGGCGGGACCGACCCAACGGTGGTGGCCGCCCGGTTCCACGCAGGCCTGGCGACGGGGATCGTCGGGGCCGCGCTGCGGGTCCGGGACGGGACGGGAACGGACGTCGTCGCCCTCTCCGGCGGGGTGTTCTGCAACGCGGTGCTCCTGCACCTCACGACCGCGCTGCTGGAGGGCGAGGGGTTCACCGTGCTGCGGCACCGCAAGGTCCCGCCCAACGACGGAGGGCTCGCCCTCGGCCAGCTCGCCGTCGCGGCACGGCGACGGAGACGGCACGGCAGCGACAGGAACGGCACGGCGACGACGACGGAGAGGGACAGCCATGTGTCTTGCGGTTCCCGGGAAGGTCCTCGAGATCACTGAGGGCGGCCCGATGCGGATGGCGCAGGTCGACTTCGGCGGCGTGGTGAAGGAGGTCTGCCTGGCCTACCTGCCGGAGGTCGAGGTGGGCGAGTACGTCATCGTCCACGTCGGCTTCGCCATCCAGAAGCTCGACGAGGCCTCGGCGCTGGCGACCCTCGACCTGTTCGAGAGCACGGGCATGCTGGAGGAGGAGTTCGGCGACGCCTGGGCCCAGGCCGCCGCCGACCCCGACCAGCCCGGTGCCGACCGGCCCGGTGCCGATCAGCCCGGTGCCGACCGGCCCGGTATCGGGCAACCCGGCACCGGCGAACCCGGCGCCGATGCGGCCGGCACCGTCCAGCACCCGGCGGGTGAGACGTCGTGAAGTGGGTCGAGGAGTTCGGGGACACCCGCCTGGCCCTGCGGGTGCTCGACGACATCCGGGCCTCGGTCACCAGGCCGTGGGCCCTGATGGAGGTCTGCGGCGGCCAGACACACTCCCTGATCCGGCACGGCATCGACCAGGTGCTGCCGAAGGAGATCGAGCTCATCCACGGCCCGGGCTGCCCGGTGTGCGTGACCCCGCTGGAGACGATCGACAAGGCCCTGGAGATCGCAGCGACCCCGGGAGTGATCTTCTGCTCGTTCGGCGACATGCTGCGGGTCCCCGGCAGCGACAGGGACCTGTTCGCCGTGCGCAGCGAGGGCGGCGACGTCCGGGTGGTCTACTCCCCGCTCGACGCGCTCACCCTGGCCGGGGAGAACCCCGACCGTGAGGTGGTGTTCTTCGGGATCGGGTTCGAGACCACCGCGCCTCCCAACGCCATGGCGGTGCACCAGGCCGCCCGAAGGGGAGTGCCCAACTTCAGCATGCTCGTCTCCCACGTCCGGGTGCCACCGGCCCTCGAAGCGATCATGGCCTCGCCGACCTGCCGGGTGCAGGCCTTCCTCGCCGCCGGGCACGTGTGCAGCGTCATGGGCACCGGGGAGTACCCGGCGGTGGCGAAGAAGTACCGGGTTCCCATCGTGGTCACCGGCTTCGAGCCGCTGGACCTGCTGGAGGGCATCCGACGCGCCGTGCGGCAGTTGGAGCAGGGGCTGTTCGAGGTCGACAACGCCTATCCCCGGGCCGTGCCCGCCGAGGGCAACCCGACAGCCAAGGCGATGATCTCCGACGTGTTCGAGGTGACCGACCGGGCCTGGCGGGGCATCGGCACCATCCCGGACTCCGGCTGGCGGTTGTCGGAGCGCTACCGGGCCTTCGACGCCGAGCACCGCTTCGACGTCGGGCGGATCAGTACCGTCGAGCCCCGGGAGTGCCGGGCGGGCGAGGTGCTCCAGGGACTGCTCAAGCCCGACGAGTGCGAGGCGTTCGGGAGGGCGTGCACCCCGCGCACCCCGCTGGGGGCCACCATGGTCAGCAGTGAGGGCGCGTGCGCGGCCTACTACCGGTACCGGCCCCTGGGAGTGTCGAGCAATGGCTGACCCGATCGAGAACGGCCGCCCCGCGGCCAGTGTCGACTCGAGCACCGCAGGTGCGGCCACCGTCGACTCGAGCACCGCAGGTGCGGCCACCGTCGAC
>JAAYAH010000050.1 GCA_012719445.1 Actinomycetales bacterium | reverse complement strand
GTCGGCACCCGACGAGGCGGCCGGTGGACCCGACGGATCGTTCGGCTCGGCTCGGGCGAGACCTGTCGGCAGGTGCTGCTCGTCGCCAGGGCGATGGGCAGGACGACCATCGTGATGATGAGCGCGGACGGAAGCGGTCGGGTGCTGGCGATCACCGGGCGCTGACCGGGTGACGGTGCGGCCGTCGGCCAGGCCGGAGCGACCGGGGCGTGGGCCCCTGCCCCGGAGCGGGACCGTGCGGCGGTGGGAGACTGCCCGGGTGGACGTGCCAGAGGTGATCGCGGTGGTCGGCCCCACCGCCACCGGCAAGTCCGATCTCGGGGTCGACCTGGCGCTGGCGCTCGGTGGTGAGGTCGTCAACGCGGACGCGATGCAGCTGTACCGGGGCATGGACATCGGCACCGCCAAGCTGGCCCCGGCGGAGCGGCGGGGCGTGCCGCACCACCTGCTCGACGTCCTGGACGTCACCGAGGAGGCCAGCGTCGCCGCCTACCAGCGGCAGGCCCGCGCCGTCCTGGCCGGGCTCGCCGGCACGGGGCGTCCGGGGTTGCTGGTGGGCGGGTCCGGCCTGTACCTGCGGGCCGTCCTCGACCGGCTGGAGATCCCGCCCACCGACCGGGAGCTGCGGGCCCGGCTGGAGGCCGAGCTCGCCGTCCAGGGGACCCACGCGCTGCACGACCGGCTCCGGGCCGTCGACCCGGAGGCCGCGGAGCGGATCCTGCCGACGAACGGCCGGCGGATCGTGCGGGCGCTGGAGGTCGTCGAGCTGACCGGCCGCCCGTTCAGCGCCAGCCTCCCCGTGCCGGAGTACGCCGTCCCCGCCGTCCAGATCGGACTCACCGTGCCGAGGGAGCTCCTCGACGCCCGGATCGCCGCCCGGGTCGACCGGATGTGGGAGCAGGGGCTCGTCGAGGAGGTCGCCGGCCTGGTCACGGCCGGGTTGCGGCAGGGACGCACCGCGTCCCGCGCCCTCGGGTACGCCCAGGTGCTGCGGCTCCTCGACGGCGAGCTGGACGAGGCAGGAGCCCGCGAGGAGGTGGTCCGGGCCACCCGTCGCTTCGCCCGGCGGCAGGAGTCCTGGTTCCGCCGGGACCCGCGGGTGGTGTGGCTGCCGCACGACGCCGAGGACCTGCTCGACCGGGCGCTGGCGGCGGTGACCGCGCAGCCCTCCGGCGGGGGCACGACGTAACCTGGGGCACCGACGTCGAGAGGGAGGGCGGCATGGCCGCAGGACCGGACGGCCTGCCCTTCGCCAGGGGGCACGGCACCCAGAACGACTTCGTCGTCGTGCCCGACCCGGACGGCACGCTCGACCTGGCCCCGGCGGCCGTTGCGGCCCTGTGCCACCGGCGGGCCGGGATCGGCGGCGACGGGCTGCTGCGGGTGGTGCGGTCCCGGGACCTGCCCGAGGGCCTCGCCCAGGCGGGGGACGCCGAGTGGTTCATGGACTACCGCAACGCCGACGGCTCCCTCGCGGAGATGTGCGGCAACGGGGTGCGGGTGTTCGCCGCCTACCTGCTCCGGCACGGGCTGGCCCGGCTGGGACGGGGGGAGACCCTCGCGGTCGGGACACGGGCCGGGGTGAAGACCGTCCGCCGTGACGGCGAGTGGTTCGCCGTCGACCTCGGCCCCTGGTTCCTCCCCGGCGGGGCCGACGCCGTCGAGAGCGGCGGGGACGTCGAGGTGGACGTCGCGGGCGAGCCGGTCACGCTGCCGGGCCTGCGGGTCGACGTCGGGAACCCGCACGTCGTGGTGACCGTGCCGGGGGTCGGCGTGCTGCGGCGGGTCGACCTCGCCAGGGAGCCCGTTGTGCACCCGGAGCCGGTCGACGGCGCCAACGTCGAGATCGTCGTCCCGGCACCCGAGCGGGACGGTGTCGGGCACCTGGCCATGCGGGTCCACGAGCGGGGGGTCGGCGAGACCAGGTCCTGCGGGACCGGCGCCGTCGCCGCCGTGCTCGCCACCCGGGTGTGGGGCGGGCCGGGGGCACCGGGGGAGTGGACGGTGGACGTGCCGGGTGGGCGACTCCGCGTCGGCGTGCCCGCAGCGGACCGGTTCCGCGGCGACCGGGTGGAACTCGCCGGACCTGCGGTGATCGTGGCGGAGGGCACGGTGGACGCCGGGTGGCTGGCCGCCGTCACCGACGACGCCGGCCGGGCCGGTGCGGGTCAGCGGCCGACCCGCAGCACCCGGTAGCCCTTGGCGCTCCCGACCCGCTCGACCGTCGCCCACGGCCCGAGGCCGGGGACGACGCTCTCGGCGAGCCAGCGGTGCAGCGAGTCCGCGCCGAGGTTGCGCTGGACGACGAGGTGGGCCGAGGCGCCGCCGGCCAGCCGCGGCAGCCACCGGGCCAGCAGGTCGTGGAGCAGGTCCTTGCCCACCCGGATCGGCGGGTTGGACCAGATCGCGGAGAAGGTCACCTCGTCGGGCACCTCGTCGGGCCGGACCGCGCGGACCCCGGTCAGGCCGAGCCGGGCGGCGTTGTCCCGGGTGAGCTCCAGGGCGAGGTCGTTGGCGTCGACGGCCCACACGGTGGCCCCGGGGGAGAGCAGGCCGAGGGTCATGGCGATCGGTCCCCAGCCGCAGCCGAGGTCGAGGACGTCCCCCCGGGCGGGCGGATCGGGGACCCGCGCCAGCAGGACCCGCGTCCCCGCGTCGATCCGCTCGGAGCTGAACACCCCTCCCGCGGTGCTCACCGTGACCCGCCGCCCGGCCAGGACCACCTCGATCTCGCGATGCTTCGTGTGCCCGGTCGGGGTGGTGAAGTAGTGCGCCACCTCGTCGCTCATCGAGGGGAGCCTAGTGGTCACTGCCGGTGAGGGGGGAATCCTCTCGCGTCCCACCCCGTCGGGATGCGACGCTGGAGGCCGGAACATCCTTGGAGGATCATGAACGTCCGTGATCACAGGCATCGCAGCCGTGAACCCAGGCACCGGAACGGTGCCGATCGACCGGAGGTCGACGAGATGACGGGTGACGAGCGCACCGCCGCCGGACGCTCCGGGGAGAACGGGACCGTGAGCCGGATCCTGTCCCGCGCCGGGACGGCGCTCGCCGAGGGCGGCACCACGCACGCCGAACGGGACGGCGACCAGCTCGACCGCGCCGAGCGTCAGGCGCTGCGCCGCGTCGGCGGGCTGTCCACCGAGCTCACCGACGTCACCGAGGTCGAGTACCGGCAGCTGCGGCTGGAGCGGGTCGCCCTGGTCGGCCTGGCGGCGCCGGGTGGCCAGGCGCACGCGGAGAACTCGCTGCGCGAGCTGGCCGCCCTCGCCGAGACGGCCGGCTCGCAGGTGGTCGACGGCGTGCTGCAGCGGCGGGAGAACCCCGACCCGGGGACCTACCTGGGCTCAGGGAAGGCCGCCGAGCTACGGGACCTCGTCGCAGCCAACGACGTGGACACCGTCGTCTGCGACGGTGAGTTGTCGCCGTCCCAGCGCCGGGGTCTCGAGGACATCGTCAGGGTCAAGGTGATCGACCGGACCGCCCTGATCCTCGACATCTTCGCCCAGCACGCGAAGTCCAGGGAGGGCAAGGCCCAGGTCGAGCTGGCCCAGTACGAGTACCTGCTCCCACGCCTGCGCGGGTGGGGCGAGTCGATGTCCCGGCAGGCCGGCGGCCGGGTGGCAGCGGGCCAGGGCATCGGGTCCCGCGGTCCCGGTGAGACGAAGATCGAGCTCGACCGCCGCCGGATCCGGCAGCGGATGGCCAAGCTGCGCCGGGAGATCACCGGCATGAAGGTGGCCAGGGAGACCAAGCGGGACTCCCGCCGCCGCAACGCCGTTCCCGGCGTCGCCATCGTCGGCTACACCAACGCCGGGAAGTCCAGCCTGCTGAACCGGCTCACCGGGGCCGGGGTGCTGGTGGAGAACGCGCTCTTCGCCACCCTCGACCCGACGGTGCGGCGGGCGCTGACCCCGGACGGCAGGGAGTACACCCTCACCGACACCGTCGGCTTCGTCCGGGCCCTCCCGCACCAGCTGGTCGAGGCATTCCGGTCCACCCTGGAGGAGGTCGCGCAGGCGGACCTCGTACTGCACGTCGTCGACGGCAGCCACCCGGATCCCGAGGGCCAGTTGGCCGCGGTCCGGGCGGTGCTGGCCGAGGTCGGGGCGGAGTCGGTGCCGGAGCTCGTCGTGGTGAACAAGTGCGACGTCGCCGAGGGGGACGTCGTCGAACGGCTGCTCCGGCGCGAACCCCGCGCGGTCGTCGTCTCGGCGCACACCGGGGACGGTGTCGCGTCGCTGGTCGAGACCGTCGCCGAGCTGCTGCCCCGGCCCGACGTCGAGGTCGATGTGCTGCTGCCGTTCCGGCGTGGTGATCTGGTCAGCCGGATGCACTCCGACGGGGAGGTCCTGGCCGAGGAGCACACCCCGGAGGGCACCCGAATCAGGGCCCGGGTCGACCGGGTGCTCGCGGCGGAGCTGACCGACTACCACGCCGCAGGCGTCGGGTGAGTCGTGGGCCCGCCGGTACGGTGCGGCGCCCGGTCATGAACGGGCCGCTCGGGAGTTGATGCGGTCGCCCGGCCGAGGGCGCCGGTCCGGGTGCCCGACCGGGGCGGGTGGAGCGGTCTGGTGTCGATCAGGGTCGTCTCCGATGTCGGTCGGTCGGGGCCCGAGCCGGTCCGCTGTCATCGGGCGTGACCGACCGGGGTGGGAGCCCGCCGGGGCAGACATTCGGGCAGACGTCGTCGCGAAAACGATCGTCTCCCGTTGACGAAGTGAATTCAGGTACTGTTCCTGGTCACACTCCACAATTCGACGACCCATTGCGATATGGCGCGCCAGGAATTGTTGGCCGCCTCTCGACATCACTGTCCGAGTTCCTTCCATGAGCAGTGACATTCCGCTCCGTGGACCGTCCACCGCTCGGAGGGCGCTGGTCCGGGCCGGTTCCCGCCGGACTCACGAACACGTGACCCACCACAGGGAGATGCAGCAGATGAAGCTGAACCCGAACCGGGCAGGCAGGCGAACACTGACCACCGCAGTGGGCTGTGCGACCCTTTTGGTCGGTCTCACCGCGATATCGGCACCTCCGGTGCAGGCCACCGTTCTCTGTGCCGTGCAGTACCAGCGTGCCAGTTGGCCCGGTGGAATGAGCGTGAACATCGTCCTCGGCAATGTCGGTGACACCTGGACCGGATGGACACTGCGATTCGCCTTCCCCGACGTCGGCGAGAGGATTGCCCAGGGCTGGTCCGCCACCTGGACGCAGCGCGGGAGGGACGTCACCGTGACCAACATGCCGTGGAACGGGACGGTCACCTCCGGTGGAACGGCGGTCATGGGGTTCAACGGCACCTGGACCACCAGCGCCGCAGCCCCGGTGTCCTTCTCGGTCAACGGGGTCGCGTGCACCCGGCCCGGCACCACGACCACGACGGTCAGCTCGACGACGACCACCCGGACCACCACACGCACCACACCGACCACCACGCGCACAACCACGACGACGACCACCACGACGCCACCGACGACCGGGCACGTCGACAACCCCTACGCGGGCGCGCGGGCCTACGTGAACCCGGACTGGTCGGCGAAGGCGGCGGCCGACGGTGGGAGCGCGGTCGCGGGCCAGCCCACCGCCGTGTGGCTGGACAGCGTGGCCGCCGTCACCGCGGAACCGGGGTCGGGGTACCCGACCAGCCTCCGCGGGCACCTGGACAACGCGCTGGCCCAGGGCGCGGGGCTCGTCCAGGTCGTCATCTACGACCTGCCCGGCCGTAACTGCGGGCGGTTGTGGTCCGACGGGGAGTTGTTCCCGACGGAACTCGACCGTTACCGGAACGACTTCATCGACCCGATCGCCTCCATCGAGGCCGACCCGCGGTACGCCTCGCTGCGGATCGTGAACATCATCGAGCCAGACTCGCTGGTCAACCTGATCACCAGCGTCAGCTACGGCAACGAGCGGTGCGTCGAGGTGCAGTCCGACGGCACCTACCTGCTCGGCGTCCGGTACGCCCTGGATGCGCTGCACGCGGCCGGTCCCAACGTCTACACCTACGTCGACGTCGCGAACCACAGCTGGTTCGGCTGGGAAACCAACTTTGCCGCTGCAGCCACCCTGTTCGCGCAGGTGGCCAAGGACACCGCCGGCGGGGTGAACAGCGTGGACGGGTTTGTCACCAACACCGCCAACTACGCGCCGACGACCGAGCCGTACTTCACCATCGACACCATGGTGGGCGGGGTGTCGGTCCGCCGGTCCCGGTGGGTCGAATGGAACAACTACGTCGACGAGCTCACCTTCGCCCAGGCGTTCCGGAGACAGCTCGTCGCCAACGGGTTCGACCCGTCCGTCGGCATGCTCCTCGACACCTCCCGCAACGGCTGGGGTGGCTCGCTCCGGCCCAAGGGCCCGAGCATCTCGAACGATGTCGACACCTTCGTCGACGAGTCCCGCATCGACCGCCGGATCCACGCCGGCGACTGGTGCAACCAGGCCGGAGCCGGCCTGGGTGCCCGCCCGGTCGCCGACCCGGCCCCCGGCATCGACGCCTACGTGTGGATCAAGCCACCGGGGGAGTCCGACGGCTCCAGCGCCCTGATCCCGATCGGGGTGGACAACCCGATGGGCAAGGGCTTCGACCGGATGTGCGACCCCGACTACGGGGGCAACTACCGCAACGGCAACAACCCGAGCGGCGCCCTGGCCGACGCCCCGCCGGCCGGCGCCTGGTTCTCCGCCCAGTTCCACGAGCTCCTGGCCAACGCCTACCCACCCCTGTGACCGCAGGCGTCCGTAAGGCATCACCGGGCGGGGTCGGCACGACACGTGCACCCCGCCCGGTGATGCCGGGCGGTCGGTCTACGCTCGCCGGGTGACCCCCGACCCACCGGCGGCCCCGGTAGAACCCGGAATCGAGTGTCTGCTGGAGACCGCGGTGGCCGCGGTGGGCGGCGTTCCCCGGGAGGGGCAGCAGCGGATGGCGGTCGCGGTCGCCGAGGCCATGGAGACCGGGGAGCACCTCGTCGTCCAGGCGGGGACAGGTACCGGCAAGTCACTGGCCTACCTGGTCCCCGCCGTCGCGCGGGCGGTGTCCCAGGGGGTTCCGGTCGTGGTGTCGACCGCGACCCTCGCCCTCCAGGCCCAGATCGTGGACCGGGAGCTGCCGCGGCTCGCCGACGCCGTCGCCGGGCGGCTCGGGCGCCGTCCCACCTGGCAGCTCGTCAAGGGGCGGCGCAACTACCTCTGCGTGCACAAGCTGGCCGGGGGGTTCCCCGAGGAGGAGGACACCCTCTTCGCCCTCCCCGGGTCCGGCGCGGACGAGCCGCCGGCAGCCAAGGGGGGCGACCCGGGCACCGTCTCCCGGCTGGGTCGGGAGATCGTGCGGCTCCGGGCGTGGGCGGAGGAGACCGACACCGGGGACCGGGACGGGCTCGTCCCCGGGGTGAGCGAGCGGGCCTGGCGGCAGGTGTCGGTGAGCGCAAGGGAGTGCCTCGGCCGGCAGCGGTGCCCGATGGCCG
>JAAYAH010000049.1 GCA_012719445.1 Actinomycetales bacterium | reverse complement strand
CGGGGTCTCCTTCAGGCCGTCCCGGTCGGGATCCTCGCCGATGGCGACGAGGATCTCCCGGACGGCGCGCTCCACCCGGTCGGCGTCGAACGGAGGCGACCCGGCGTCGAACGGAGGCGGCCCCGCGCCGTCGCCCGGCATCGGCATCGTCAGTGCTCGTCCGCGACCGGGGGCGCGACCGGGGGCGGGGGCACCAGCCCTCTCGGCGCCGTGGCGTGCCCGTTGTCGGCGCTCCGCTCGGTCGGGGTCAGCACCGGCGGCACGTCGGAGACGACCCGGCGGGCGCTGGACAGCCAGACCGGCCGCTCGCTCCGCTTGACCACCGGCGCGAAGACCTGCTCCAGCTCCTTCTTGTTCAGGGTCTCCCGCTCGAACAGCGCCAGCACCAGGTCGTCGAGCACCTGCCGGTACTCGACGAGGATCTCCCATGCCTCGTCGTGGGCCGCCTCGACGAGCCGCCGGACCTCCTCGTCGATGAGGCTGGCCACCTCCTCCGAGTAGTCCCGCTGATGGCCGTAGTCCCGGCCGAGGAAGACCTCGCCCTGGCCCTGGCCGAGCTTGATGGCACCGATCCGCTCGGACATGCCGAACTGGGTGACCATCCGCCGGGCGAGGGTGGTGGCCTTCTCGATGTCGTTGCTCGCGCCCGTCGTGGGGTCGTGGAAGACGAGCTCCTCCGCCGCCCGGCCGCCGAGGGCGTAGGCGAGCTGGTCCAGCATCTCGTTGCGGGTGGTGGAGTACTTGTCGTCCGTCGGCAGCACCATCGTGTAGCCCAGTGCCCTGCCCCTCGGCAGGATGGTCACCTTGGTCACCGGGTCGGTGTGCCGAAGCGCCGCCGCAACCAGGGCGTGCCCGCCCTCGTGGTAGGCGGTGATCTTCTTCTCCTTGTCGTTCATGATCCGGGTGCGCTTCTGCGGGCCGGCGACCACCCGGTCGATCGCCTCGTCGAGGGCGTGGTCGTCGATGAGCTTCGCCCCGGCGCGCGCGGTGAGCAGCGCGGCCTCGTTGAGCACGTTCGCCAGGTCGGCGCCGGTGAACCCGGGGGTGCGCCGGGCGACGGCGAGCAGGTCGACACCGGAGGCCATCGGCTTGCCCTTGGCGTGCACCTTGAGGATCTTGTCGCGGCCGTTCATGTCCGGCGGGTCGACGGCGACCTGACGGTCGAAGCGCCCCGGCCGCAGCAGGGCGGGGTCGAGGATGTCCGGCCGGTTCGTCGCGGCGATGAGGATGACGTTGGTCTTGACGTCGAAGCCGTCCATCTCCACGAGCAGCTGGTTGAGGGTCTGCTCGCGCTCGTCGTGCCCGCCGCCGAGCCCGGCGCCGCGGTGCCGGCCCACGGCGTCGATCTCGTCGACGAAGACGATGGCCGGCGCGTTGGCCTTGGCCTGCTCGAAGAGGTCACGCACCCGGCTGGCGCCGACGCCGACGAACATCTCGACGAAGTCCGAGCCGGAGATCGAGTAGAACGGGACCCCCGCCTCACCGGCGACGGCGCGGGCGAGCAGGGTCTTGCCGGTGCCGGGCGGGCCGTAGAGCAGGACCCCCCGGGGGATCTTCGCCCCGACGGCCTGGAACTTCGCCGGCTCGGCGAGGAACTCCTTGATCTCCTGCAGCTCCTCGACCGCCTCGTCCACGCCGGCGACGTCGGCGAAGGTCACCGTGGGGGTGTCCTTGCTCACCAGCTTGGCCCGGGACTTGCCGAACTGCATCACCCGGGATCCGCCGCCCTGCATCTGGCTCATCAGGAACCAGAAGATGCCGAGGATGACGACCAGCGGGATGACGGTGATGAGCAGGCTGGACAGCCAGCCCGGCTGGGGGTTGCTCTCGTCGTAGCCCTTCGGCGGCTGGTACTGCTCCAGGAGCCGGACGATCTCCTCACCCCGCGGCGTGACGTAGTAGGCCATGACCCGGTGCGACCCGTCGGCGGCGTCCGACTTCGCGTCGGGCTTGAGGGTGAGCTCCAGCTTCTGCTCGTTGTCGATGACCTCGGCCCGCTCGACCTGTCCGGTCCGGATGAGCTCCAGTGCCTCGGAGGTGTCGATCTTCTTGAAACCGCTCGGGGCCAGCCACCGCGAGCCGACGAGCAGCACGAACAGAGCCAGGAACACCCAGATCCATGGACCGCGGGTCAGTTTCTTGACGTTCATCCGTTGGGGACCGACGCCCCGTCCCTCCTGCTCGTGCACATCTGATTCGACGGTACACCGACCCATCCCGGTCCACCGCACGTGCGACGGACACCCGCGCACCCCCCGTGCAACGGACGATCAGGGAGAGCCGTTCCAGGTTCCGAGGCTGTTCACCTCGGCGGATCAGCTTCCGTAGACGTGGTGGGCGAGGGTCCCGACCACCCGGAGGTTCCGGTAGCGCTCCGCGTGGTCGAGGCCGTACCCGACGACGAACTCGTTGGGGATGTCGAACCCCACGTACCGCACGTCCACCTCGACCTTCGCCGCCTCCGGCTTGCGCAGCATCGTGCACACCTCGACCGACGCCGCGCCCCGCGCCCTGAGGTTGGCGATCAGCCAGGACAGGGTGAGGCCGGAGTCGATGATGTCCTCGACGACGAGCACGTGCCGGTCGGTGACGTCCCGGTCGAGGTCCTTGAGGATCCGCACCACGCCGGAGGACTTGGTCCCCGACCCGTAGGAGGACACCGCCATCCAGTCGGTCTCGACGTCGATGTGCAGCGCCCTGGACAGGTCGGCCATCACCATGAGCGCGCCCTTGAGGACCCCGACGAGCAGGACGTTCTTCCCCGCGTAGTCGACGTCGATCTTCGCGGCCATCTCGTCCAGCCGGGTGAGGAGCTGCTCCTCGGTGAGGAGCACCCGTTCGAGGTCGCTTCCCAGATCGCTGGCGTCCACTTCGCTCCCGCATCGGAACCACCGGGCACCGCACCGGTGCCGGACCGCGACCGCAACCGACCCCAGGACCCCTGCCCTCAGGACGGCGTGACGGCTCGTCGTACGAGAAGCCTGCCACAGTGCCTCCCGGCCTCCACACGCCCGGGTAGGTGCACGACGCCCTGTCCCCGCCAGGCCACCACGAGGGCGTCGACGGCCAGGACGTGCCGCCTCCCCAGCGACCCGGCCGGGCTGCCCGCCGCGCGGAGGGCTGCCAGCAGGGCCCGCCTGCGCACGGCGTCCGGGGCAGCGACCAGCAGCGCGACGTCGAGGTCCGTGCCGGCGTCGCCGGCCCCGTCGCCCGCGGGGAGCGTCGCCGCGGCGAGCAGGTCGGCTGCGGCGGCGTCCAGGGCGTCGGCGTCCTCGCGCAGCATGGCGGCGGTGCGGCAGAGCCCGTCGACCAGCCCCGGACCGAGCAGGCGTTCGAGCAGGGGCACGGCGGCGCGCACCCTCGCCCTGGCATAGGCGGGGTCGTCGTTGGCCGGGTCGTCCCACGGGTGCATGCCCGCGGCGCGGCAGGCGGCGCGGGTGGTGGTCCGGGACAGGCCGAGCAGCGGACGACGCAGCGGCCCGCGCTCGGCCGCCATGCCCGCGAGCGAGCGGGCACCCGACCCCCTCGCCAGCCCGAGCAGCACGGTCTCCGCCTGGTCGTCGGCGGTGTGACCGAGCAGCACCGCGGTGCCGCGGTGCCGGGTCACGGCCTCGTCGAGGGCCCGGTAGCGCGCCCGCCGCGCCGCGGCCTCGGGTCCGCCGTCCCCCCCGGAGTCGACGGCCACGACGTCCACGGGGTCGAGCCCCAGCCCCAGGCACTCCGCCGCGGCCCGCTCGGCGACCCGCGCCGAGTCCTCCCGCCAGCCGTGGTCGACGACGACGGCCCCGGCGAGCAGGCCGAGGCGGGGGGCGCAGAAGGCGGTCCCCGCCGCGAGCGCGAGCGAGTCGGCCCCGCCGCTGCAGGCCACCAGCACGAGGCTGCCGGGCACCAGGTCGGCCAGCGCCGCGCGCACCGCGGACCGGACGGCGGCGACGGCGGGATCCGGACCGGACACGGCTCAGCCGTGGACCCGGCGCACCCAGCCCGAGGGGTCGACGATCTCCGCGGGGCGCGGGAGGTTCTCCGGCGAGGACCAGACGGCGTTGAACCCGTCGCGACCGACCCGGTCGGTGACCTCGCGGACGAAGCGGGCACCGTTGGCGTACTGACGCATCTTGGCGTCGAGCCCGATGAGCCGGCGGAGCAGCCGGTCCACCGCGCCGCGGCCGCCCCGGCGTCGCCCGAACCGCTCCCTGATCTCGGCGACCGTCGGCACGACCTGGGGCCCGACCTCGTCCATGACCACGTCCGCGTGCCCCTCGAGCAGGGACATCACGGCGGTCACCGCTGCCAGCCGCTCCCGCTGCTCCGGGGTCTGCACGGCGTCCAGCAGGCCGGCGTCGGTGCCCTCGCCGCGGACCACGTCGGGCAGCCCGCGCAGCAGGGAGGTCAGCCGGTCGGCCATCGCGCCGGGGTCGGCGAGCAGGTCACCGACGAGGCCGCGAACCTCGGTGAGCAGGTGCTCGGCCAGCCACGGGGTCACCCCGAACTGGACCCGGTGCGTCTCCTCGTGCAGGCACACCCAGAGCCGGAAGTCGCCGGGGACGACCTCCAGTTCCTGCTCCACCTTGACCACGTTCGGGGCGACCAGCATGAGTCGCCCCGGTCCGACACCGAACGGGTCGAACTGGCCGAGCACCCGGGAGGCGAGGAACCCGAGCACCGACCCCAGCTCCACCCCGGTGACCCGGCTGCCGACGGACCGCAGCTGCGCGGGGAGGGGACGCTCGCGGCGGTCGAGGGCCGCGCTCACCACGGGATCGAGCAGGAGCCGGAAGGTGCCGAGGTTCGCTGTGACCCAGGCGGACCGGGCGACGACCAGCGCGGGCGGGCCGAGGGGCGCCGACAGCCCGCTGACCCGCTCGACGTGCCCGACGGCGGCAGCGGAGCAGTCCCTGAGCTCCTGGACCAGCTCGGCAGCCGCCTCGGCGGACACCATCGGTCCGGAGCGGGTGACCAGGCCCGCGGTCGAGGCCGCGACCCCCCAGTCGATGAGGTCGTCGACTCCTGCGATCGTGCTGTCGCCAGCTGCGGGCCTGTTCATAGGGGAAACCGTACGTCCCCGCACTCGGTCGTGGCCACGGCTCCCCGCGGCGATGCCTCCTTCAGCGGCAGCCGCAGCCGGCGAGCGCTGCGGCGAAGGCGTCGCCGGCCGACTTGGCGCCGGAGGTGGACGGCACATGGTCGGCCACGAGCGCGAACACCAGCAGCCGCCCGTCGGCGTCCACGACCGTCCCGGCCAGCGAGCTCACCCCGGTCAGGGTGCCGGTCTTGGCCCGGACGACACCGGCGCCTGCCCGGCTCCGCTGCGAGGTGAACCGGTCGGTGAGGGTGCCGGAGGCCGCGGCGACCGGCAGGCCCGACAGCAGGGTGCGCAGCTCGGGGTGGTCCGGGTCGGCGGCGAGGGCGAGGAGCGCGGTGAGGGTGGCGGGCGGGATGACGTTCCGCCGGCCGAGACCGCTGCCGCCGATGAGGGTGACGCCGCCGGTCGGGACGCCCAGCATGTCGATCCGGTCCACGATGGCCACCCCGGCGTCGGCGAAGGTGGCCGGCCGGTCGCTGTGCACGGCGACGAGCCGGGCGAGGGCCTCGGCGACGGTGTTGTCGCTGTGGGTGAGCATGTACTCCACGAGCTCGCCGATCGGGGCCGAGCTCACCTGGGCCAGCACGGACGGCTCCTCCGGGGCCCTCGCCCTGGCGATCCCCCCCGTCACCTCGATCCCGCGGGCCTCGAGCAGCCGGACGAAGGCGCGCGCCGCGGCGAGCGCCGGGTCGGGGCTGCGCGGTCCGTTCTGCCCCTGCCGGACCCGCCCGCAGTCCACCGCGACGGCCATCACCGGTGCGATGAACCCCGCCGAGACGTCCGCGGCGTCGGTCCCCTGCGGCAGCGAGGGGCCGGTGAACGCCGAGTCGTCGAGCCGGACGGCGACGGTCGTCCGGCCCGCGGCACGCAGCGCCGCCGCCGTCCTCGCGGCGAGGTCGGCGAGCCCTGCCCGGCCGTTGACGCTGTCCCTCGACCCCCTGCCCCTGGCCAGCAGCACGTCCCCGCCACCGACGAGCACCACCTCGTCCACGGTGGCGCCCGCGACGACGCGGGTCGGGAGGGTGGTGTCCGGTCCCAGCAGCGAGAGCACGGCCGCCCCGGTGAGGAGCTTGGTCGTGGAGGCCGCGGCCCTCGGCTCGCGCTCGCTCCGACCGGCCAGCTGCCTGCCGGTGAGCGCGTCCCTGACGTCGTAGCCGACGGCCTGGCCGAGGCTCGGGTGACCGGCGAGGTCGCCGAGCATGGGGCCGAGGACCTCGGGCGCGGGGAGCGGGGCGTCGTCACGCAGGAGGGACAGCACGTCACGGGAGGGGACCGTGGTCGCCGCGGGGGCAGGCCCCGACCAGACCCGGCCGTGGAGCAGGTCGCCCTCGGCACCGGAGGTGCTGCCGGTGCGCGCGTCCGCGGAGATCCGCTCGCGGAGGACCGGCTGCGGTGGGCGGTCCTCCCCCGGACCGAACGCGGCGGACAGCACGGCGGCGGTACCGAAGAGGGCCCACCCGACGAGCGACCGCCTGCCGAACCTCGCCACGACCACCCCTCGGTGCGTCCCGAGCAACCGCTGGGACCCTACTCCTTCGGACGCCGACCCCCCGCCGGACATTGCACCCGCCGGTCCGCCGGTCCGCCGGTCCGCCGGTCAGGAGATCACACCACCGGTGCGCCGTCCACGGGTTTGCAGGGTCGGCTCACGGTCGGCCGGCGTAGGGCATGGCCTCGCCCCAGCGCATGGGGACGATGCGGACGTTCTTCCCCGCGGACGGCGCCTCGAGGATCCTGCCGCCGCCCGCCCAGAGGGCGACGTGATGGATGGTGCCCGGATCACCGGGGTTGGTGGCCCAGAACACCAGGTCACCCTTGCGGATCTCGCTGTAGGAGATCTTCCGGACCTGGCGGTACTGCCAGCGGGACGAGTGCGGGAGCCAGACCCCCACCTGCTGCCAGGCGCGCATGGTGAGGCCGGAGCAGTCGTAGGAGTTCGGGCCGTCGGCCCCCCAGAGGTACGGCAGCCCGAGCTGGGTCTTCGCCCAGGCCAGAGCGCGTTGCCCGGCTTCGGACGAGGCACCGGAGCCGCCGTCGCCCGTCGGAGCGCCGACGCCGCCGGAGTTGCCGGAACCGGCCCGCTCCCTCGCCCTGCGCTCGGCCTCGGCCTGTGCCCTGCGCTCGGCCTCGGCCTGTGCCCTGCGCTTCGCCTCCTCGCGGGCCCTGCGCTCGGCCTCGGCACGGCGGCGGGCCTCCTCCCGTTCCCGCCGCTGGGCCTCGAGCCCCTCCTGGCGCTCCCGCTGCAGGGTCACCGAGGTCTGCTCGAGCCGGGCGAGCTCGGTGAGCAGCTGCTCCTTGTCCTGCGCCGCCCGGTCCCTGACCGCGACCGCCCTGGCGGCCTGGAGCTCCGCCGCGGCCCTGGCCTCGGCCAGCCGTCGTGCGGCGGCCTGCTGCTTCTCCAGCGCCCGCCGCGCCTGGCGTTGGAGGACGTCGGCGACCACCTCGCTGGCGTCCATCCGCTCCATGGTGCGCCGCCGCTGGTCGCCGAGCTGCTGGAGCAGCGCGGCCCGGTCCATGACGTCCTGGGGGCCGCGCGCGGAGAGGAGCACCTCCAGCCGGCTCTCGACGCCGCCGTTCTGGTACTGCTCGACCGCGATCCTGGCCACCTCACGCCGGGCGTCGGCGAGGCTCCCCTTGGCGACCTGGGCGTTGTGGCGCGCCAGGTCCGCCTCGGCGGTGCGCTGTTCGAGCAGGTACCGCGCCTCGTCGAAGTCCTCCGTCGCGGCGCTGAACGCCACCTGTGCCGCCTCGGCATCGGTCGACGCCCTGGCGAGCGCCTCCCGGATCCGTCCGACCTCGCGGGACTTCTCGGTGACGGCCTTCTTGGCCTGCTCGACCTCCTCGGCGTCCGGGAAGGGCGGGACGGCGCGGGCGGCCTCGGCGAGCGGGAGGCACCCGCCCGCGACGAGCGCCGTCAGCGCGACGGCGACCGACCGGCGCACGGACAGGCGCAGGAGCCTGCGCGCGGGCCTGCACAGAGGACCGGCACGACCTGCCACGAGCGTTCCCCCTCGATTGCCCGACCACCCCGGAACCGCCTCCGGTCGCGGAGAGCCTGCCTCTCCGACCACGAGGAGCGGTGCCTCTCCGACCTCGACGAGCGACCGCGTGGAGCGGCGCCTGCGTGGTCACGGAGAGCAGCGTGGAGCCAACATTACGTCACGAGAACCCCACGAGTACCACAGGTCACTCCCGCCACTCCCGCGACGCGCCGGGAGCTCGGCCACCGGGCCGCGACCAGACGGTCGGGCGAGGGAGGTCACCCGATGCGGGCGGTGCTCTCCCTGAGCACCACCTCGCCGGGAACCCGGCGCAGGCGGGGGCGTTCCGCACGGGGCTGGGCGACGAGGGAGAGCGCCGCGGCGCCGATCTCCTCCAGCGGGATGCGCACCGTGGTCAGCGCCGGGGTCACGTCCCGGAGCGTGGCGATGTCGTCGAAGCCGGCGACCGCCATCTCCTCCGGCAGCCGGACCCCGTGCTCGCGCAGGGCCGCCATGGCACCGACCGCCATCACGTCGTTGACGGCGAACACGCAGGTCGCGTCGAATCCCCTGGCCAGCAGCGCGTGCATGGTCTCGTACCCGCCGTCCCTGGTGAAGTCCCCGTGCACCACGTCGTCCGGGCCGAGGTCTATCCCGGCGTCGGCGAGCCCCTCGGTGAAGCCCCGCACCCGGTCGCCCGCGGTGATCAGTCGCTTCGGGCCGGCGAGGACGGCGAACCGGCGGTGACCGAGCCCGGCGAGCGCGACGGCCAACTCCCGGGCCGTCGCCCGGTTCTCCACCAGGACGGTGTCCGCCGGCAGCCGGTTCTGGCCGATGACCGCGATCCGGCCGCCGGTCGCCTCGAAGGCGGCGAGCTCGCGCTGCAGCCGCTCGGCGAGTCCCGGGTCGTCGACCCGGCTCCCGGCGAGGATCACCGCCCTGGCCCGCTGTCCCCGCAGGGAGGCGACGTAGCCCGCCTCGCGCTCCGGCTGCCGCATGGTGGTGGACAGGGTGACGATGAGGCCGTGCTCGTCCGCCGCGCGCATCACCCCGGCCGCGATCGAGGAGAAGTAGGGGTCCGCGATGTCGTGGACCAGCAGCCCGACGACGTTGCTCCGCCCCCTGGCGACCGCCTGGGCCTGGGTGTTCACCGCGTAGTCCAGCTCGGCCGCCGCCGCGATCACCCGTTCCCTGAGGTCCTCGCGAACCCGCCGCTCACCCCCGTTGAGCGCCCGGGACGCCGTCGCCAGCGAGACCCCGGCCCGCCGCGCGACGTCCATGAGGGTGACCGGTCCCGTGGTCCTGCGGCCGGCACCGCCCACGGCTCTCCCGGGCACCTGCGGCACTCCGGTCACGTTGCCTGTGGGGACGCGTGGGTCTGGCATGGGGCTCCGTGGGTCGGCCGTCGGCACCTCTGCCGACGAGGGGTCGGCGCACCCGGTCGGGCGCTCATGGCCGATGGTATTCAGGGTCGGCGGTTCCGGGTGCTCCGGTTCGTCGATCCTCCACCGCCACGGCCGCGAGGGCCAGCACCCCGAGCGACGGCGCAGCGAGCGGAGGCAGCTGCCAGCCGATCACCACGACGGCGCCGAGGGCCGCGGCGAGCAGCACCGAGCCGCCGAGGTCCGCGACCGCGGCCCTGGGGGCCGTGGACAGCAGCACCGACCGCCACGCGGCGCCCTCGCGCCAGCTCGCGACCGCCCGCAGCACCACGACGCCCACCGCCGCCGCCAGGACCACGATCGCGGGCAGGACCACCGGCCCTCCCGGCAGCCCCGACCCGGCGACCAGGGCGTCGTAGCCCAGCACGAGCAGCCCTGCCACCAGCGCCGCGGACGCGCCGCGGCTCCCGGGCAGCGCCCCGCGCAGCCGCCGGCGGTAGTCGGCGAGGGCGGCGGGACGCCCGGTGACGACGGCGCGCACCTGGGCGCAGCCGGCGGCGAGCGCCGCGAGGACGGTGACGACCCCCAGGGCGGTGACGGCGACGAGGACGCCGATCAGCAGGCACTCGGCGAACAGCTCGAACCGCTCCCCGCGCCGCTGCCCGCGGTCGCCAGGGCCGGGGCTCACCCCTTGAGACCCGAGGTCGCCACGCCGCTGACCAGGTACCGCTGGAAGGCGAGGAAGAACAGGATCACCGGGAGCAGGGCGAGCATCGACATGGCGACCATGGCGCCGTAGTCGGAGACGCTCGTCTGGTCGATGAACATCCGCAGAGCCAGCGGCAGCGTGTACTTCTCCGGCGTGTTGAGGTAGATCAACGGGCCGAGGAAGTCGTTCCAGGTCCAGATGAAGCTGAAGATGGAGGCCGTGATCAGGGCGGGCCGGGACAGCGGCAGCACGATGTTGGCGTAGATCCGCCAGTGGCCGCAGCCGTCGATCTCCGCGGCCTCGTCCAGCTCCGGCGGCAGGCCGCGCATGAACTGGACGATGAGGAACACGAAGAACGCGTCCGTCGCCAGGAACTTGCCGACCAGCAGCGGCAGGTAGGAGTCCACCCAGCCGAGCTGGTTGAACACGATGTACTGGGGAATGATCATGACGTGGAACGGCAGCAGCAGGGTGCTGATCATCATGGTGAACAGCAGGTTGCGCCCGCGGAACCGCAGCCGGGCGAAGGCGTAGGCCGCCAGCGAGGACGAGCCGACGGTTCCGATCACCGAGAGCACCGCGACCAGCACCGAGTTCAGCGAGAAGCGCAGCAGGCTGACCCCGGCCGCACCCTCGAACGCCCGCCGGTAGTTGGCCAGCGTCGGTGAGGTCGGCAGCAGGTCGAGCGCGCCGACGATCCGGTCCGACGGCTTGAACGAGGACCCGACGGTCCAGATCACCGGGTAGGAGACCAGCGCGAGCAGCACCAGGGCGGTGAGGTGCCAGAGCAGCAGCGAGCCGCGACGCCGGCCGGTCGACGTCGTCACCGGTCACCCCCGTCCGCGTAGTGGACCCAGAACCGCGAGGTGCGGAACAGCAGCAACGTCACCAGCGCGATGGCGACCAGCAGGGTCCACGCCATGGCGGAGGCGTACCCCATCCGGAAGTCGGCGAAGCCGCGCAGGTAGAGGTAGAGCGTGTAGACCAGGGTCGCGTCGGCCGGGCTGCCGGGGTTCGGCGAGCTGACCACGAACGCCGAGGTGAACACCTGGAAGGCGTGGATGGTCTCCAGCAGCAGGTTGAAGAAGATGACCGGGGACAGCATCGGCAGGGTGATGTGGGCGAACTTCCGCCACCAGCCGGCGCCGTCGACCTCGGCGGCCTCGTAGAGCTCCTGGGGCACCTGTTGCAGCCCGGCCATGAAGATGACCATGGGCGCGCCGAACTGCCACACCGACAGCAGCACCAGCACGATCAGGGCCCTCGACGGGTCACCGACCCAGCCCCCCGCGGGGAGGCCGAGCCACTGCAGTGCCCTGTCCAGCAGCGCGTCGTCGCTGAACAGCGCCCGCCAGGTGATGGCGATGCTGACGCTGGCCCCGATGAGGGACGGCGCGTAGAAGGCGGACCGGTAGAACCCCTGGGTGCGCCTCGGCCTGGCGAGCAGCATCGCCACGCCGAGGGCGAGGGCGAGCTTCAACGGGGTCGCCAGCACGACGAAGCCCATGGTGACCCGGACCGAGGTCAGGTACCGCTCGTCGTCGAACATCCGCCGGTAGTTGTCCAGGCCGACCCACTCCGGAGCGGTGAAGAGGTTGTAGTCGGTGAAGGAGAGGTAGAGCGACGCCAGCATCGGGCCGAGGGTCAGCAGCAGCAGGCCCAGCAGCCACGGGCCGAGGAACAGGCCGCCGGCCAGCCCCTCGCGCCGACGGACCTGCCGTCCGCGACGCGAGGGGCCGGCACCGCGGGCCCGGGGGCCGCGGGATCCGGTGCCGGTCTCCGGCTCCGGTGCCGCGGCCCCCGACGTCACCGTCTGGTCGAGCATCTCCGATCGATTTCCCTGTCGAGGCATGCGTCAGGACGCGGACAGGGCCTGCTCGGCCTCGGTGAAGAACTGGTCGACGGCCTTGTCGATGGTGGTCTTGCCGTAGTTCAGCTCCTCACCGATCCTGAGGAACGCCGCGTCGACGGGGCCGACCCCGGCCGGGGGCAGCGGCGCCGGCTTGAGCTGGTCCGAGATGCCGTTCTCGTACTCGAGGACCGCCTGGTCCTGCGGGCTCAGCACCGGCAGCGCGGCCTCACGCTGGATGGTGGAGGCGGGCAGCCCGCGGTTGCCGCCGAACATCTTGCCCACCTCGGCGTCGTTGATCATGAAGTTGATCAGCTTGGCCGCGGCGTCGGGGTTCTTCGTCTTCGACGAGGCGCAGAGCAGCATGCCGGGGCGGAAGATCAGCCCGAGGTTGTTCGGGTCGTCGCTCGGCATCGGGGCGATGGCGAAGGTGCGCTTGGTCTCCCCTGCGTACCGGGTCAGGTAGGTGTCGATGCCGACGGCGGAGGCCACGAGGTCCGCACCAGGGGCCGACTTGGGGGCCACCTGGGCCACCTTGGACTGCGGGACGATGGCGCCCAGGTCGCGCATCCGCTGACCGTGCTCCCAGAAGGCCTTCAGATCCTCCTTGCTCACGACGAGCTTGCCGTCAGCCGAGATCAGCTCCTTGTTCTGCTGCCGGAGCCAGGTCTCCAGGATGCCGGTGATCTGGGTGTAGTCCGTAGCGCCCCACATCTTGTCGTCCTTGACGGCCTTGCCGACCTTCGCCGCGGCGTCCTGATATTCCTTCCAGGTCCACGCGTCGGGAACGGTCACGCCGGCCTTCTCGAAGGCGGCCGGGTCGTAGATGAGCGCAAAGGTGTTGCCGGAGACCGTGATGCCGTACCGCTTTCCGTCGATGACCCCGACGTCCTGGAGGCCCGGCAGCAACTCCTTGATCTGGATGTTCTTGTCGACCTGGGAGGCCAGGTCCAGGAGCACCCCGCGATTCGCGTACTCGCTGAGGTAGGTGTAGTCCATCTGCATGACGTCGGGGGCGCCGCCGCCCGCGGTCTCGGTCGCGAGCTTCTGCCAGTACGGAGCGTAGTCGGAGAAGTTGGGTGTGATCTTGATATTCGGGTTCTGCTGCTCGAATCGCGCGATGGCCTTGTTCATGATCTCGGCACGTTCCGCGGGACCCCACCACGAGTAGCGCAGTGTGATCTTCCCGTCGGAACCCGAGCCTGAGTCGTCACCGCACGCGGCGACGAGTGTCGCGGTCATGGCGACGACGGCCGCTGCCGCCACGCCACGCCTGGTGACGCGTCGAAGCATGAACATCCCCTGCCTCCAGAGTCCGGGCGATGCCTTCCGGGAATGAGGACATGATTCCCGGGGCGTGGCCCCCAAGTCATCCACAACCGGTTCAGGCCGTCAATGCTCCGGATACCCCCTGACCCTCGAATCTCTTTCGGTAACCGAATTGTTATCGCGATCGAATTGTTTTCGAAGACCGAATTATTTTCGATGAGAGCGCTCTCCGCACTGCGGCGCAGTCCTTCTCTCCGCGAGAGCGCCCTCGGCTCGGCCCATGAGGTCACCCGCCGCCCGACGTCACGGTCGTCTGATCATGAGAGCGCTCTCCGCGCTGCGTCACAAATCGCCGCCGACGGCGCTCGACAGCTGGTCGGCGACCGGGGGCCGCGGCCGGGCCCTGGTCTCCCACGGCGCCCGCGGCCCGCACATCGAGGTGTAGAAGGGCGACCCGGGGACGATGTCACCGCGACGGATCCGCGCCCCGGTGAACGCCGACGCGTACGTCGCGGCCACGAGCTCGAGGGTCACCCGGGCGACCGGCAGCGGCACCGGCGGGACCGTCCCCGCCTCGAGGGCGTCCAGGACGGCGCTCAGCTGGGCGGCGTGCCCGCTGGGCACGGACGCCGGCCCCTCCTCCCACGCGGTGAGCACCTCGGAGTGGCCAGGGGCCGCCGTGACCGTCCAGGCGGTGTCGTCGTAGCCGTAGAGGTGCTCCAGCTCGACAGTGGCGTACTCGAAGTCGAAGCGCAGGTAGCTGGTCTCCCGCGGCGAGAGCAGGCTGTTGACGACCGTGGCGACGGTCCCGTCCGCGAAGGTCACCACGGCGGCGGACAGGTCCTCGGTGCGGGTGGGACGTGCCCTGCGGGTGGCGACGGCCACCACCTCCAGCCAGTCGCCGAGGACCGACAGCATGAGGTCCAACTGGTGCACGCCGTGGCCCATCGTGGGACCGCCCCCCTCGAGGTCCCAGCTACCGCGCCACGGCACCTCGAAGTAGGTGTCCGGCCGGAACCACAGGGTGTTGCACACCGCGACCGTCGGCCGGCCGAGCCGCGGGTCGCCGACCAGCCGGCGCAACGCCCTGGCGCCGCTGCCGAACCGGTGCTGGAAGACCGTCGCGAAGTGCCCCCTGCTGCTGCGCTCGACCGTCGCGATCTCGTCGAGCTCGGCGAGGGACAGCGCAGGGGGCTTCTCGCAGAGCACGGTCAGGTCCCGGCGCAGGCAGGCGATCGCCTGGGACCGGTGCAGGCCGGGGGGTGTGCAGAGGTCGACGACGTCGGGCCGCTCCTTCGCGAGCAGGCTCTCGAGATCGGGGTAGAGCCGGGGGACGTCCCAGCGACGGCCGAAGTCGGCGAGCCGGTCGGCGTCGACCTCTGCCGCTGCGACCACCCGGACCCGCCCCCCGAGCGAGGCCATGTCCCTGGCGTGGAGCTCCGCGACGGATCCCGTTCCCACGACGGCCACCTCGAACGTCCGCACGCCTGCACCTCCGGATCGACTGGGGCGTTTAAGCGGACAAGGTACTCCGATCGGACAAGTCTCCGCCGCGACCACCCCGGCCGGACCTCACCCGTGCCATCGACCTCCCCGGAACGACATCCTGCCCCTGGTGTCGAGCACGCCCCACATCACCCAGGCGCCGTCCGAGGAGCCGAGGATCACGCTGAACCCCTCCTGCTCCCCCACCCGGTAGATCACCCCACCGCCCGGCACCCAGACGTACTGGCCTGCGTCACCCCACCCGGTGCCGGACCCCCAGAGCAGGTTGGCGCCGCTCTGGCCGAGCATGCTCGTCGAGGCGTCCGAGGTCAGCCCGATCTCGACGGCGGTACGGCTGCCGAGGTCGAGGCTGTAGAGCACCCCGTACCGCCCGGTGTCGCCGCCGGAGACGATCCACGACACCCGGTCAGCACCCGCTGCCAGCGCGGTGACCAGGGACCCCTCGGCCAGCGGCCCGCTGACGAGCAGCTCCTCCCGCCCGGCGTGCCAGCGGCGGATCTCGTAGCCGCCGCCACGGAACCCGGGCGAGACGTCGGCGGAGCGGACGAAGAAGAGGTCCTCGTCCCAGACCGCGGGCAGCTTGGCCGCCCTGGCCACCACCTCGACGTCACCCCTGCCGGTGAGCAGGCGCCGCTCGATCTGCACCGTCGACCGCACGCCGTCCACGACCGACTCCGCCGTCCGGACCGGCCAGTAGACGTACCGGCCCGCGATCCTCGCCCGTATCCCTCCCGGCGGGACCGGGTGCTCCGCCCCGGCCATCCCCCTCCCGGAGGCGACGATCCGGGTGGTGCCCTTCCTCCGGTCGGCGGAGTACACGGCCCAGCGCCCCGCGTTCTTCTCGGGGGAGGCGGTCTCGGCCCACACGGCGTGCTCGCGCGTCCAGTCACCGGCGAGTGCGCCGCTCGGCCAGGTCGGGTGCCCAGACGCCTCGGGGAAGGGGGAGAACGTTCCCTCCAGGTCGAGGACGCCGACCCGCGCCCTCCCCTTCGTCTGCCGGAAGGAGGGCTTGCGGGCGGCGAGGATCTCCCCGTCACCCAGGGCAAGGAACTCGTAGGGGATGCCTCCCTTGGTGGAGGCGTTCACGCGCCGGACGTCCTCGACGGCCTCCTCGGGAAGGAGGGTGACGGCCTGCTCCGTGGTGAGGCGGCGCGAGATCGGCACCGACAGGTTGCCTGCCCCCTCGCCTGCGCTGATCACGGTGACACCGGGCCCTCCTGAGCCACCGGACGAGCCCCCGAGACCTCCGTGCGGCGCCCCGCACCCGGCGAGCCCGAGAACCGCCACCACGAGAGACGCGAGACAGCGCTGTCCGTTCACCACGCCTGCCTTCGGTTGTTAGCGCTCACAGATGCCTTCGCGACCATACGCCGCGAACTTCGCGGAGACGTTACTCCCCACCGATACCCGAACAGTAGCCACCCTGTTACTACAACGTCCTAGTTTTCGTATTCGTTACATACAGGGTGTCCGGGAGCCGTTCCCGGTAATCGGATCAATCCGTTGACGCCACGACCGGCGCGGCCGAGGATGGCAGCGGAGCCGTTCCCACCCCCACGCCGCGCCAGCCCGCCAGGGCCGGCGACCTGCCGCGTGCGCCGACGCTCCTCCCCCGACGGGCCAGCTCCCGCCCCACCCTCCGGGCACCGTGGCCGGCCGGCCCCCACGACCCCACGGCCCTCGGCGGCCCCATGGCCCTCGGCGACCCCGCCACCCCAGTGGCCCCACCACCCCACCGCCCCAGCGACCCCCACCACTCCCTGCGAACGAGGCATCCCATGACTCGAGCCCGGCGGAACGCTCCCCGCCACGAACCAGCGTCGACCCCCACCCGAAGCCGCCTCACCCGGCTGGTCGGCTCCGGAGCCGGCGCCGCCGTCCTCGGGGCCCTGCTCACCGTCCAGGCCGTCCCCCCGGCCGCCGCGGCGACCTACAACTACGCCGAGGCCCTCCAGAAGTCGATCTTCTTCTACGAGGCGCAGCAGTCCGGACGGCTGCCCGACTGGAACCGGGTGGAGTGGCGCGGGGACGCGACCCTCGGCGACGGCAAGAGCGTCGGGGTCGACCTCAGCGGCGGCTGGTACGACGCCGGCGACCACGTCAAGTTCGGCTTCCCGATGGCGTTCACCACCACCATGCTCGCCTGGGGCCTGGTGGAGAACCGCGAGGCCTACGCCAGGACCGGCCAGCTCACCGCGATGGTGAACAACCTCACCTGGGCCACCGACTACCTGATCAAGGCACACCCCAGTGCCAACACCCTCTACGTCCAGGTAGGCGACGGCTCGGTGGACCACGCCTACTGGGGTCCCCCCGAGGCCCTCGACGTGATGGGCATGTCCCGCCCGGTCTTCAAGATCGACGCCTCGCACCCGGGCACGGACGTCGCAGCAGAGACCGCAGCGGCGATGGCCGCCTCGGCCGTCGCCCTGCGCGAGGACGACCCCGCCTACGCGCAGACCCTGTTGACCCACGCGAAGCAGCTGTTCACCTTCGCGGACACCACCAAGGGCAGCACCGGCCAGGACACCGCGTACGTGAAGTCCGTCCCGGAGGCCCAGGCGTACTACAACTCGGTCTGGGAGGGCACCAACGCCAACCCGGGCGCCACCAAGATGTATTGGGACGAGCTGGCCTGGGCCTCGGTATGGCTGTACCGGGCGACGGACGACGCCGGCTACCTCGACCAGGCCCGGGAGTTCTACCCGAAGATGGGCACCGAGCAGCCCCCTGGCGGCGGGACGGCGACCGTTCCCGCGTACAGCTTCGGCCTCGGTTGGAACGACAAGCAGTACGGCGTCTACGTGCTCATGGCCGCGCTCACCGGCGAGCAGCAGTTCCGGGACGACGCCCAGCGCTGGCTGGACTACTGGACCGTCGGCTACCAGGGGAAGAAGGGCACCTACACGCCCGGCGGCCTCGCCTACATCTTCTACTGGGGCTCGCTGCGGATGGCCGCGCACACCGCCTGGGCCGCGCTGGTCTACGCCGACCACCTCGGCAGCTCCGACCCGCTCTACTCCCGGTACCACGACTTCGCCAAACGCCAGATCGACTACGCGCTCGGGGACAACCCCGGGCGGCACAGCTACATGGTCGGGTTCGGCACCAACCCGCCGACCCACGTCCACCACCGCGCGGCCAGCGGCCAGTACCTGGGCTACATGTCCGACACGACGAGCCCGAACCTGCACACCATCTACGGCGCGCTCGCCGGTGGGCCCGATCAGAACGACGCCTGGGCGGACGACCGCAACGACTACCAGAAGAACGAGGTGGCCCTGGACTACAACGCCGGCCTGACCTCAGCTCTCGCCAGGTTGGCAGGGGAGTACGGCGGGACTCCTCTCGCCGGGTTCCCCGGTCCGGCGCAGCGCACCCGTGAGGAGATCTACGCCTCGACCGTCACCTACAACTCCGACCCCTCCCGGCTGTCCACGAACGTCGTCATCACCAACACCTCGGCGTGGCCGCCGCGGGTGCTCGACTCCGGGACGGCTCGGTACTTCTTCACCCTCGACGGCTCCGTGACCGCCGACCTGATCACGGTGTCGGGCGGCGGGTCGAACGGGTGCCGGGTGACCGGGCCGCATCCCTACTCCGGCAACACCTACTACGCCGAGATCGACTGCACCGGGAAACCGATCTACCCGGGTGACGCCCAGCTCTACAAGCGGCAGACCGCGCTCGACATCGCCGGGCCGAGCGGCACCACCTGGGACCGCAGCAACGACTGGTCGGCCTCCTCCGACAGCCACATCCCGGTGTACGACGACGGCGCGCTGGTCTGGGGCAGCGAGCCCGGTGGTACGACGACGACCACGACCACCCGACCCACGACGACCACGACCCGACCCACCACCACGACCACGACCCGGCCCACCACCACGACGACCACCACCACCCGGCCCACCACCACCCGGCCGACGACGACCACGACCACCACGACCCGGCCAACCACCACCACGACCACGACCCGACCCACCACCACGACGACCCGGCCGACGACGACCACGACCACGACCACCACCACGACAGCCGGTGGGGCCTGCACCGCGGCGTACACGGTGGCCGGTCAGTGGCCGGGCGGGTTCCAGGGCGAGGTCACTGTCACCGCGGGAACCAGGGCGATCAACGGCTGGCGGGTCACCTGGACGTTCGCGGACGGTCAGACCATCAACCAGGCCTGGAACGCGACGGTGACCAGCACCGGGTCGACGGTCACCGCCGGCGACGTCGGCTGGAACGGTTGGCTCACCGCAGGCGGCACGGCGACCTTCGGGTTCATCGCCGCCTGGAACGGATCCAACAGCGTGCCCACGCTGACCTGCACGAGCGGCTGATCCCGAACGGACGACGCCTGCCCGCAACCCCCTGCCTGCCACCGCGTCGGGGTGGCGGGCAGGGCCGGTCAGCCGGTCAGCTCGACGAGACGGGTGAGCACGGCGGCGAAGGCCGCCGGATCGTCCACCCGGTGCCGCGCCGCCGTCCGACCCGACCCGACCTTGACCGTGACGTCCCCCGCGGCGTCGTCCAGGACCGCGAACGCGTGCTCGTCGGTGACGTCGTCACCGGCGAAGAGCACCCCGCCCGCGGTGAGCCCGAGCCCGTACCGCAGCCGCTCCAGGGCCGCGCCCTTGGTCGAACCGACCACCGAGAGCTCGACGACCTCCTTGCCCCGCAGCACGTGCACCCCCGGCCACGTCGCCGGCCCGGCGAGGGTTCGCTCGGTCGCCGCCGCGGCGACCGAGCGGGGCGCCCGCCGGGTGTGCAGGACGACGGCGGCCGGCTTGAGCTCGAGGTGGGTCCCCGGGCAGTCGAGGCTGATCTCGCCGAGCGCCAGGGTCACCCTCTCCAGCAGGGCCGCGCGCTCCCGGTCGAGCCGCTCCGCCCCGTTCCGGTCCGCCGCGGGCCCCGGCCCCGCGCCCTCCCGGACGTCCTGCTCCGGGAAGGCGGCCACGTCCCCGGCCACGGCCCGCTCGGCGCCGTGACTGCCGACCAGCAGCACGCCGTCCGGCGGGCTCGCGACCTGCAGGAGGTCGGTCAGCGACCGACCGGAGACCAGGGCGAGGTGGACGCCGTCCCGCCCGCGGAGCGCCTCGACGGCCCTTGCCGCCTCGGGCAGCGCCCTGGCCAGCTCCGGCACGTCGACGATGGGGGCGAGGACGCCGTCGAAGTCGAGCGCGACGAGGATCGCGTCACGGGCCGCGAGGTCACGCAGGGCACCGTCCAGCGACCCGGGGATGGTCGCGACGTCCGTCGATCCGATTCCGGTCATCCGCGGGCCTCCAGGTCCGGCAGGGTGCGCTCCAGCTCACTTCCGTCGACCTCGAGCGCCGCGAAGTCGTCGTGCTCCTGCTGCCCGCCCGGCTCCCCGTCGCGGAGGGACCGCTCCCTCGCCGCGACGTCGAGCACCCTGGGTTCGGCCAGGGGCTGCCGGTGGCTGCGCTCCAGCTCCGCCAGGAACGCCTCGGCCCAGCGGGCCACGTCGTAGTCGAAGACCCGCCTGCGCATCATCCGCATCCGCCGGGCCGTCTCGCGCGGCCTCGCCGTCGCCGCCGCGACGATGGCGTCCTTGAGCCCGTCGATGTCGTGCGGGTTGACCAGGAACGACTGGGGCAGCTCGATGGCGGCCCCGGTGAACTCGCTGAGCACCAGCGCTCCCAGCTCGTCGTTGCGCGAGGCGACGTACTCCTTGGCGACGAGGTTCATCCCGTCCCGGAGCGAGGTCACCAGCATCACGTCCGCCGCCAGGTAGAGGGCCGCGAGCTCCTCCCGCGGCTGGGACTGGTGCAGGTAGTGCACGGCGGGGTGGCCGAGCTGGGCGTGCTCGCCGTTGATCCGTCCGACGGTGACCTCGACCTCGCTGCGCATCTGCTGGTACTGCTCCACCCGCTCCCTGCTGGGGGTCGCCACCTGGACCAGCACCGCTCCGGGGACGTGCAGCCTGCCCTCGTCGAAGAGCTCCCCCACGGCCTGCAGCCGGTGCAGGATCCCCTTGGTGTAGTCCAGCCGGTCCACCCCGAGCAGGAGCACCTCGGGGTTGCCCAGTTCGGTGCGGATCGCGGCCGCCCGGCGCCGGATGTCCTCCCTGCCGGCCAGCTCGGCGAGGGACCGGGTGTCGATGGAGATGGGCAGGGCCGCAACGTGCACGTCGCGGGTGGGGGCGACCGAGCCCCTCCGCCTGCCGGCCGGGCGGTAGTCGCCGTCCACCCGGACGGTGCCACGCCGGGTGACCATGCCCATCCGGCGGCAGGCCCGGAGGAAGTTGTTGGCGTCCGCCGGCCGCTGGAAGCCGAGCAGGTCAGCCCCGAGCAGGCCGTCGAGCACCTGCCGCCGCCAGGGGAGCTGGGCGAAGATCTCGTAGGGCGGGAACGGGATGTGGTTGAAGAAGCCGATGCGCAGGTCGGGCCGGGCCCGGCGGAGCATGAGGGGCACCAGTTGCAGCTGGTAGTCCTGCACCCACACCGTCGCCCCTGCCGCGGCCTGCTCGGACGCGACCTCGGCGAACCGCCGGTTGACCCGCACGTAGCAGTCCCACCAGCGCCGCTCGAACCGCGGCCGGGCCACCACGTCGTGGTAGAGCGGCCAGAGCGTCGAGTTGGAGAAGCCCTCGTAGTACTCGGCGATCTCGGCCACGTCCAGCGGCACGGGCACCAGGCGCATCCCCGCGGCGTCGAACGGCTCGGGCGCGGTACCCGGTGACCCGGTCCAGCCGATCCACGCCCCGCCGTGCAGCCGCATCACCGGCTCCAGGGCCGCGACCAGCCCACCGGGGCTCGGCTCCCAGGACTCGGTGCCGTCCGGCTCCTCCCTGCGGTCGACCGGCAGTCGGTTGGCGACGACGACGAGACGGTGCCCGTGCCCGTGGCGCTCTGCCGTGCCGTCGTCGGTGGTCAGGGCGGCGGTTCGGCCGTCATCGACGGACACCGGGCGGTCAGCTCCATTCGGTCGGTTCGCCCACCTTACCCAGCCGACCGGCAGGGTGCCTCGGCAGCGCCGCGGGGTCAGACGGCGTGCGGCTGGGGTGCGGCCGGTTCCCCGAACCCGTCGAGGGCGTCGGCGACCAGTGCCTCGGCGACCAGGTCCTCCGGCCCCAGCGAGCCAGGACCGAGCGGGCCGACCAGCCCCGTGGCGAGCTCCGCCCCGACCGGGAGGCACGCGATCCCCGGAACGGACGCGTCGGCGGCCGCGCTCACCTCGGCCTCGATCTCCTGGGCGCCCACGGCGTGGGTGATGGCCCAGAGGATCGCCGCCGAGAGACCGACGAGCAACGGTCCGAGGGTCAGCCAGGTCAGGATCGGGCCGAGCTGGGACAGGTGGTACAGGACGAACCCCACGGTGCAGGTCGCCGGGATGGTGACCACCCAGGCGATCGCCATCTCGCCGACGCACCGCCAGTTGGTCCCCCTCCGACCCGCCGTCCCGGCACCGACCACCGACGAGGCGGCGGCGTGGGTCGTGGAGATGGGGACCCCGAGGGCCGTCGCCCCGAAGATCGCGGTGGTGGCGCCGATGTTGGCCGCGACGCCGGTGCGGGCGTTCAGGCTGGTCAGCCGGAGTCCCATGGTGCGGATGATGCGCCACCCGCCCCAGACGGTGCCGAGGGCGATGGCCGCGTAGGCGGCGATGGCCACCCACCACGGCACCGGCAGGGCGTCGGACCCCTGCGGGACGTCGACGTACCCGGCCGCGACGAACAGCGCGGCGATGATGCCCATGGTCTTCTGCGCGTCGTTGGCACCGTGCCCGAAGGAGACGGCGGCCGCCGAGACGACCTGCATCCCGCGGAACGGCTTTGCGTCGTCCCCCCACCCGGTGAGGCGCTGGAGGATGCTCACCAGCCCGGTGGCGAGGGCGGCGATGGCGAAGGCGACCATCGGCGAGACGAAGATCGCTGCGACCGTCATCCCGGCGTTGTGCCAGTTCACGGCGCCGAGGCCGCCTGCGGCCACCCCCGCCCCGATGAGCCCGCCGATGATGGCGTGGCTGGAGGAGGACGGGATGCCGCGGTGCCAGGCGAGGAAGTTCCAGCCGATGGCCGCCACCAGGGCGCCGAAGACCACGGCGACCCCGGCCTCGCCGGACTCGACCGTCTTCGCGACGGTGTTGGCGACCGCCGTGCCGACGAAGAAGTAGGCCAGGAAGTTGAATGTCGCACTGAACCAGACGGCCACGCGCACCGACATCACCCGGGTCGCGACGACGGTCGCGATCGAGTTGGCCGCGTCCATGAACCCGTTGGTGAAGTCGAAGAGCAGCGCCAGCCCCGCGAGCGCGACGACGCTCAGGAACAGCAGGTCCACGGATCCTCCAAGATCGGGTCCACCCTCCGAGGGCGACCGCGGTCAGCATGTCAGCGGGAGGGGCCCAGTTCGAGATTCGTTAACCAGCTGTTCATCCTGCGGGCCGCGTCACTTATCAAGAAGTTCGTAATTCCGTAACGTCGGATCGTGCCCAAGGGACGCTCTGCGAGACAGGAGCCGGACGAGGCGGTCCAGCGACGCCTCACCGAGCTCGAGGCCCGCCTCTCCGCCGTCGAGACCGCCCTCGGCGCCCGCGACCCGGACGCCGTCCGCGCCGGTCCCTGCCCTGACGAGCCCGCGCCCGGCGTCGGGGCAGCCGACCCGCCCGACGAGCCGAGGGACCCGCCGCCGGTCACCCCGGCTGACCTGCGCCGTCGTCACGGCAGGCCGGGAGGCGTCCTCCTGGTCAGCGGGGTGCGGCTGCCCCGCGGAGGGCGCGTCTCCTGGGAGCGGGAGCAGCCCGCCACCACCCTGCTCGACCTGGACTGGGCCGTCGTGGCGGACCGGGCCGCCGCGCTGGCCCACCCGGTCCGGCTCCGGCTGCTGCGCGAGGTGCTGCGGGGCGCCCGCAGCGTCGCCGCTCTCGCCTGCCTGCCCGGGGTCGGGAGCTCCGGACAGCTCTACCACCACCTGCGCCCGCTGCTCGCCGAGGGATGGATCCGGCCGTGCGACCGGGGGCGGTACGAGGTCCCGGAACACCAGGTCGGCCCGCTGCTCGCCGTCATCGCCGCGCTCACGGACCCGGAGGCCTGAGCCGGGGCGGCAGCCGGGTCGACCAGGGCGGCAGCCGGGACCTTCGACCGCGAGGGGGTCCCCGGCCGTCGCTAGGGTGCGGCTGGCCATAGAGGTCCGGCTGCCTCCAGCTCCACCAGGACGGCCCGCGGTTCGAGTCCGCGGATGGCCACCCGGTGACCGGCGGGGGGGCGGCGCGAGAGCGACCGGTGCGGCACGTGATGAAGATCACCAGCGGCGGGCAGAACCCCGTGCCTCGTTGTCCGGTCATTCGAGAGCCGGATCTCGAGGAGGAGTCATGACAGCTCGGCGCAGCGCTCTGCGGGTCCTCGTCGCCACCGCCCTTGTCACCGCCCTCGCCGGATGCTCGGGCTCCGGCGACGGATCGGGGACGACCACGCCGTCGGCTGCCCACGCGTCCGCCCCGGCGACCACCTGCCAGGGGCCGTCCCCCTCAGCCCCCGGGTACCAGGCGTACGACTGCCTGGTCTCCGCGCCGTCGATTGCCAGCAACCTGTTCGGCGATCCGCCCATGGTCGAGGCGGCGGTGCTGGTCCCGACCGGACTCGCGGACTCCGGCGAACGCCGGCCGTCGGTCTACGTGCTGGCCGGGTTCGGCGGCTCCGTCGACTACCTCCGCGACCCGGTCGTCACCGAGCTGACGGCCAACCCGGAGTCGGCTCCGGACGCGGCGAAGGCCCCCGTCCTGGTCTTCGCCGGCGGAGCCAACGCGCCGGGCGGCAGCTTCTACACCAACTCCCCCGTGACCGGCGACTGGGCGGACGCCATCGCGGAGGACCTGGTCGGCTACGTGGACGCCACCTACCCGACCATCCCCGAGGCCGCATCCCGCGGGATCTCCGGTCACTCCATGGGCGGCTCGGGAGCGATCAACCTCGCCCTGCACCGCCCGGACGTCTTCGGCGCCGTCTACGCCCTCAGCCCCGGCCTCTTCGACGAGAAGGGGAAGGAGGCCCGCTTCGCCGGGGACGAGGTGGAGGGTGTCGTCGCGGCGCTCGAGGAGGTCGAGCCGGTGGCGGTCGAGCAGCGCTGGGGCGAACTGAGCGGGCTGATCCCCGGTGGCGAGAACGCGCAGTTCGCCGTCGCCTACGGGCTCGCCTACGCCGGAGACCCGTCCCTGGACACCCTGTTCCGCTACCCGTTCCACCGCGACTCCTCGGGAAAGATCGTCCGCGACGACGCGGTGTGGAAGGAGTGGGACGCCGGGTTCGGCGACCTGCCCGGCAAGATCGAGCGCTACGGCGACGCCCTGCGCGGGCTGCGCGGCATCGGCATCGACTACGGGCGCAACGACGGCTACACCTGGATCCCGCCCGGCTGCCACTACTTCGCCGAACTGCTGCGCGAGGCGGACATCCCGGTCACCGAGGCCCCCTACCAGGGCACCCATGACGACCAGATCCCGGAACGGATCGTCCAGCACCTGATCCCGTTCATGATCGACCGACTGGCCCAGGGCTGACGGTCGACCGGACGGGGACCGGCTGACCCGCCGGGTCCCCTGAGCCCTCCTCCCGCCGTGCCGGACCCGCCCGGCCCCCTGCGCCGGGCGGGTCCGGCACAGGTCACGGGACCTCGTCCAGGGTCAGCACCTGCTCGATCCCCCGCGAGGCGAGGTACTCGGCGTCGGTCGCCCGCGACGCCAGCACGACCGCGGGCCGCACCCCCGCCTCCACCAGCCGCATGAACGGTTCCAGGAAGGCCGCCCCCGACCCGGTGCCGTCCGGGACGGCGAGCGCCACCGGACGCTCCATCGGCCGCGGCGGCGTGTCCGCGTACTCCCCGGCCAGCCGGGCGACCCGCCTGCCGAGGGACTTGACCCTGCGGTCGTTGGTCATCAGGCCGAGGTCGTACTCCAGGGCGACGAACCCGGTCAGGTCGGGGTTCAGGTCGTGGGAGCACCACCAGGTCACCCCGAGGAGGTTCCCGCAGCTCGCCGCGTTGCGGATGGTCCGCTCCGCCCACTCGGGGTGGTCGGCGAGGGGAGCCCACTGCCGGGAGATGCCGGTCTCCTCCAGCCACACCCTCCGCCCCGGGTCGGTGTGGAAGGCCTTGACGAACTCCACGTAGTACTCGGAGTAGTGCACGGACGGCGTCGACAGCGGCCCGTAGGTCTGGATGACCTCGGTCCAGCCCGGCCAGGTGTGCACGGCGGTTGCGGTGCCGGAGGTCGCCAGCCCCTCCCTGCTGAACACCTCCCCGGATAGCCACGGGTGGTGGTCGATCCCGCTGACGTGCAGCTTCCCCGGAGCCACCCGCTCGGCATGGGCGAACATCGCGGTGTGCCAGGCGTCCCCGTCCACCGGATGGACCCGACCGAGAGTGGGGATCACCGCCCAGTGGAGCTCGTTGGAGAGGTCGAAGCCGAGGAAGCGCGGGTGCCGGCCCACCGCCTTCGCCAGGGCGGTGAGCAGGGCACGCTCGGCGTCGAGGATCCCGGGGTCGGTGAGGAAGTCGCGCACCATGGGGTCCCCGGCGCGGTCGAGCAGCCACGACGGGAGGAACAGGAACCCGCTCACCGCCCCGTTGAACACGGTGACCTCGACGTCGAGCCCGGCGTCGTCCGCCAGGTCGAGCAGCGTCACCAGCCGGGAGATCAGCTCCGCCGAGACGAAGGCCTGGTTCGGCTGGAACTCGGGCCACATGCACATGATCCGGATGTGGTCGAGGCCGAGGGACGCGATGCTCTCCAGGTCCGCGGCCAGCGACGAGGGACGCCAGTTCGTCCACGAGTACCACCAGTGTTCCGACGGCACGTAGTTGACGCCCATGCGCAGCCGCTGCGGGGCTCCGGAGGCTGCCGGGGAGGTGGTGACGGAGCCGGTCGCCGTCCCGGTCGGGGCCGCTCCGCCTGCCGAGGGGGTTTCCCGCGCTCCCCCGTCGGAGCCCTCGCAGCCGGCGGCCAGCGCGGCGCCGAGGAGCCCCGCGACGACGGCCCGGCGGGACGGCCCCCCTGGGGACGGCTGGGTCTGCACTGGTGTCCTCCGCGGACGAGATCGGGCCGGCTGGTCCCGCGCCGTGCCGGCACCCCTATGACGGGGGCGCGGCCGTCGAGGTTACGGCGGTGGCCGTGACCTACACCTCATCGCCGTAGGGTCGGTGTCATGCTGCGAACGGTCCGGGCGACCTGCTACGTGACGGCCCTGCGCGAGGGCGGCTCACTGCCGGGGATCGTCGAGGCGGACGACGAGGGCACCTACGTCACCAAGTTCCGGGGAGCGGGTCAGGGCACGGCCGCGTTGATCGCCGAGGTCGTCGTCGGCGAGCTGGCCCGCGCGCTCGGTCTGCGGGTGCCCGAGCTCGTGCTGGTCGCGTTCGAGCAGGAGATCGCCCGGCACGAACCCGACGAGGAGGTCCAGGACCTGCTCGCCGCGAGCGTCGGGCTCAACCTCGGCATGGACTTCCTGCCCGGCGCGGTCGGCTACGACGGGGTGCGCTGGCGCCCGCCCGTCGCGGAGGCCGCCGCCGTCGCCTGGCTCGACGCCTACACCGCCAACGTCGACCGCACCTGGCGCAACCCCAACCTCCTGGTCTGGCACCGGGAGCTGTGGGCCGTCGACCACGGCGCCGCGCTCGTCTTCCAGCACGCCTGGCCACCGGCGGCCGCCTGGTCGGGACGGGTCTACGACCTCTCCGGGCACGCGCTCGCCCCGGTGTTCGCCGGGCTGGACGCCGAAGCCCTCGCCGACGTCGACACCCGGCTCGCGGCCCGGGTCACCCCCGAACTGCTGGCCGCCGTGCTCGGTCTCGTCCCGGACGAGTGGCTGGTCGACGCCGCGGTCCTGGCCGGTCGGGAGCCCTCGGCGGCCGCCTCGCGGGACCGCTACCTGGAGTACCTGCTGCCGCGGCTGGAGGGCGACCGGCCGTGGCGGCCGGTAGCCGGGGGGCCGGTCGCCACCGGCGGCGCGCGGGCGGTGCCGGCGTGACCGGCGCGGACCTCCGGGTCCCCTACGAGTACGCGCTGCTGCGGGTCGTCCCCCGGGTGGACCGCGGCGAGTTCGCCAACGTCGGGGTGCTGCTGTACTGCGCGACCGAGGACTTCCTCGACTGCGCCGTGCACGTCGAGGAGTCCCGGCTGCGCTGCCTCTCCGCCGCGGTCGACCTCGGAGCGGTCGCCGCGGCCCTCGACGGCGTGCGCGCGGTGTGCGCCGGGACGGCGGACGGCGGCGCGGCGGCCGGCGAGCCGCCCCGGGTGCGGTTCGGCTGGCTCACCGCGCCGCGGAGCACCGTCGTCCAGCCGTCCCCCGTCCACGCCGGTCTGACCGACGACCCGCGCCGACAGCTCGCCCGGCTCCTGGACCGGCTGGTGCGCTGACGGTCCCGGGTCAGCGGGCGGAGGCGATGACCTCGCGCAGTTCGGCCGCGGTCAGCACGATCGGGTTGCCCCGCATGCTCCCCGCCCGCCCCGCGGCCGCGGCCACCTCGTCGGCCCGGTCGGCGGCCAGACCGAAGGCCCCGAGCCCGGGCACGTCGAGCCGGGCGACGGTCTCGGTGATCCAGGCCACGCCGTCCTCCGGTCGCGCGTCACCCCGGCCGGTGAGGATCCGGGCCACCTCCGTGAACCTGCGCAGCCCCGGGCCGTCGGGGTCGCGCTCGCGCAGAGCGCGCACGTTCACCTCGACCGAGGGCGCCAGCAGCGCGGCGCAGGCCATCCCGTGCGGCACGTCGACCAGCCCGCCGACGACGCCGGCGAAGGCGTGCACCGCGCCGAGCTTCGCGTTGGCCAGCGAGATCCCGCCGAGCACGCTGCACACCGCCATGTCGGTGCGGGCCTCGACGTCGGAGCCGTCCCGGTGCGCCCGACGCAGTCCGGCGGCCGCCCGCGCCAGCCCCTCCCTGGCCAGGCCGTCGGTCAGCGGGGTGGCCAGCACCGAGACGAGCGGTTCGAGGCACTGGGTGAGCGCGTCGAGACCGCTGGAGGCGGTGACCTCCGGCGGGCAGCCCAGGGTGAGCAGCGGGTCGACGACGGCGAGCCGCGGCAGCATCGCCGGTCCGCGCAGGCTCGCCTTCACCCCGTGCTGCGGGGAGTTCAGCACGGCGTTCGCGGTCACCTCCGACCCGGTGCCCGAGGTCGTCGGGACGGCGACGCACGGGACCGAGGCGGTCACCGGCCGCCCCCCGCCGGGGACCTCGAGGTGGTCCAGCGGGTCGCAGCCGGTACCCAGCAGCGCGGCGACGGTCTTGGCCAGGTCGAGGACGCTGCCGCCGCCGACGGCGATCACGAGGTCGGCGCCGTGAGCACGGGCGGTCTCGGTCGCGGCCCTGGCGTCGGCGACGGTCGGCTCCCCGGGGACCGGGACGACCTCGGTCGGCATCGCCAGGCCGGCCAGGAGGCCCGCATGCCGCTCGGGGTGGGCGCCGGTGCACAGCAGGGCCCGGGTACCCAGCCCGTCGACCAGGCCGGGCAACTGCTCCGCCCTGCCGGCCCCGAACAGGATCCGGCCCGCGGTCGCGAACTCGAAGGAGACGGCCAACGGGCTCAGCTCGCCCAGCGCTCGCGCTCGGCCGGGAAGGCGGCCGAGTACTTCTCCGCCGACCGGGGCTCGGCCATCATCTCCGCGACCGTGTCCCGCCAGACGGCGTAGTGCGCGGTGTCCTTGTGCGCCGCGGCGGCCGCGGCGTCGAGGTAGACCTCGTTGAGCACGACGTGGGTGGGGTCGGCCTCGTCGACGAGGACGTCGAACCGGAGCACTCCCGGCTCCTCCAGCGAGGCGGCGGCGTTGGCGAGGGAGGCGGCGAGGAAGTCCTCGGTGCGGTCGGCGAGGACGCGGACGTGGACGTGGACGACAAGCATCCCCCCATCCTGCCCCTCCGGCCTCACCCCCGGTCGGGCAACGCGGCCACCGCCAGCGCCCAGGCGCGGATCGCCGCCCAGTCCCGCAGGTCGCGGGCGTCGCTGCCGAGTCTCGCCGCACGCTTCGGCGGGTCCACCCCGCCGAACACCGTGACCACGACCGGGGTCACCCGGTCGTGCCGGGCGAGTGCCCGGTCGAGCTGCCGTCGGGCCCGCCGCCACGCCTCCGCGTCGTCCTCGCGCGGGCCCATGCCGAACACAGCGACCGGGACCGAGCCCAGCGCGTCGCGGTGGCGCCGGAGGAAGCGGTGCGCGTCCCGGTGCCAGCGCCCGCTGTAGAGGGGCGCGCCGAGCACGACGAGACCCCAGCGGTCGAGCGGGCCGCGGACCTCCCGCGCCGGCCGGAGGTCCACCGCACACCCCTGCTCGTCCAGGGTCTGGGCGATCGCGGTCGCCACCGTCTCGGTCGAGCCGTTCTTCGTGGCGTGCGCCACCAGGATGATCGTCATGTCACTGCGACTCCGGCGAGCCGTGCCGAGTTCCGCGCCGGTCCGAGAGCCCCTGCGCCGTCAACACCTTCACCACCACGATCCCTCGCCTCCACGATCCCCTCGACCTCACGATCACCCGGTGGCCACGTCCACGACCAGCCGGGCGGGGCCGGTGAGCCGGGACACCCGGAAGGCATGCCTGCCGTCCAGGCCGAGGGCGTAGCTGAGCACGGCCTCGAAGTCGCCCGCCGGACCGATCTGCTCGACGACGGCCACGTCGGGAGACAGCCACTGCTGTCCCTGGTACCTGCGCCGCTCCGTGCTGTCGTCGACCTGGAAGACGTTGTCGAGGGTTGCCCCCTGGACGCTCAGCACGAGGAACGCCGAGCCCCTCAACGGCACCTTCCGGTCCGAGGGGTCCTCGCGGACCTCGTCGACGTAGCCGACGTGGTAGCCGCCGAAGGGCCGGTCGAACTCCCAGACCACCCGGTCGAAGCCGGGGTGCCTGCCCACCCGGATCGCCCGGAGCACGGCGGCGGTGCCCGTCGGCTCGGCGGTGACGTCGACGTCCGTCGTCGAGGTCGGCGCGGATGCGGCACCGGGCACGGCGTCCTCGACCGGAGGCGCCCCGGAGCGGGACGGGGAGCCGGACGGCGACCCCGTGGGCTCACCGGTGCCCCCGGCCGGGGTCGTCGCGACGGCGCCGCCGGCACCGGGGGTCGTGTCCGCCGACGACGGGGCGGGGTCGGAGCCCCCGCAGCCGGTCACCAGGGCGAGCAGGACCGGGGCGCAGGCCAGGGCCGTTCTCCGGGATCGGGTGTCACGCATGGGCTCATCCTCCACCGTCGGGGCGCCGGTCCGTACCGACTGGACGCGCGACCGGCGCCCGGGGTTGACAACCCCCGTGCGGCAACCCCGGCACCGACCGCGTGCTCCCGGCGGAGCGGGAGATCAGCCGAGGGCCCGCTCCAGCACCCGGAGATCGTTGCGGACCTGGGTAAAGACGAGGAACTCCTCCCGCACCCGGCGCTGGGCGTTGCGGGCCATGGTGGCCCGCCGGTCCGGGTCGCGGAGCAGACGGTCGAGCGCGGCGGCGATCTCGTCCGGGTCGTCGGCGTTCCGGATCATCTCGCCCTCGATGCCCGGCCGCACCTGCTGCCGCAGCCCGCAGGCGCTGCTCACCAGCACCGGCGTGCCCTTCCACATCGGCTCCGTCGCGGTGAGCCCGAAGCCCTCCCGCACCGAGTTCTGCACCACCACCGAGGCCGCGGTCTGCAACGCGTTGACCATCAGCGCGTTCTCCCGGGAGTCCGTCATCGGCAGCGACAGCAGGGCGATGTCCCGCTGCAGCTCCCGGGGCAGCGACCGGTAGATGGAGGTGAGCTCGTTCAGGACGTCCACGGCCTCCGGGTCGTCGCTGACCGCAGCCGGCTCCGGCCCGACGAGCAGCAGCGCGACGTCCTCGAGCACCTTGCGGTGATCCACGTCGGTCACCGAGGGGATGCTCCGCTTCAGGGTGGCGAAGCCCTCCACGAGCGGGGCCCACCCCTTCAGCCGGTCCCACCGGGAGACCTCCATGACGATCGGCCGGTAGAGGATGCCGAGGTCCTCCGGCTCGGTCGCCGGCCCGAAGGTCCCGTCGGCCTGGAGCCGCTCGGCCGGGTGGGAGAACGGCGGCTTGAGCAGCCGCCAGGTCGGGATCATGAGTCCGGACCTGCCGAGGATCTCCACCACCTCGGGGACCCGGAGCTGCCGGTTCTTCGCGCTGTACGGGTCGAGGGCCGGGCGCACCAGGTCCGCGCGGTCGGCGAGGAAATCCGGGATGTACTCGGGGGCTGTGAAGACGGCCCGGTCGTAGGCGGAGACGTACGGCCGGAGGAAGTTCCACCCGGCCCGGGTCTGTGGGAGGTCCTCGTCCAGGCCGATGTGGCACCGCCACACCCCGGGCAGGTCGAGCTCCCGCTTGATCAGCGCGCCCATCCCGGCCGGCTGCGGATCGTGGATCATCAGGACGTCGTCCGGGCCGAGCATCGGCTGGAACTCGGCCTGCAGCTCGCGGCTGACCAGCTCGTAGAGCGCCCGGTCGGCGTCGGTCATGACCGGCTCGCCCGCGCCGTGGAGGAGGTTGTGCAGGCGCTTGGTGAGGTCGAAGAGCTCCTTGCGGTGGGTGCCGATGACCGCCCATCTGGTCTCGATACCGAGTTCGTCGAAGATGCCGACCTGGCGCGGGAGCATCTCGGCGACCCCGCCGCCCTTCGCGGTCGAGTTCACCATCCACAGGGTGCGCCCCGCGAATTTCGGGACGATGCTGTACGCGGTGTCACGGAGCTCGTCGACGGCATTTGCCAGGTGAATGGAGGCCGCGTATTCGTCGAGTGATGGTCCCTTGGGGGTCTCGATAATCTCGATCATGGCGCGATATACCTCGTGTTCCACTCGTTCGGGCGAGCCCCACCACCCCCCGGATCCCCCTGGGTCAAGTGACCCAGAAGCTCGCCAATCGGCGAAGAATGAACCATAACCTATCGAAGGGGACACCTTTGGGCAAGGCTCTCGTCTGTGGCATGTGCCTCGACGACCGCGGCCCGCATTCCCGGAATGGCGCTCCGACCTGGCAACTCAGGCCCGGCGGAGGGTGGTCAGACTCCCTCGCCGACCGGCTCCGCGAACTGGCTCCGGTAGAGATCGTGGTAGAACCCGCCGCGGTCGAGCAGCGCCTGGTGAGCGCCCTGCTCGACGATCCGCCCGCCGTCCATCACCAGGATGGTGTCGGCGTCGCGGACGGTGGACAGCCGGTGCGCGATGACGAAGCCGGTCCTGCCCTGGCGGAGCTTGGCCATCGCCTTCTGGATGAGCATCTCGGTGCGGGTGTCGACCGAGCTGGTCGCCTCGTCGAGGATGAGCACCGCCGGATCCGCCAGGAACGCCCGCGCGATGGTCAGCAGCTGCCTCTCCCCCGCCGACAGGTTGGACGCCTCCTCGTCGAGCACCGTGTCGTAGCCGTCGGGCAGGGTGCGCACGAAGTGGTCGACGTAGGCCGCCCGCGCCGCGGCCAGCAGCCTCCGCTCGCCGACGTCCGGGGCTCCGTAGGCGATGTTCTCCCGGATGGTCCCGCCGAACAGCCAGGTGTCCTGCAGCACCATCCCGAACGTGCCCCGCAGGTCGTCCCTGGTCATCTCCCGGATGTCGACCCCGTCCAGGGTGATCCGGCCCCGGTCGATCTCGTAGAACCGCATGAGCAGGTTGACCAGCGTGGTCTTGCCTGCCCCCGTCGGGCCCACGATCGCCACCGTGTGCCCCGGCTCGACCTCGAGGTCGAGATCCTCGATCAGCGGCGTGTCCGGGACGTACCTGAAGGACACGCCCTCCAGGGTGATCCGCCCGCGCGGCACGGCGGGGGAACGCGGCCGGGTGGTGTCCGGTATCTCCTCGGGCTCGTCGAGAACCTCGAAGACCCGCTCGGCCGAGGCGATTCCCGACTGCAGCAGGTTCACGATCCCCGCAACCTGTGTTATCGGCATGGTGAACTGACGGGAATACTGAATGAATGCCTGGACATCACCGAGGGATATCGTCCCGGAAGCGACCCGGAATCCACCGATGACGGCGATCGCGACGTAGTTGAGGTTTCCGATGATGTTCATCGCGGGCTGGATGATCCCGGAGATGAACTGGGCCCGGAAGCTCGCGGCGTAGAGCCGGTCGTTCGCCTCGTCGAACTCCGCGACGGCCCGGTCGGTGTGCCCGTAGACCTTGACCAGATCGTGCCCGGCGAACATCTCCTCGACGTGCCCGTTGAGGGTGCCGGTCCACCGCCACTGGGCCGCGAACTGCTTCTGCGAGCGCTTGGCGATCCGGACCGTCACCAGGATCGACAGCGGGACGGTGACCAGGGCGACGAGGGCGAGCAGCGGACTGATCCAGACCATCATGGCGAGCACCCCGACCACCATGAGCAACGAAGTGATCATCTGAGTGAGGGTCTGCTGCAGGGTCATCGCGATGTTGTCGATGTCGTTGGTGACCCGGCTCAGCAGGTCACCGCGGGCGTGGGTGTCGAAGTAGCTCAGCGGCAACCGGCCCAGCTTGGTGTCCACGTCCTCGCGCAGCGTGTAGACCATGCGCTGGGTGACCCCCGCCATGAGGTAGCCGGAGATCCAGGAGAACACCGCACTGAGCAGGTAGACCCCGACGACGAGCAGCAGCAGCCGGCCGAGGGCGGTGAAGTCGACGCCGTGCCCCGGGGTGAGCTGCATGCTCGCGAGCATGTCGGCCCGCCGTCCCTCGCCCTGGGCCCGCAGCGCCGCGACCGCCTGCTCCTTGGTGACCCCGGCGGGGAGCTCCCGGGAGACCACGCCCTCGAACACCCGCTGGGTCGCGTTGCCGAGCAGCTTCGGACCGGCGATGGTCAGCGCGACGCCGACCACCGCGAGCAGGACGACGAAGAGGATCGCCAGCCGGTGCGGACGGAGCCGACCCAGCAGGCGACGTAGCGAGGTGCGGAAGTCCTTGGCCTTCGCCACCGGCATGCCCATGCCGTGCGTGCCCGATCCCGGCGGTCCCCCCGGCCGCGCCGCGGGACCCGGTGCCCGCCGCGGGGCGCTCGATCTGCTCACGCCACATCGTCCTCGGTGAGCTGGGAGTACACGATCTCGCGATAGGTCTCGCAGGTCCGCATGAGCTCCTCGTGGGTGCCGGTCCCCACGACGGTCCCGCCGTCCAGGACGACGATCCGATCGGCGTGCAGCACCGTGCTCACCCGCTGCGCCACGATGATCACGGTGGCCTCCGCGGTCTCGGTGCGCAGCGCGGCCCGCAGCCGGGCGTCGGTCGCGTAGTCGAGCGCCGAGAAGCTGTCGTCGAAGATGCAGATCCCCGGACGCCGGACCAGGGCCCTGGCGATGGCCAGCCGCTGGCGCTGCCCTCCGGAGAGGTTGACCCCGCCCTGCTCGACCGGGGCCTCGATCCCCTCGGGGAGTGCGTCGACGAAGGCCGCGGCCTGGGCGACCTCGAGGGCGTGCCGGACCTCGTCGTCCGTCGCGTCCTCGTCGCCGAGGCGCACGTTGCTCGCGACGGTCCCGCTGAACAGGAACGCCCGCTGCGGGACCAGGCCGATCCCGCTCCAGAGCCGGTCCCGGGACAGGTCCCGGACGTCCACGCCGTCGACGAGCAGTCGGCCCGCGGTGACGTCGTACAGCCGCGGGATGAGGTTGACCAGGGTCGACTTGCCCGAGCCCGTGCTGCCGACGATCGCCGTGACCTCCCCCGGCCGGATCATCAGCGAGACGTCCCTGAGCACGGGCTCCTCGGCCCCGGGGTAGCGGAACTCCACCCCGCGGAACTCCACCCCGCGGGACTCCACCAGCCCCGCCGCCGCGTCGTCGGTGACCGACCGCGGGGCGTCGCGGATGGCCGGCTCGGTGGCGAGGACCTCCTGGACCCGCTCGGCCGAGGCGGCCGCCCGCGGCACCATGACGACCATGAAGACGGCCATCATCACCGAGAACAGGATCTGCATGACGTAGGACAGGAACGCGGTGAGGTCCCCGATCGGCATGGTGCCGTCGTCCACGAGGTGACCGCCGAACCACACCACCGCGACGGTGGTCAGGTTCATGATCAGCATGATCGAGGGGAAGGCCAGGGCGAACAGCCGGCCGACCGTCAGGGCTGTGCGGGTGAGGTCGGCGTTGGCCTCGCCGAACCGTCGCTCCTCGTGCGCGGTGCGGACGAAGGCCCTGATCACCCGGATGCCGGTGAGGTTCTCCCGCATCACCCGGTTGATCGCGTCGAGCTTGCGCTGCATGGCCCGGAACTGGGGGACGGCACTGCGCACGATGGCCCCGACGACGAGGGCGAGCAGCGGCAGCACGACGACGAGCAGCGCCGACAGCCGCAGGTTCTCGCGCAGCGCCATGATGACGCCGCCGACACCCGTGATCGGGGCGAGCACCATCATGGTCAGCCCCATGAGCACGAACATCTGCACCTGTTGGACGTCGTTCGTCGTCCGCGTGATCAGCGAGGGAGCGCCGAACCGGCCCATCTCGCCGGAGGAGAAGTCCTGGACCGTCCGGAACAGGGCCCGCCGGAGGTCGCGGCCGACGCCCATGGCCACCTGCGCCGCGAGGTACACGGCACCGACGGCGAACACCCCCAGCAGGACGGTCACCAGCAGCATGACGCCGCCGACCCGCAGGATGTAGCCGGTGTCCCCGGTGATCACCCCGTCGTTGATGATGTCGGCGTTGAGGCTCGGGAGGTACAGGTTCCCGATCGCCTGGGCCAACAGCAGGAGGACGGCGATACCGACCCGCCCCCGGTAGGGGCGCAGGAACGCCCCCAGCATCCGTGTCATCGCCGCCAGGCTAACAGGCACTCCGCCGACCGGAGGGCACCCTGACACCGGCCCGGCTACCGTGCCCGGCATGAGCGCACGTCGCACCCTGCTCCGGGTGCTCAGCAGGTTCCACACCGGGCTCTACCAGGTCAGCGGCGGTCGGCTCGGCACCCGGATCGGGCACCTGGAGCAGGTGCTCCTCACCACCACCGGCCGCCGCACCGGTGCCCGGCGCACGGTGCCACTCCTCGGCATCCCGCACGAGGACGGCGTCCTGCTGGTCGCCTCGGCCGGCGGCTCGGAACGGCACCCGGACTGGTACCTCAACGTCCTCGCGGACCCCGAGGTGGTGCTCCGTCGGGGCAGGCGCAGCACCCGGATGCACGCCCGGCCCGCCGACCCGGTGGAACGGGCCGCCTGGTGGCCGGTCGCCGTCGCGACGTTCGACGGCTACCGGCGCTACCAGGAGCGGACCGCGCGCGAGATCCCGGTCGTCGTCTGCCGGCCGGTCAGCGAGTCCTGACCACCACGGTGCCCGGCCACTTGTCGTGCAGGGCCTGGCGCCGGGTGTCCCACAGCGACCAGAGCAGGTCGAGGTAGAGGTAGAGGCCGACGAGAGCCGCGGCCACCCGCTCGGTGACCCAGCGCTTGACCGCCTGCCCCCAGCTCGGCAGGCCCTCGGGTACCCGGGGTAGAGGGGTGCGCCGGCCTGGCCGGGGGCCGCGAGGCCCGGTGCACCCGCGGGGGTGGCCGAGCCGGGGTAGGTGGGCAGGGCCGACGCCGTGGGGGTCGGCCGGGTCTGAGCGGTCCACCGGGCGCCGTCCCACCACCGTTGGGTCGACGGGTCGGTCGGGTCCGGGTACCAGGCAGGGGGAACGCTCGTCATGACCGCCGGCGTGCCCGATCACCGCCGTCGGGGACACCCCGATCAGCGATCGGGACCGCCGGAACCGGCACGCAGCAGCCTCACCGCGGCACGCAGCAGGTCCCGGTTGCCCGCGGTGAGGTCCGCCCGGGTCGGCCAGTGCACCTCGTCGGCGGTGACCCCGACGTCCTCCAGCGGCAGGCCGGCGTTCTCCCCGCCCCGGGTCGCCCGACGGAAGGCGAGGGTGAAGGTCCCCGATCCCGCCGGGACCCCGGACCGCAGGTGCTCCTCCCCCGCCCGCTGGAGCACCTGGTCCGCCGTCCACACGTTGGCTCCGCCCGCGCCGGTGGTCCGACCGGTCCCGAGCACCGGACCGAGGCCGTTGTCCTGGAACCCGGCCGCGAAGACGTCGGCGGCGCTGTAGGTCAGCGCGTCGACGACGAGCACCACCGGTCCCCGGTACCGCAGCTCCTCGTCCAGGTCGTTGGCCTCGGCGACCGGTGTCAGCGGCAGCGCCTGGGCGTAGGCCTCCCCGGTGCCGACCGCGGCGGCCAGCGACGGCTTCCAGCGGCGCAGCTCCGAGGACTCCTCCCGGCTCATGGCGAGGGTGAGCTCGGTGCTCGCCGGCGAGAAGCCGGCCGGGATCACCGGACGGCGGGTGAGCACCTGGAGCAGCCGCTCGGCGGTCGGCAGGTGGCCACCCGGGTTGCCCCGGACGTCGACGACGAGGCCGCCAGGGGGCAGCGCCGCCACCAGCCGGCACGCCTCGTCCCGCACCGCCAGGGCGTCGGCGTCGGCGAAGGACCAGATCCGCAGGTAGCCGGTCCTGCGGTCGAGCGGGCGGGCCGAGAGGACCGCGGGCCGGGACGTCGGCAGCCACCCGGCCGGGGCGGCGCCGGGCGCGTAGAGCTCGCGGCGGGCCGCCTGGACCGCCTGCCCCCCGGGGTCCTCGGCGAGGACGAGGCCCGGGTCGGCCGCTGCCGCGCCGTCCTGCCCGTCACCGTCCTGCCTGTCACCGTCCGGCCGGGCCGGCGGGGTCGGGATCACCCGCCAGTTGAACGTGGCCGAACGCCGTCCCCCCGGGCCGCGGTAGCTGACGGTGACCCACTCCTCGTCCGGGAAGGCGCTGTGCTCCAGCGAGCGGGAGACCAGGGCGGCCAGGCCACGCGCCGTCCGCGCGTCGTCGGTCGCCCCGCGCTGCGCCGCCGCGAGCCGCTCGACGGCCCGCTGGATCGGCACCCCGTTCCAGTGGGTGACCTCGGCCCCCGGGACGAACCCCTCCGCGGCCGGACACCAGGCGCTCACCTTCGACACCACGTGCCGCCACGCCCCGCCCCCGGTGCGGTAGGCCTCGACGAGGAAGGGCAGCACGGCGGTCGTGCCGGCGAAGGGCGTCGGGGCGAGGTACCCGGTGTGGCGGTCCCGCAGCCCGGAGAACACCGCGGTGAGCTCGCGCCGGAACGCCTCGTCAGTCATCCCTGCGGCGCGGGTCCGCAGCATCCGCAGCTGCCGGACCGGGTCGACGCCGTAGCGGGCCTGCTTCTGGCGCAGGTGGACGTAGGCCCCGGACAGCAGCTCCTCGGCCGCGGCGACCAGCGCGGTCCGGTTCTCGATCCGGGAGGCGGCGGCCCCGGAACGGAACTCCGCGAGGGTGACGCCGGGCGGCCGGGACCGGGCGGCCGGGCTCACCGGTACCCGCTCAGCCCGGTCAGCAGCCCGCCGTGGAAGGGGTTGTCCGCCACCTCGGCCAGCCAGGCCGCGTCGGTCAGCAGCGGCTGGAGCGGAGGGACGGGCACCGCGAGGGCTGCCGAGGTCGGCCCGGCGTCGGCCAGCGACTCGTCGGGGTCCGGCATGTCGGGCAGCAGCACGAAGGGCGCCCCCCTGGTGGCCGGCCCGGCCTCCACGAACGCGGCGAGCGCGTCGACGGCCCTGGTGGCCGCCGTCCCGGGGTCGGCCCTGACCTCCTCCAGTTCGGCGCGCACCCCGGCCCAGGTGATCCCGGGGTCGCCGTAGTCGACCGCCCGGCTGAGCCTGCCGAGACGGATCCTGCTCGCGGTCGTCGCCCCCGCCGCCGTCATCAGGCTCGGCAGGCCGTACCGGGCCCTGCCCCCGACGACCACGAGCCGGACGTCGGTCTCCCGCGCCTCGACGAGGTTGCGGTACGGGTCGGCGTGACGACGGGCCAGCACGACGAGATCGCCGAGCGCCCCCTTTTCCAGGCACCCGACCGGGTGCGGCCACAACCCGGTGAGGGCGGCACCCGGGTTCGCGGTGACCAGCCGGACCAGCTCCTCGTCGGTGAACACCGGGCTGGGCTGGGCCCGGTTCCACAGGTCAGCGACCTTGACCTCCCAGAGCACGCTGCGGGTCCCCGACGGCCCCCAGTCCGAGCCGAGGCAGAGGTTCACCCCGGCGGCCTTCGCCGCCGCGACGTCGGCGGTCGCCCCGTACAGCCAGAGGTTGGAGAACGGCGACCAGACCAGGCTGGCCCCGCCCTCGGCGATCCGGCCCAGGTCGGCGGCGCCGAGCGCCGTCCCGTGGATGGCGACGAGCTCACGGCGGACCAGCCCCACCTCGACGAGCAGGGCGAACTCCTCCCGGAGGGCTGGTCGGGTGCCCTCGGCGACGTGGTAGACCAGCCCGCGGCCCTGGCCGACGGAGACCAGGTAGGGCTCCAGGTCCGCCGCGTCGTCCACGACCAGGGTCCGCACCCGGATGAAGTCCTTCGTGGTGCCGAACCGCTCGGAGTCCACGTTGCGCACCAGCTCACCGTCCGGGGGCACCGACCCCTTGGGGTTGCCCTGCACGGACGTCGTCCCGCCGACGACGGCTCTGGTCTCCACGTAGCGGAGCAGGGCCCGGCCCGCCGCGGCGCCGAGCAGGTTGGCCGGCGCGCTGACCCGGCTCCGGTAGCTGGGTGCCCGGGTCCACTGGTTGTGCGAGTCCCAGGGAACGGCGCGGTTCGGCTCGCGCCACAGCGGGAGGCTGTTGTAGAGCAGGTGGTTGTGCAGGTCGATGAGCCCGGGGTAGATGATCCCACCGGCGGTGACCCGCCGGGCGTCCTCGAACCCGGGCGGGACGGCGTCCAGGGGGGTGATCGCGGCGATGAGCCCGTCGTCGTCGAGGTACACCGCTCCCCGTTCGACGACCTCGCCGGGACGCATGGTGACGACCGTTCCCCGTAGAACCAGCATCTCCGGCCTCCCGCCGCGACCACCAGCCGACCACCAGCCGATCACCACAGAGCGTAGGTGCTGTACCCCGAGGAGGAGACGTCATGGCCGACTTCGATCCCGGCCCGCCGGACCGGCTCGCCGAGCACTTCGCGGCGCTGCCGAGCTACGCGGCCCACCGCGAGCTGTTCTGGTACGACTGGGGCCCGGTCTTCTACCGGGGCCGGCTGGACGGGTCGGCCCGGCTGCTGGGCGTCGCCTCGGACCCCGGCCCGACGGAGCGGATCGCCTGCAGGACCCTGGTCGGCGACGCCGGGCAGCGGGTGCAGGGGTTCCTGCACAAGGTCGGCCTGACCCGGAGCTACGTGCTGGTCAACGCCTTCGCCTACGCGCTGCTGCCGTCCCGGGCCTCCCGGGCCACCGCGCTGCTGTCCGAGCCGGAGCACCTGCATTGGCGCAACGAGCTGCTCGACGCCGTCAGCGGACCCGGCCTGCAGGCGATCGTCGCCTTCGGCGCCCAGGCGAGGACGGCGGTCCGGCTGTGGACCGACCGGCCGGACGTCCCGGTGTTCGAGGTGCCCCACCCGTCCAGCCGGGACGCCAGGAGACTGCTGGACCGGTGGCGGGAGACCGTGGCGCTGCTGCGCGACATCGTCACCCCCGACCCGGACGGGGACGGGGACGCCGCAGGGGACACCTACGTCACCCGGTTCCGGGAGCAGGACTACGCGCCGGTTCCGCGCCGGGACCTGCCCTTCGGACTGCCCGCCTGGTTCGGCGACGACGCCTGGGGCCGCACCTCGCGGCCGCGGCACAACAACTGCGTCGCGAGGGACGACGACGACCTCATGCACACCCTGGTCTGGCGCGCGCCGGAGCGGACGGCCTGAGCACGGCAGAGTCACGACAGAGCGGCGGGCCACCGGGCCGGGACAGTGGGCGGCCGGGCCGGGACAGCGGGCCGCCGGTCACCTGGCCGGCCACTGCCACGGCGGCTGGTCGAACCGTTCCTGGCCCGCGACCAGGGTCTGCCCCGCCTCCTTGACCAACTCCAGGACCTGGCAGTGCTCGCCGGCGGAGACCCCGGTGACCACGGCCTCGACCAGAGCAGCGGAGTGGGACACCACCAGGACCTGGGTGCGCCCTGACGCGTCGGCGACCAACCGGGCCAGGGCGGGCAGCAGCTCCGGGTGCAGGCTGGTCTCCGGCTCGTTGAGCACCAGCAGCTCCGGCGGTCGCGGGCTCAGCAGCGCGGCGATCCACAGCAGGTAGCGCAGGGTCCCGTCGGACAGCTCCGCCACGCTCAGCGGGCGGAGCAGCCCGCGCTGGTGGAACGCGAGGTCGAACCGGCCGCCCTGGGCGACGACCTCCAGGGTGCTGCCGGGGAAGGCGGCCTCGACGGCCTCGTCCAGCAGCAGGGGATCACCGGCCTCACGGACGGTCTGCAGGGCCGCCGCCAGGTCGGCGCCGTCGTGGCCGAGGACCGGGGTGAAGGTCCCCACCCAGGCGGTGCGGGCCGGGGCTCCGGCGTCGGTGCGGAAGTGGTCGTAGAACCGCCACGACCTGATCCGCTCGCGGAGCGCCATCACCTCGGGAGCCCGCAGTGGGTCGGCGAGCTCGCTGAGCATGCTGTCCACCGCAGGCAGCCCGTACCCGGCGTCGGTCCAGCCGCCGGAGGCGTCCCGGATCCGCACCGCGCCGTTGCGGCGATCGGCCAGCAGCGTCGCGGGGCGCAGCATCGGCCCGGCCCACACGCACTCGCGCTTGATCTCCGGGTCGAGGTCGAACGCCGTCTGCCGTGACACCGGCAGGCCGAGGTCGACGGCGTACCCGACGTCGGTCCCGGCGAAGCCGAGGCGCAGGCCGACCGGTGCCCGGCGGGCACCGGCCGAGCCCCGGCCGAGGGGCGGACCGGCCCACAGCGTCGACGCCAGCCCTCCCTCGCGGGCGAGGGCCGCGACGGCGCCGTTGCGGGCGCACTCGGCCAGCAGCCGCAGCGCCCGGTACGCGTTGGACTTGCCGCTGCCGTTGGCCCCGGTGATCACGGTGAGCCGGCGCAACGGGATCACCAGCCGGCGCAGGGACCGGTAGTTCTCGACCGCCAACGTGGTCAGCATCCGGCATCCGACATGGTCGACACCCGGCAACGGTACGAGAGACGTGAACGGGTGCGGGAGCCCGCTGCCACTAAGGTCGGCCACGCCCCCTTCCCAGCCGGCTCCCAGAGTCGCCCCCTTCACTGGGCGGGAACCAACCGTTCACCGGCGGTCCGCCGGGGATCCGAAGGAGGCTCATGCCCGGCACGTTCGGCGACGGGAACGCGGGGAGCGCGCTGCGGGCGCCGACCCCGCTGCACGCCTTCAACCGCTACGAGATCAAGTACCTGGTCGACGTCGCGGAGCTCCCGGCGCTCCGGGCCGAACTGGAGCGCCGGCTGGACCCCGACGTCCATGCCGGTGCAGCCCCGCACCCCCACCCCGACCTGGACAGCCACGCGGCGGGGTACGGGGTGTGGAGCGTCTACTACGACACCGCCGACCTGCGCTTCTACTGGGAGAAGATCGAGGGCCTCCGGTTCCGACGGAAGCTGCGGATCCGGCGCTACGGCACCGACCGGCTCACCGACGACGAGGAGCCCGTCCACGTCGAGATCAAGCAGCGGGTGAACCGGGTGACCCAGAAGCGCCGGCTCCGCCTGCCCTACCGGGAGGCGCTCCGGCTGTGCGACCAGCGACAGCCGGTCGACTGCCCGGAGCCCGACCGCGCGCTCGCCGAGGAGGTCCTCGGCCTGGTGTGCGGGCTCGACCTGCGGCCCACCACGATGACCGGCTACCTGCGCAGCCCCTACGTCGGCAGGGACGCCGAGCTCGGGCTCCGGGTCACCATCGACCAGCGGGTCCGCGGCCGGGACCGGGACCTGCGGTTCGGGTCCGTCGGCGAGAACCGGTTCCTCGTCCCGCCGACCCGCGCGGTCGTCGAGATCAAGGCCGACGAACGGGTCCCCTACTGGCTGACCGATCTCACCGCGAGCCTGAACCTCTCGGTGGTCCGGCTGTCGAAGTACTGCCAGAGCGTCGAGGTCTTCGGCCGTGCCCCGCGCTCGCGTTTCCACCTGCCGGCCGACGCCTGCCCCGACGATCAACCGACCCCGCATCCGGTGACGGAAGAGGAGCTCTCGTGCCGCTGAACGCCCAGGATCTGTCCGGAACCTTCAGCACCGGCGATGTCGCCATCGCACTGACGCTGTCCTTCGTGCTCAGCGCGCTCATCGGGTGGGTGTACCGGGCCACCCATCGCAACGTCTCCTACAGCCAGTCCTACGTGCAGACGCTGGTGATCCTCGGCATGATCATCTCCTTGATCATGCTCGTGGTCGGCTCCAACATCGCCAGGGCCTTCGCCCTGGTCGGCGCGCTGTCCGTGGTCCGGTTCCGGAACGCGGTGAAGGAGACCCGGGACGTCGGCTTCATCTTCCTGGTGATGGGGGTCGGCATGGCCTGCGGCACCCGCTTCTACACCCTCGCGGCCGTCGCGGCGGTCAGCATCTGCCTCGTCGTCGTGGGCATGCGTCGCTTCAACTGGTTCGCCCTCACCGTGCAGCGCCAGGTGGTCAAGGTCCAGGTGCCCCCGGACGACGACTACACCCCGGGGATCGTCGACGTCCTGGTCCGGCACACCGACGAGTTCGAGCTGGTGAGCATGGAGACGATCCGGGGCGGGGCGCTCACCGAACTCATGTACACGGTGCGGCTGAAGAAGGGCTGCGAGCCGGGGACGCTCGTCGCCGCGTTGCGGGAGCGGACGGCGGGGCAGCGGGTCACCCTGCTCACCGGCTACGACCAGACGGACCTGTGATCCGGTGACCTCGTCCGGCATGCCCCGTCCGCCGCTCCCGGTGCGGCTGCGACGCCGGGTCCCGGTGCGGCTGCGGCAGAACTGGCGGCTGATCGCCGTGGGCTGCGCGTTCCTCGCCGTCGTCGGCGGCCTCCTCGGCGACGGCCGGGTCCGGCCGCTGGTCACCAGCTCCGAGCTGGTCACCGCGACGACTGTGACCACCGACGTGGCCGGGACGAGGGACCTCTTCGACAGCACCGTCGGCCACGACGTCCGGGTGACCTTCGCCGACGCGGACTACCGGCGGATGCTCGCGACCTTCACCGCCGATGGCGAGAAGGAGTACGTCCACGCCGACCTCACCGTCGACGGGACGCTGATCCGCGACGTCGGGATCCGGCTCAAGGGGAACTCCACCCTGATGACCCTGCGCCGCGGGAACGGGAACGCACCCGGCAGGCAGGGCGGCAACGCACCCGGCGGACAGGGTGAGCAGGGCGCCAACGCACCCGGCGGACAGGGTGGGCAGGGCGGCAACGCACCCGGCAGGCAGGGCGCCAGCTACTCGACCGACGCCCCGGAGTCGCTGCCCTGGCTGATCCGGTTCGACGCCTTCGTCGAGGGCCGCCGGTACCAGGGGCACCGGGACGTCGCCGTCCGCCCGGCCGGGATGGGCAGGTCGACGGCGCTCACCGAGGCCCTCGCCCTCGCCCTCGTGGCCCGGGCCGGCGAGCCGGCCGAGGAGTTCTCCTTCGCGTCGTTCAGGGTCAACGACCGGCCGGCCGCCGCACGGCTCCTGGTCGCCGTCCCCGACGAGGAGTACGCCGAGAGCCTGGGGTCGCCCGGGGTCCTCTACAAGGCGCTGAGCACCGGGAGCTTCTCCTACCAGGGGGAGGACCCGACCGAGTACACCGAGGACTTCCGTCAGATCACCCGCAGGGGGAGCCAGGACCTGCAGCCGGTCATCGACCTCGTCCGCTGGGTCGACAGATCCTCCGACACGGAGTTCGCCGACCACCTGGCCGACCGGGTCGACGTCTCCGCCGTGGCCAGGTACGCGGCACTGCAGAACCTGCTGCTCAACGCGGACGACATGGCGGGCCCCGGCAAGAACTACTACCTCTGGTACGACCTGACCACCCGCAGGACGCGGGTGCTGACCTGGGACCTCAACCTCGCCTTCAGCGGGGACGCGACCCTCGGCCCGCACGACACGCTGAGCATGGGCGGTCCCGGCCGTGGTGCCGGGTGGGGGGCCGGTCCCGGGGCGGATCAGGGCGAGGCGCCGACCCCGCCGGAGGGGTTCACTCCGCCGGAGGGGTTCACTCCGCCGGAGGGGTTCACTCCGCCCGAGGGGTTCACTCCGCCCGAGGGGTTCACGCCACCGGAGGGGTTCGACGGGGCGCCGGGTGCGCGCGGCGGTCCCGGAGGCATGGGCGGCAACCGACTCAAGGAACGCTTCCTCGCCACGGACGCCTTCACCGACGACTACGAGTCCGCCTATCGGGAGCTCTACGCGACGCTCTACGCGGACGGGACGGCGCTCCGCCTGCTGGACACGCTGTCCACCGCGCTGGCCGCCACCTCCGGGGCCGACACCACCGCGGTCACCTCGGACACCGACGCCCTGCGCAGGACGATCGAGCAGCGGACCGAGGCCCTCGCCGACGACGAGGTGATCACCCGCTCCTGACGCGCCCGCCGACCGGTGGCCAAGTGGGGTCAAATCCGAGAAATAACCCCACTTGGCCACCGGTCGGCGGAGGGAGTGGGCGGGCCGGGGAAGGATGGTGGGCGGGCCGGGGGAAGGGGTGGGCGGTCAGTCGTCCTCTGCGATCTCCCGGTACGCGGTCAGGGCATCGTGGACGTCGCCGGCAGCGCCCCGCAGCTCGGGGCCCCGGTCGTCCCACAGCCCGGTGTCGTCGAGCATCGACCGCAGCCGCACGTACTCGCTCACCACGAGGTCGGCCAGCCGGCGTCGGAGATCCTCGCGCGCGGTGTGCACCCGGAGCGGGAGGTCGGGCAGGGGCCCCTCGCCCTCGATCACGGCCCGGGCCACCGGACCGATCCACGAGGCGTCCGCGCCGACGGCGAGGACGGTGAGCGCTGCCCCCGCCGGGTCGATCCCGCTCTCGTCCCTCGGCTGACCGCTCCGGGACCGCGTGCCCTCGTGGACCCCGGCGTACCACTGCTGCACGGCGTCGGAGACCCGGCGGGACAGGTCGTCGGGGATCCGGGTGAGCTCCGGCGCGTCACCGAGGGACTCCGTCGCCGGGTCCTCCCGCCAGCAGTCGGCGACCCGGTGCAGGGCGGTGCCGAGCTCCCGGTGGACGAGCGCGTCGACGGCCTCGACCAGGGTCTGCACCGCCGTCTCGGCCCTGGCGATCGCGCCGCGGAGCACCCCGCTCACCGCGCGGCGCAGCCGACCCGTGCCGACGTCGGCCTCGGGGGCCTCGGCGATCCGGCGCCATGCCGCCTGCACCGGCTCGGCGAGCAGCGCCCCGTCACCGACCCGGGTGACCACCTCGTCGCGGGCGCGGAGGAACGCGGCGTCCAGGTCGGCGCGCAGCCGCCGGTCCGCGGCCGCCTGGTCCTCCAGTGCGGCGACCAGGGCCGGCACCTTCAGCAGCGACTGCTCGAGCATCCCCTCGACCGCGCGGCTCACGTGCCCCGCCCGGGTCCTGGCGTCGTTCACCTGTTGGATCAGCCAGCCGCGCAGCGGGGCGATGACGCTGGGCGGCAGCAGCCCGTCGACGAGCGTCGTCTCCGGGATGGTGATCACCGGCGCCGAGGCGAGCCCGCGGTCCCTGAGCATGGTCGCGAAGTGCCGGCGGACGGCGGCCATCTCCGAGGACCGCATCCGGTCGAGGACGACGGCGACCGACAGCCTGCGGTCGACGGCCTCGGTGAGCAGCTCCCACGGCACGGCGTCGGCGTAGTCCGTCCCGGTGGTGACGAACAACCACAGGTCGGCCACGCCGAAGAGCTGGCGGGCCAGCTTCCGGTTGGCGTCGACGAGGGAGTCGAGGTCGGGCGAGTCGATGATCGCCATTCCGGGGATGACGGCCTCGTGCGGGAGCAGCCGGAGCGAGGAGGTGCCGACGGCGGGGCGGACGCCGTCCGGCTCGAGGCTCTCCACCCCGCTCACGGAGGTTCTGATCAGGCCGGGCAGGATCCGGCGGGACAGGAACGCCCCGGCGTCCTGGGGGTTGTGCACCAGCACCGGGGACCGGGTGGTCGGCCGGAGCACCCCGGCCGGGCTGGCGGCCACCCCGATGAGCGAGTTGGTGAGGGTCGACTTGCCGGCGCCGGTCGTCCCGCCCACGACCACGAGCAGCGGGGCGTCCATCCCCCGCAGCCGGGGCAGCGCGTAGCCGTCGAGTCCATGGAGCACGGTCTCGCGTTCCTGCCGGGCCTCCTCGACCCCGGGGACGGCGAACGGCAGCGACACCCCCGCGATCTCGGCCCGGAGCCGCTCGACCGCGTCGTGGAGGGCTGTCAGCTCGGCCGGGACCGCCTCGGGCCGGGACTCGGCCGCCTCCACGGCCACGGACGTGCCGGTGCTCCCGCTGCCCGCGACGGTGTGCTCCTCCGCCGGTCGGTGGTCCATGTGCGACACCCTCCTGGTCACCGGAGCGGCGGGGACACGTCCTCCGCCGGATCTGACCGTGGCTCACGGTAACGCTGCGACGGCAGCTCTCCCAGGGTCTCGCCAACCTGTAACCCAAGAGGTGACACTAGACTACTTTCAGTTACTAAACACCCTCGGGACGCACCGGTGCCTACCCCGCCTCGGCCAGCCGGGCGTGCAGCCGGGACCGGACCTCCTCCGGGGTGTAGGAACGGCGGCGCCGCTCCGCCCTCACCACGACGACTCCGGTCGCGGCTACCCCGGCGAGACCCGCGAGACCGATCACCTTCCACCACCGCATCGCTCTAGGCTACGGGGATGTCGGGCAGCAGAACGGACCTTGCGCGAGCTGTCGACCTCACCCGGACCGGGGACGTGTGGCTGTTCCGCGGTCACAGCGTCGCCGACCGGGCGATCCAGCTCACCACGAACAGCCCGGTCAACCACGTCGGCATGGCCGTCGCCCTCGACGATCTCCCGCCGCTGATGTGGCACGCGGAGCTCGGCCGGTCGCTGCCCGACGTGTGGAGCGGCACCCGCCACCGAGGGGTGCAGCTGCACCTCCTGGAGGACGCCGTCCGGGTCTGGGGCACCAGGTACGGCCAGTCGGCCTGGCTGCGCCAACTCGACGCCGAGGTGACCCGGCAGATGGAGGACGCCGCACTGCGGGTGATAGCCCGGCTCGACGGCACCCCGTTCCCCTCGACGGCCCGGCTGGCCGCACGCTGGTTCGGCGGCCGGGTCCCCCGGCCGTCCCGTGCGTCCCTGCTCGCCCGGACCCGGGGGCTCCTGGGGCGACCCGCTGCGGACGAGCACCCCGGGCAGCCCGCGGCGGAGGAGTGCCCTGAGCCACTCGCGACGGACGAGCACCCCGGGCAGCCCGCGGCGGGACGCCGAGGGCCGGGCGAGCCGCCGGTCCCGGGTGCCGACCGTGCCCGCCTGGAGACGGCCTACTGCGCGGAGATCGTCGCCGTCACCTACCAGGCCATGGGGCTGCTCCCCGCCACCCGACGTCCCAACTGGTACGACCCGGGCCGGTTCTGGAGCGGGGACGAACTGGAGCTGCAGGGCGGTGCCCGGCTGGAGGCCGAGATCGCGGTGGACACCCGGGAGGCGGACCGATGAGCGACGTGCTGTGGTCCTACGGGCTGTTCCTCGCCGAGGCGCTCACCGTCGTCCTCGCCGTGCTGGTGCTGGTGGCGGGGCTCGCCCTGGGACGACGACGCCTGCGCAGGACGCCGCAGCTCGTCGTGACGAAGGTCAACGACCGCTACGACGCCATGGCCAGAGCGATCCGGGCCGGGCTGGTCCCGAGGCGGACGTTCCGGCGCGAGCTGCGGGCGGAGCGCAAGGCCACGCGGGCCAGGAACAAGGCCGAGAGCAAGGCCGGAGGCACGACCGGGGACGAGGCCGAGGGCCGGGCAGGGGACGAGGCCAGGGGCACGACCGGGGGCAGGGCCGGGGACGAGCCGGACCGGCGACCGAGGGTCTTCGTGCTCGACTTCCTCGGCGACCTGAGGGCCAGCCGGGCCGCGGCGCTGCGGGAGGAGATCACCGCCCTGCTCACCGTGGCGACCCCCCGGGACGAGGTGCTGGTCCGGCTGGAGAACTACGGCGGGCGGGTGCACGACCAGGGCTTCGCCGCCTCGCAGCTGCTCCGGGTGCGCGAACGCGGCATCCCGCTCACCGTCGCCGTGGACCGGGTCGCGGCCAGCGGCGGCTACCTGATGGCCTGTGTCGCCGACCGGATCCTCGCCGCGCCGTTCGCCGCCGTCGGGTCGATCGGGGTGATCTGGGAGCAGCCGAACGTGCACCGGTTCCTCGACCGGCACGGCGTCGACGTCGAGCAGTTCAAGGGCGGCGAGCACAAGCGCACCGTGACCCTGCTCGGCCGGACGACGGACGAGGACCGGGAGCGACTCGCCGAGGAGATCCGGGACACCCACGAGCTGTTCAAGGAGTTCGTGGCCCGGCACCGCCCCCAGGTCGACATCGCCCGGGTGGCGACCGGGCAGTACTGGTACGGGACCCGGGCGCTCGAGCTCGACCTCGTGGACGAGCTGACCACGAGCGACGACTACCTGCTGGCCCGCAGGGAGGTCGCGGACCTCCTCGAGATCAGCTTCCCGGTGCGGACCCCGCCGCTGCGCCGGCTGGCCGGGCTGGTCTCGGCCCTCGGCGGCTCCGCCCTCGGTGGTTCAGCCCTCGGCGGCTGACCTCTCCAGGGGAGCCGGGGTCTCGTCGTCGGCTGCCGCCCTGGGCTGGGGGATGACCCGGACCGCGGCAGGGACCTCGCCCCGGCCGTCCACCGCCCCGTCCGACCACCCGTCGTCGGCGAGAGCGATGCCGTCCCGGCCGGAGCTCTTGGCGGTGTAGAGGGCCCGGTCCGCCGCCTTCACCAGGGCGGCCGGGTCGAGGTCGAGCCGCGCTCGGACCGTCGCCACCCCGATGCTCGCGGTGACCGTGGCGGAGATGCCCGAGATCGCGTGCGGGATGGCGGCGTCGGCGAGCAGTTCGCGGAAGGCGGTGGCCACGGCGAGCGCGGCCCCGCTGTCGCTGCCGGGCAGGACCAGGACGAACTCCTCGCCGCCGTAGCGGCAGGCCAGGTCGTCGGGCCCGGTCGCGACCCGCTGCAGGCAGTCGGCGACGGTGCGCAGGGTCTCGTCGCCGAGGACGTGACCGTAGTGGTCGTTGTAGGCCTTGAACAGGTCGACGTCCACCATGAGCAGGGCCAGCTCGTCGCCGGACTCCGCCTGCCGCTGCCAGTGGTGGTCCAGGTGCTGCTGGAACGCCGCCCGGTTGGCGATCCGGGTGAGACCGTCCTGCATCGCCGAGCGGCGCAGCTCCTCCTCGGCCCGGCGCCGCACCTCGACCTCGGCCTGGAGCTCCTGCTCGGTCCGTCGCCGCATCTCCACCTCGGCGCGCAGCTCCTGGGTCCTGCGCACCACGATCCGCTCCAGCTGGGCCGCGTGGTCCTGCAGCCACTGGTTGCTGACCAGGGCCTCCAGGGTGCGGCTGAGATCGGCGTGGAAGACCTCGCTGACGGTGACCGGCCCGTGCGACCGTTCGAACATCACGTAGCCGATCTCCTCGTCACCGGCCTTGAGCGGCTGCATGGCCAGGACCCCGCTGCCCAGCTCGCCCTGCAGCTCCCGGGGCAGCAGCCGGTGCGACGGGTAGACCTCGCTGTTCACCGGCTGCGACACACCGTCCCGGTAGTCCAGGACCAGGTGCGACCGGGTGGTGTCCACGGAGCCGACGCCCCCGTCACCGGGGATCCGCTCGTGCAGGGCGAGGAAGCACCTCTTGATCCCCACCCACTCCAGGCAGGCGGCGAGCCCGGTCGCGACGTCGGCGATGGTCCGGCTGCGCATCATCGCCCGGTTCATCCCGATGACGGCGTCCTGGGCCGCCATCCGGGTCTGGGCGGCGCGGGCCATCCCCATTGCCGCGTCCACCTGCCCCCTCGCCCAGGCCGCCTGGTCGGCCGTCGAGCCCCTGGTCACCAGGTGGGACGGGACCACGATCTCCCGCGCCGGGAGCGCGCCGTCCATCTGGGCCAGCAACTGGGCTGCCGCGACCGCCCCCTGGGCCGGGAGGTCCTGGTCGACCGAGGTCAGGCCCGGCCAGTTGAGGGCAGCCACCTGATCGTTGTCGAAGCCGGTGACCAGCACGTCCTCGGGGACCCGCAGCCCGGCGGCCGCCAGCGCCCCGAGCGTGCCGAGCGCGGAGAGGTCGTTCAGGGCGACGACGGCGTCCATGTCCCTGCGCCGCTTGAGCAGGTCCCACATGGCCCGGTATGCGGTGTCGTTCCAGAAGTTGCCGTCGATCACCAGGTCCTCGTCGACGGGGATGTCCCGCGCCGCGAGCTCGTCCCGGAACACCTGCTCCCGCGCCACCGAGTCCGCCTGGTGCCGGATGCCGCGGACCAGGGCGGGCCTGCGCACCCCGTGGTCGTCGAGCAGGTGCGCCATCAGGGCGCGCATCCCGGTGACGTTGTCACCGTGCACGCTGGTGGCGTCGGGAGAGTCGATGCCGAGGAACACCCCGGGGATGTCGAGGGTGCGCAGCAGGGAGATGATCTCCCGCTGGTCGCTGTCGGTCTCGACGTTGGTCAGCAGGACGCCGGCGGGGCGGGTCCGGCACAGCAGGTTGACCAGGGCCTTCGGCAGGCCGGGGCCGAGCGGGCCATTGAGGTAGGCCAGCACGGACATCCCGCCGTTGGCGAGCACGGGCTGAGCACCCTGGAGCAGCCGGGTCTGGTACTCGTCCATCCCTGTCGCCACGACGACGACGAGACGCGTCGAGCACTCGGCCATGCTCCCCGCCCTCTGCTCGCCGGTTCGCTACCCGCTCCGTACCCGCAGGGCCTGCTCGGTACCTGCCGGATCTGTCGCTGTCCGTTGCCTCCCAGCTCCTGGTCCGCGACCCACAGCTTGGCTGGTTCGTCGGTGCATGAGGCGGTGTTCTTGAGCGTTGTGCGTGATCGCGGCAGCCACGGGACGCAGGACGAGCCGCGGTCGCCGTCCCGGCCCGCATCCGACCCGGTTCAGCCCACGACCGTGACCCAGGTGACGACGGCGAGCACGGCGCCGAAGGCGGCGACGGCCAGGTGCAGACCGGTCCACAGGTGGTGCAGCCGCAGCCGGTGCAGCCGCGGGTACCGCAGGTAGTGGGCCTGCCGGGTCTCCTCGAGCACGGCACGGGTGTCCGGAAGATCACCGAGTTCGCCGAGGGCTCTGGTCAGGGCACGGGCCTGGGTGAGGTGGTAGTCGGCGCGTTCGTGGTACTTCGCCGCCGTGATCGCACCGTAGATCCCGAGGAGTGTCACCAACAGGGACAGCGGGATCGTGCGGGGCTCGAACCGCTGCTGGACGACGAGACCGGTCAGAGCCGACGCGATCACCAGGACGTAGTTGGTCATGGTCGCCCGCTGGTCCTCGCTCTGGCGCAGCTGCTGCCGGTGCTCGTTCCAGTGGGCGAGGACGGCGTCACCGGGGTCGGTCACCGTCTGCCTCCCCTCCGGGCCTCACAGGTGCTCGACGCCGACCCCGACGAGGGGCAGCGCGACGGCCGGGAACAGCTCGGCCAGGACCCGGCCCGGGAGCACACCGAAGAAGCCGCTCAGCGCCGCCAGCGCCAGCCGATCACCGTACCCGCGCTTGTCCGGCGCCACATCGTGCCCGGTGGCCCGGTGCACGGGCTCCACCCGCGTCCCGTCGACGAGGATCTCCCGGTCGCATCCGGAGGGACCGTGGCGCAGCACATGACGGGGGTAGTACCGGGTGAGCCGCCGGGACGTCTCCACGGCCGTCTCCTCGGTGATGGTCTCCTCGGGGGATCCCAGCCCGAGGAACCGGCGCATCGTTGCGACCTCGGAGATCAGGATGTCGACATACCGGGTGCGGTCACGGAACTCCTCGAAGGTGAAGGTGTCGTGGATGCGGTGCGGGACGACGTCGAACACGACGACCTGGCCCGTCCCCGCCGTCCCGACCATCGCCATCGCGTGCAGCGCCGCATCGTGCCGAGGGGTCGACGGATCACTGACGCAGTAGCCGGAGACGTAGAGCACCGAACAGGACCTCACCTCGTCGACGCATCGCTGGACGTCCTCGACGGACAGGGCATGGTTGCTGTTCTTCCTGCTGTTGACCAGCAGCCGGACATCCCTGCTGTCGCGCATGATGAGCGACGTCCCGGTTGGCTGGCCCATCGCCCGAAATCCCGCGGGGACGTCGACGCCGCGTGCCCGCAGCCAGTCGGTGATGCTCGTCCCCGCGGCATCGTCCCCGCACCTGCCGAGCAACAGGCACCGATGACCGGCCTCGGCCGCGACGGCGCACAGGTTGAGGGCGCTGCCGCCGGGGACCTCAAGGACGTCCTGCCAGTGGATCCGCCCGTTCTCCGTGAGGTCGCCGAACGGGAACGGCAGGTTCTCCGCGATCACGTGGTCCATGTTCACGTCGCCGAGCGCGACGAGGTCGTACCCGGTCATTGGGATCTCCGCCTCCTGGTCGGCTCGGTGGGCAGCCGGAGACCCTTGATCGGCTCCGACTGGCACCAGTTCGACACCTTGTCGAAGCACCTCAGGGATCTCCCGAACTCCGCGGCGAGGATCTCCGAGAGCCGTTCCAGCGGCAGTCCGACGACGTTGCTGTGGCTCCCCTCGATGCCCTCGACGAGCAGGCCGCCGAGCCCCTGGATCGCGTAGGCACCCGCTCTGCCGATGGGCTCACCGCTCGCTGCGTAGTGCAGCAGCGTCCTGTCGTCGACCGCCCGGAACGTCACCGTGGTCTCGACGCATCTCACGACGACCTTCAACTCCTCCGCCAACTCCTCCGCGTCGTCGGCGGCGACGACGGCGTCCGGACGCCGGGCCCTGCCGATGACCGCCACGCCGGTGAGGGCATGGTGGTCGCGCCCGTTGAGCTCCCGCAGGTCGGCCAGCGCCTCCGCGGCGTCCGAGGGGTGCCCGACCAGGGTCCAGTTCCCTGCCGGGTCCACGCGGAAGATCTCGGTGTCAGCGCCGATGATCAGCTCGATGGTGTCGTCGAAGTCACCCTTGCCGAAGACCGACTCCGCCTTCTCCCTGGCGAGCCTGGTCACCCGGTCGCGCGGGTGCTCGTTCGGGATCGAGTCCTCGGGGCACTCGCTGACCACGACCTCGATCTTGGACGGGGCGACGATCTGCCCGAGCAACGTGCGACGTTGTGGTGATCTGGAGGCCAGCACGATGCGGGGCGAGAGGAAGTCCCGCACCTGGCCCGCGGTGCGGACGTCGCCGTACCCGGTCTTCTCGCCCTGCGGCAGGGTGCGGTAGTCGAGTTCGGACAGCTCCAACGATCGGTCGGGGTCCGGGGTGATCACCACTTCGTGGGTGTAGTCCGGGCTGCGGAGGATCACGACCGGGAAGTACTCCCGGAGCCTCGCCGCAAGCTCCGGCCCGCGCTCCCGCCACACGCTCTCGACCGTGGACCCCGACGCGTCGACGTCGAACCAGCGGAAGACGTCCGGCAGCTCCGCGACGAGGACGTCCACCAGGGATCCCGGTCCCCTCGCCCCCGAGCCCCTCGTGAGCGCCTCCAGCGGGATCGTCTCGCTCATCCCCACGACGACGTCGAGCACCACGACGCAGCCCGCGTGCTTCGCCGTTCGCAGCAGCTCCATGGCACTGCTCCGCCGGTTCCGGTCGGTGAGGGAGTAGCCCGAGCAGTACATGACGTCGGATACCTGGATCCGGCGCCGGGCCTCCGCGAGATCCTCCGCCGAGAACGCCTGCCGGGCGTCGGTCAGGGTGAGCGAGGTGTCCTTGCTCGCCCGGTCCCTCAGCACGATCGCGATGCTGCTGTCTCGGCCGAAGGTCCGCCCCCCGACGTGTTCGATTCCCAGGTCGGCCAGTTCCTCCTCGACGAACTGGCCGAGCGGGTCGCTGCCGATCACCCCCACAACCTGGCAGGAGGCGAAGCCGGCGCTGAGGGCGCCCTTCGCGAAGTTGACGGCGGTCCCACCGACCGCCCGGGTGATCGGAATAGTGATCTTCTTTCCCGGTGCCTTCAGGTCGGCGAAGAACCCCTCGGGGAGATCGTCGAAGATCAGGTCGAAGTTGATGTCACCGACGCACACCACGGACGGGATCCGGTCGGCGGCCGTGCCGCCCTCCGTGCGCACCGGTGGTCGGCGCTCCGGGATGGTGAAGGTGTCCCCGAACTCCCCCTCCAGGAGTTCGACGAACTCGGCCAGAGGAAGACCGACGACGTTGCTGTAGCTGCCCCTGATGTCGCGGAACAGCGACACCCCGGCGTCCTGGATCCCGAACGCACCCGCCTTGTCGATGGGATCCGCGGTCGCGAGGTAATCGTCGATCTCCCGGTCGGAGTACTCCCGGAGGCGGGCCTCGGTGACCACCGTGCGGATCGTCGGCCGGTCACCGCTGTTCATGATCCCGGCGGCCAGCGAGGTGATGACCTGGATCGTCCTGCCCCGCTCGTCGACGAGCATCGCCCTGGCCCGTCTCCGCGCCTCGGCGAGCTCGAACGGACCGGCGGTGTCCCGGGAGACGAGCAGGGGCCTGTCGAGGATCTGCCCCCGCCCCGGGCGCGGGCCCTCGCAGTAGACCAGCGTGTCCACGCCCACCACGATCGTGTGGGAGGGGACGAAGTCCACGGGAACCGGGGGGTGGATACCGACCCGCTGTTTCCGGATCGCCTCCACCTTCCGCACGGCGGTGCTCTCGGCGACATGCCGGGCCCCGGCAACAGTCAGCGAGCTCGGGACGCCGGGCGGACTGACCGAGGCCCCCACCGCGAAGTAGTCCCTGCCACCTCGCCAGCCGATGGACTCGAGCAGGGCGCGGCGTCGCGGCGACGTCGACGTCAGGATCAGAGTCGCCGGGAGGCTCTTCCCGTCGATCGCTCTCACCAGGCGGTTGACGTCGTCGTCGAAACTCCTGCGGCGGACCTTCTCCGCCGCGCAGAACGCCAGCCGTTCGAGATCCGACGGGAGCTCGGCGGGTTCGGGCATCCGCGCGCCGTCGACGAGGACGGGAAGGACCCGCTTCTCACCGGCGAGAGCCTCCCGCAGCTCCCGCCGGACCCAGTCGGCCTCGCCGTCGATCCGACGCCGTCCGCTGTCGTCCCGGCAGGTCAGCCAGTCCCTGCCGATCACCGCGACGACGACCTCGGCCTGGTGCAGTTCGCTGACCACGGTCTCGTCCCACGGGTCCGACCTCGGGATCTCCGTGTCCATGAAGACGTGCGTGTAGCCAGACTCCCAGAGCTTGTCGCGAATACGGTCCGGCGCGTGCCGAGAATCCTCGTGCCGATAACTGACAAAAATCCTTGTGTCAGACATCCAGTGCCCCCCAACACCGTCACAACCACACGAAATTCCCGGCACCGAGGATCCGGGCGATCTCCGCGTCCCCACGCGGTCGGAATACTACACAGCCGTGATAGTCCTCCAGTCCTGTGTCGAAGACATTCCTGGCACATTCCGAGAGAACCCGGAAACCGGACGGAGGGAAGTCACAAGAGGTGCGGGACCAGGCGGTACCGGGTGATCCGGGCGTGGTAGACGTGGCCGGGGAGGTCGCTCCGCGGCATCCGGTCCCCCACGCCTGCGGTCACCTGTCCCCCCTCGGTTGACACGGGCGTCCGCCGGTCGACCGACCCCGGCTCCGACAGCAGGTCGTCCCGGAGCCGCCCGTCGTCGCTGAACGCTGGGGACATGACGAGAACCTCATGGTTGACGAGATTGTCACCGGCTCGGGACGACAGACCCAGAAGACCGATCGGGGCGGCGCGGTCGCACGGGCGGGGCAGGACGCGAGGCGGCTCGCTCGCCGCCGGGCTGGCTCTCGCGGTGGTGGGGACCGCGCTGTCCGGCCTGCCTGCCGACGCGGGCGAGCCGGTCGCCGCGCTGACGGCCCGAACGCTCGGGCCGCTCACCGACCGGCAGGCAGCCTTCCAGTCGGTGTACGTGCCGATGCGCGACGGGGTCCGCCTGGCGGTCGACGTGTGGCTGCCCCAGACGCTGGCGGCGACGCGCAGGGTGCCGACGGCGCTGCGGGCGACCAGGTACTGGCGGGCGTCCGACACGAGCCCGACCGACCCCGAGCAGGACCCCGAGGCCAGGAGGTGGCTCGGCGCCGGGTACGCCCTGGTGACCGTCGACGCCAGGGGAAGCGGCGCGTCGTTCGGCCACCGGACGACCGAGCTGTCCCAGCAGGAGATCGACGACTACGGCGAGGTGCTGGACTGGATCGCGGCCCAGCCCTGGTCGACCGGCCGGGTCGGCATGTTCGGCGTCTCCTACGACGGCGACACCGCCGAGCTCACCGCCCGGCTGCGGAACCCGCACCTGACCGCGGTCGCGGCCCGGTTCGCCGACTACGACGTGTACGAGGACGCGGTGCGTCCCGGCGGCGCGTCCGGCAGCCCGATCTACCCCTGGTCCCTCGCCATCCGGGTCATGGACGGCGTCGACGGTGCCGCCTGCGAGTTCGCCGCCGCGCTCGACGTCCCCTGCGAGGCCCTGGTCGAGGAGTTCGGCGCCCCGCGGCCGGTCGACGGACCCGACGGCCGGTCGCTGCTGGCCGCGGCCCGGCGGGAGCACCAGCCGAACCTCGACCTCCGCGAGGTGCTGCCGGGACTGCCGTTCCGTGACGACGAGGCGGACGGGTTCGGCTGGGACGGCATCGGGGTGAGGGGTTCCGAACGTGCCATCGAGCGTTCCCGGGTACCGATCCTCCTCCAGGGCAGCTGGCTGGACGCGGCGACGGCCAACGGCCTGCTGTCGCACCTGCTCACCTTCGGCAACCCGCAGGAGGCGGTCCTCGGCGGCTGGAACCACGGCGGCTCCACCGACGGCGACCCCTTCCACGCCGCGGACGCTGCGGCCGACCCCTCTCCCGACGAGCAGTGGGACACCCTGCGGGCCTTCTTCGACCGCACCGTGAAGGCGGCCGACAGGTCGACGGCCAGGCGGTCCTCCGGCTGGAGGCTGCGCTACTACACCCTCGGCGAGGGCCGCTGGCGCAGCACCGACTCCTGGCCGCCGGCCGGCACCACGACCCGTGCCTGGCACCTGGCCCCCGGCGGCAGGCTCTCGACCGACGGGCGGGGTTCCCGCGGGAGCGACACCTACGTCGTCGACCCCACCGCCACCACCGGCCGGGCCAGCAGGTGGAACACCGGCTTCACCGAGGAGGACGTCGTCTACCCCGACCGCAGGGACGCCGACGCCCGGCTGCTCACCTACACCGGGGCGCCGCTGCCCGCCGATCTGCGGGTCACCGGCATGCCCGTGGTCACGCTGCGGCTGGCCGTCGACCGGCCCGACGCCGACCTGCACGTCTACCTGGAGGACGTCGCCGGCGACGGCACCGTCACCTACATCACCGAGGGCGTGCTCCGGCTCAGCAACCGGGCGACGGTTCCCGGCCGACCCGCGGACGCCTCGGTCCGGATCCCGCGCAGCTTCGCCAGGGCCGACGCCGCCCCGATGGTCCCCGGTGCCTTCACCGACGTCACCGTCGGACTGGTCTCCACGTCCGTCCTCTTCCGCCGCGGCCACCGGATAAGGATCGCGATCGCGGGAGCCGACGCGGACAACCTGCTCCCACCGGACGGCGACGGGCAGCCCACGTTCGTCGTCGACCGGGGTGGCTCGACGGTGAGACTCCCCGTGGACCGCGGCACCCGGTGATCCGGAGCCGGCTCACGAGCCGACCACGCCGAGGAGGACCTCCGGCGGGCGGACGGGAGTGACGGCGACCACGGCGACCGGCTCGGTCCTGATCAGGGCCCGGTGCCACCTCCCTGATCAGGACCGAGGGCCGCCTCGCCCGTCACCGGCCGGGGCGGGGACGAACGCCGACGCGAGGTCACCAGACGCGGGGAACCAGGCGATACCGGGTGGTCCGGGCGTAGGCGGCGTACCCGGGGAGGTCGCTCCGCAGCATCCGGTCCTCCAGCGCGGTCCTGACCACCATCGCCACCACGAACCCCGCGGCCGGGACCAGCGCCCAGGCCGACTCCAGCAGCAGCGCCGTCGCCGGCATCTGGAGCAGCATCGCCGCGTACATCGGGTGCCGGACGAACCGGTACGGCCCCTCGGTCGCCGTCTCGTGGCCACGCTCGGCCTGGATCCGCACCGTGGTCTCCAGGTGCCGGTTGGCCGCCATCGCGCCGGCGATCGGCACCGAGGTCAGCAGGACCAGCACCGCGCCGACGACCGCGACGAGCGGGCCGAGATCGGTCCAGCCGAACCGCCCGGCGTCCAGCCCGGCGACCACGAGGACGCCGAGGTAGGTGACGGTCATCACGACGCCGAGGACCACGTCGAACCGGCGGGTCCCGCCGTGCCTCCTGCCGCGCTCGACGATGACCTCCGGGTTGCGGGGCAGCACGTAGACGCCGATGCCGAGGGAGGAGAGGACGGACAGCCCGACGAACGCCCAGGCGTTCCCCCAGCGCCACGTCCCCGCCGCCAGCAGCAGGACGGCGCCCAGCACCAGGAACTGGACCAGGATCTGGACGATCCGGATGACGATGCCACGTCTCAGTTCGGAGGCGATCACAGCGGGCTCCTCGGGTCGGGCTCCGACAGACCGGTGAGGACGGCCGGGATGACGTCCTCGATCATCCGGCCGGGACCGTCCGGCCATGCGCCCAGGTGCTCCTGGGCAAGGCTGTCGATGTAGAGCGAGAAGAGGACCTCGACGAGCTGCTCGGGCGGGACCGTCGCCCTGCGGTGCAGCCGGCGCAGGGCCCCGGTGACCAGCTCGGCGAGCTCGGCACCCCAGCGCCGACGATGGTCGAGGAAGACCGCGGCCATCCGGGGACTGCGCAGCGCGTGCAGCACGAACTCCGAGTGGATGAGGTACCACTGCCTGCCGAGCGGCCGTAGCCGGTCCAGGACCAGGCCGACCGAGTGGAACCCGAAGTCCTCGTCCGGGATGTCCGCGACGGCGTCCCTCGCCAACGCGATCATCTCCGCCGACTGCTGCTCGAACAGGGCGAAGAAGACCTCCTCCATGGTGGAGAAGTTGGAGTAGAAGGCGCCCCTGGTGAACCCGGCCGCGGCGACGAGATCGTCGACCGTCGCCCCGTGCAGTCCCCTGGCAGCGAAGACCTCGCGCGCTGCCTCGATCAGGCGGGCACGGGTGTTCGACCGGCGGCGCGGAACCCGCTCGGCGGGAACGGTCACGGGGCACAGGGTAGCGGGGGACGCGACAGCTCCGGCACTCCTCAGTACACTCCTGTATTGAATACATTGATGAATCGAAAGCCGCGGACCGGGCCCGACGCTTGAGTCCCCCTGCCGGTCCGCCGACGTGCCGGAAGACGGTCCGAACGACCGCCCCGCCCGTGCGCAGGAAAGGCCGGCCCATGTCGTCGTCGCTGTACCGCCTCGGTCGCCTCTCCGCCCGGTTCCCCCGGACGGTGCTGCTCGGCTGGCTCGCGGTGCTGCTGCTGGGCTGGCTGGCCGCCGCGGGGGCCGACGGAACCCTCGACGACGCCGTCGCCATCCCCGGTACCGAGGCACAGCGGGGGATCGACCAGCTCGACGAGCGGTTCCCCGAACTGTCCGGCACCACGGCGCAGCTGGTCTTCGCCGCCCCGGAGGGCCGCGCCGTCAGCTCCTACCGGGAGCAGGTCGAGCAGGTCGTGGCCGCGGCAGGCCGGGCGCGGGACGTGGTCGCCGTGCAGGACCCGTTCGATCCCGACACCCCCCTCGCCGTCTCGGCCGACGGCCGGTACGCCCTCGCCAACGTCCAGCTCGGGGTGTCCCTCGGTGAGGTCGACCCCGCCACCGTGTCCGATCTCGAGGCTGCAGCCGGCTCCCTCCCCTCCGGCTCCGACCTCCGGGTGAGCGTCGGCGGCTCGATCTTCACCACGACGAACGTGCAGGTCTCCTGGGTGGAGGGGCTCGGCGTGCTCGTCGCCGTCCTCGTCCTGGCGATCACCTTCGGCTCCCTGCTGGCCGCGGGGCTGCCCCTGCTCACCGCGTTGCCGGGAATCGGGATCAGCATGGCCGGGATCCTCCTCGTCGCCGCGTTCACCCCGGTCAACGGCACGACCCCGACCCTCGCCCTGATGATCGGCCTGGCCGTCGGCATCGACTACGCCCTGTTCATCCTGTCCCGGCACCGCGGTCAGCTCGCCACCGGAGCCCCGGTGCGGGAGTCCATCGCCAGGTCGGTCGCCACCGCGGGCAACGCCGTGGTGTTCGCCGGGGCGACCGTGATCGTGGCGCTGTGCGGCCTCGCGGTGGTCCGGATCCCGTTCCTGTCGATCATGGGCTTCGCCGCGGCCGCCGCCGTCGCCCTCGCGGTCGCGGTCGCCCTCACCGCGCTGCCTGCCCTCATGTCCCTCGCCGGGGAGCGGCTGCGCCCCCACCCCGGCTCACGCGCCGTCCGGCACGCCACCGGCGATCCCGACCACCGGCACACCCTCGGCGCCCGCTGGGTCGCCCTGGTCACCCGGGTACCGGCGCTGACCGTCGTCGTCGTCCTGGCCGCCCTGGCCGTTGCGGCGCTGCCGGCCCGGGACCTCGACCTCGCCCTCCCCGACAACGGCTACGCCGCCCCCGGGACGCCGCAGCGGGAGACCTACGACCTGATCACCGAGGGGTTCGGCCCCGGCTACAACACCCCCCTGCTGGTCACCGTCGACATCATCGCCAGCACCGATCCCGTCGGCGCCGTGACCCGGCTCGCCGACGAGCTCCGGGCCATGGACGGCGTCGCCGGGGTCGGCCTCGCCACCCCCAACCGCACCGCCGACCTGGGCATCGTCCAGGTGATCCCGGCCGCGAGCCAGACCGACCCGGCGACGGCCGCCCTGGTGCAGCGGATCCGCGACCGCCGCCCGGCGCTGGAGCGCGCACACGGCGTCACCGACCTGCTGGTCACCGGGCACACCGCGGTGACCATCGACGTGTCCCGGCGACTGTCGGCCGCGCTGCTGCCGTTCGGCGTCGTCGTGGTGGGGCTGTCGCTGCTGCTGCTCCTGCTCGTCTTCCGGTCCGTCGCGGTCCCGGTCAAGGCGGCGCTGGGCTACCTGCTGTCCGTCGGGGCCTCCTTCGGCGCCGTCTCCGCGGTGTTCTCCTGGGGCTGGCTGGCCGACGCGCTGGACGTGGTCCGGGTCGGGCCGGTGCTCCCCTTCCTCCCGGTCGTCCTCATGGGGGTCCTGTTCGGCCTCGCCATGGACTACGAGGTGTTCCTCGTCTCCCGGATGCGCGAGGAGTACGTGCACACGGGCCGGCCGCGGCACGCCGTCCTCGCCGGCTTCACCGGCAGCGCCCGCGTGGTCACCTCCGCCGCCGTCATCATGATCTGCGTCTTCGCGGCCTTCGTCCCGCACGGCGACACCTACGTCAAGCCGATCGCCCTCGGCCTGGCGGTCGGGGTGTTCGTCGACGCCTTCGCGGTCCGGATGACCCTGGTGCCCGCCGTCCTCGCCCTGCTCGGGCACCGGGCCTGGTGGCTGCCCCGGTGGCTGGACGGTGCGCTGCCGTCCTTCGACGTCGAGGGGACAGCCCTCGCCCACCACCTCGCCCACGAGGCGTGGGTCGCCGAGCACGGCGAGGTCGCGATCCGGGCCGAGCGGCTGAGCCTGCGCGACACCGACGGCGAGCCCGTCCTGACCGGGGTGACCCTGTGGACGCCGCCGGGCTCACTGCTGCTGGTGCGCTCGGCCGACCCCGTCGCCCGGCGGGCGCTGCTGGCCTGCCTCGCCGGCCGGTTGGCGCCGACCGGGGGGACGCTCGTGGTCTGCGACCGGGTGCTCCCCGACGAGAGCCGCGCCGTCGTGGCCAGGGCGGCGTTCCTCGTCGACGGGACCGGGGACGTCGACGGAGCCGGGTACCTGGAGCTGCGCCGGCTCGCCCGCTCGCCGTCACCGCCGCCGCTGGTGGTGCTGGACGGCCTCGACGGGCAGCCGGCCGGTCACCATCGGGCAGACCGGCGGCGTCCCGACCCGGCCGAGCTGTGGAGCCTGCTCCGCGCTCTCACCCGGGCCGGCGCGACGGTCGTCGCCGGCTGCACCGACGAGGCACGCCTCGGCGTCCCCGCCGACGGGGGGCCTCCGGGACTGCTGCGCCGCCTGGTGCTGCCGCCGGACGGCACCGGCCCCGCCCCGACGCCCGCCGGAGGATCCGAGGAGGGAGTGCCGTGTCCCGTCGCGTCACGCTGAGCCTGCTCGCCGCCGTCGTCCTGCCCACAGCCTGCTGCCTGGTGGTGCTGTCGTCCTTCTCCGGACGGGCGGAGCGGCTGGACCGGGTGCCGGCGGCCGTGGTGAACCTGGACCGGCCGGTGACCGCCGGGACCGGCGCCTCCGCGCAGCCGGTCGCGGCGGGGCGCCTGCTCGCGGCCCGGCTCACCTCCCCTGACCCCACGGCCGCGGCCGGCGCGGCCCCTGCCCCCACGGCTGCGGCCAACGCAGCCCCTGCCCCCACGGCCGCGGCCAACGCAGCCCCTGCCAGTGCGGCCCCTGTCCCCACGACCCCGGACAGCGCGGCTGCGGACAGCGCGGCTCCGGACAGCGGCATCAGCCCGCGGCTGGACTGGCGGCTGGCGACCGCCGACGACGCCGCGGCCGGACTGCGCGACGGCAGGTACCTCGCCGTGGTGACGATCCCGGAGGACTTCTCCCGCGCCGTCGCCGGCCTGACCGCCGGGGACCCGCGCACCGCCGCGGTCACGCTGCGCACCGCCCCGGCCGCGGGCGATCTGGTGACCACGATCGCCGAGCAGGTGTCCGCCGCGGCGGCGGCCTCGGTCGGCCGCGACATCACCACCGCGTACCTGGAGAACGCCCTGTCCGGGATCTCTACCCTCGCCGAGCAGCTCGACACCGCGGCGACCGGCGGCGGCGACCTCGCCGACGGAGCCGCCACCCTGCGCGACGGTGCCCGCGACCTGGCCGGCGGGGCCGGAGAACTCGCCGACGGGCTGGCACCGCTCGGCAGTGGTGCCGACGCGCTCGCCGCGGGCACGGGCACGCTGCGCACCGGCTCCCGGAGGCTCGCGGGCGGCCTCGACCGGCTCGCCGGCGGGGCCGACACCCTGCACGGCGGGGCGACGGAGCTGGCCACCGGTTCCGCGACGGTGGCCGACGGGGTCTCGACGATCGCGGACAGCACGTCCGCACTGGCCACGGGCATCGGCCGGATCGAGGACGGTGCTGGTGAGGTCGCCGACGGCGCCCAGGGGCTCGCCGACGGGCTGGCCACCCTGCGCGGCGGGACCGAGCGCCTTCCCCGGAGCACGAGGGAGCTGGCCACCGGAGCTGGCACGGCGGCAACGGGTGCCTCGGCCCTGTCCGGCGGTCTGGCCGGCCTCGCCGCGCAGTGCCGGGACGCCGGCGGTTCGACGGCGTTCTGCGCCCACCTCGAGGCGACCGCCTCCGCCGCAGCCGACCTCGCCACCGGAACCGACCGGCTGCAGGACGGGGCCGAGACGCTCGCCGACGCGGCCCCGGCTCTCGCCGCCGGGGTGGAGCGGGCCGCGACCGGGGCGGCGACGCTCGCCGACGGGACGGACGACCTGACCACCGCCGTCCGCCGGGCCAGGGCGGGCACGGACAGGATCGCCGACGGCACGGCCGAGCTGAGCACCGGCGCGACGGCACTGGCCCGGGGCACGGCCGAGCTGAGCACCGGGAGCGCCGCCTTCGCCACCCGGCTCGGCGACGCAGCGGACGGTGCCGGAACCCTCGCCGGCGGAACCGCCCGGCTCGCCACCGGTGCGCACCGGGTCGCGGACGGGCTGGCCGCGGTCGGTGACGGGGCGAGGACGCTGGCGACCGGCACCGGCGAGCTCGCCGACGGCGCGGCCGACCTCGCGGCGGGGACGACCGAACTCGCGACCGGTCTCGACACGGCGGGCAGGGCCCTGCCCGCCTACGGGGCCGAGGAGCGCGCCGAACTGGCAGCGGTGGCGGCCCAGCCGGTCACCGCGCGAACCGCCGGAGACTCGGCGCAGCCCGGGGACACGGCGCAGCCCGGGGACACGGCGCGGTCCGGGGACACCACGGAGGCCGGGGACGCGGCCGACCTGGCGCCGGTCGTCGTCCCGGTGCTGCTGTGGCTCGGCGCGTTCGCGACGTACCTGGTGCTGGGCGCCATGCCGCGTCGGGCGGCCGGCCTCGCGGCGGCCCCGCACCGGCTGGCGCTGGCCGGGCTGGGACCGGCCGTCGGGCTCGCCGTCGTCCAGGCGGCGATGGTCGGCGGCACCCTGCTGCTCCGCGACGGGCCGCACCGATCGCCCGCGGCCGCGGCCCTCGTCACCGCCGGGTCCGCGGTGGTCTTCGCCGCGGTGAACCAGGCGCTGCTGGTCACGCTCGGGAACCGCGGGGGTCGGATCGTCTCGCTCGGGCTGCTCGTCCTGCAGATCGCCTGCCTCGACGGGGTCGCGCCGGTCGCGACGGCACCCCGGTTCTTCGGGATCGCCGACGGCCTGCTGCCACTGCCGCTCACCGCGGACGCCCTGTCCCGGCTCGGCGGAGGAGCCGGAGCCGGGTCGACGGTGAATGCCCTGACCGGCCTGCTGCTGTGGGGGGTGCTCGCGCTGGCGGTGACCACGGCGGCAGCGGCCCGGCGGCAGCGGTGGACCCTCGCCGACGTCAGGGCCAGCCTGCAGGCCGGGTGACGCCCGGGTCAGGTCGACGCCGTCGGGCAGGGCCGCCGCCCCGCACCGGCGTCGGGTGTGGGCAGGGGTCAGGCCAGCATCTCGACGAGAGCGATGACACCGGCCAGGGCCGGGTAGCCGGAGACGATCGCGCCGAGCACCGCTGGGGTGAATCCGCCGGGCTCGCCCTCCCTGCGGGCACGCAGGCCGTACCGGAGCGCCAGCACCCCGGGGGTGATCATGATGAGGGTTGCCGGGATACCGGCGGCGAGCGAGGCGACGGAGGAGTGTCCGAGCAGGCCGTGGACTCCCGACCAGACGAGGTAGCCGAGCATGTAGGCGACCGGGATGGACAGCAGCGACCACCAGGCCGCGCGCGCCGACCTCCTGCCCGGTGAGGTCTCCGGGTAGGCGTCGACGGCGTCGGTGTCGACGGCGTCGGTGTCCACGGGGTCGGCGGTCGCGGGGGTGCCCTCGGCTGCGGGTGTCACGTCCGGGTTCGCCATGCTGGTCGGCTCCTTCTCCGGGCCGTCGGTCGTCGTCCGTCGACGGTACCCGGTGCCTCGGGCAGACCGGCTCACCTCACGTCGACGTAGTCGGCCTTGCTGGTCGCCGCGGCGGTGACGGAGTTGCCGCCGTAGTACAGCCGCCAGGCGCCGTCCCTGCTCGCGGTGATCGTCGTGGAGACCTTGCCGCTCGTGCCCGTGATCACCGTCTTCACGGTGGTCCAGGTGGTGGTCTTCGCGGCCCGGAACTGCACCCGCACCCTCTGGCCGGAGTACCCGACGTAGGCGTTCCTGGTCCAGTCGGCCCGGCCGAGAGTACCCAGGACGGTGATCTTCTTGCCCTTCTTCACCGGCTCGGGGCCGGCGTTGAGCGTGGATCCCCAGGTCGCGCGCCGCTTCAGCGTGAACGGGGCCGTCGCCTCGGTGTCCTCCCCGTCGTCGCTCAGCACGGTGACGTCGGCGTACGACGTGCCGGCGTCCCCGTTCACCAGGTACGCGGGATCGATCGCCCAGGTCGGGGCGGCCGAGTCGGCGATGACATAGGCGCGGTCGATGAGCACGTACCAGTGCTCGACGGTGCACCCGCCGGTCCGCACGCCCCAGGTCCGGGTGACCGGGGACAGGCCGACGGTCACCGAGGCCGGCGTGATGCCCGTGACCGTGCAGGTGGCAGCGGACGCCGGGGTCACCGTGCCGGTGCCGAGCGCCAGCACCAGTGCTCCCGCTGCTCCCAGCGCTCCGACTCGGCCAGCTCGCCTCGCCACGCTCATCCCCGTCCCGTCCTCTCCACGCTCACCGTGGCGACCGCCCCGGCGCAGCGTGTGAGTCCCCCCGTGGCTGCGAGACCGGGCCCGGCCGCGGAAACCCGGTCAGCCTAGGGGCACCGGGAGGCGCGCGTGCCGTGTTTCACCGGATCGGGACCCGTTCGCGGCCGGGGGAGAGAGAACTCCCGGACAGCGGGCACCGGCAGGGCCGGGCCGGGGACACCTGCGGGACGGCTAGAGCCCGTAGTTCTCGCCGAGCCACTCGTACACGCTGTCGAGGGTCGCGATCGCCCACTCCATGACCTGTGTGAACGAGGACAGGTCGGCACCGAGGCAGCTCGGGACCGACCACTCGCCGACGATGTCGCACTGCCCGTCCTCGTGCTCGTTGAGGTAGAGCTTCGGGATGAGCTTCTCGGCGTTCCACCGGTTGCACGCCATGACGGCCAGCGGCCTGCGGTCCTCCTCCACGAAACGCTCGTCGAACATGAAGACGACGAGGAAGGAGTCCGTCGCGTTGAGCTTCAGCCCGATGTGCCGCTCCCCCGCGGCCTTGAACCGGATGATGATCGAGTCGCCGTCGACGGTGTAGCGGTACTCCTCCCGCGCCGCGTACTCGTGCAGGAGTTGCCGCCAGGTCTCCGCCAGCACCAGCATGTCATCGCCTCCCGTGCCCACCGTGGCGTGATCTGAACAACTCGCCGAGCAGGGTAGCCGGGCAGGCGCCGTCGCCGTCGCACCCGGCGCGGCGAGCCCCCGGCACCGGGCCGGGGCACGGCGTCCGCGCCGGTGGCAGGACCTGGCAGGTGGAGGTGCCGTGAACAGCGACCTCGTGGTCACCCCTGCGGTCACCATCCCCGCGGGCGAGCTGCGGTGGCGCTTCTCGCACAGCAGCGGGCCGGGCGGCCAGGGGGTCAACACCTCCGACTCCCGGGTCGAGCTGAGCTGGGACCCGGAGTCCTCGGTGGCGTTGCCGCCCGACGTGCGGGATCGGGCGCTGCTCCGGCTGGCTCCACGGCTGGCCGGGGGCCTCCTCACCGTGACGTCGTCCCAGTTCCGGTCGCAACTGCGCAACCGTGAGGCCGCCAGGACGCGGCTGGCCACCCTCGTCCGGGACGCCGTCGCGCCCCCTGCCCCGCCGCGCCGCCCGACCCGACCGACCCGCGGCTCCCAACTCCGGCGGCTGGAGGGCAAGCGCAGGCGCTCGGAGATCAAGCGGCTGCGCCGCGGCGATCAGTGACCGTCCCCCGTGCCGGGGCCGGCTGTCCCCCGTCCCGGAGGGGCCGAGTCCGCGCCCGGCCGGACCCGGCGGATCACCGGCCTACTAAGGTCAGGCAGTTGTGACGGGGCGCGAGGATCCGACTCTGGACGGGCTGGCCGGTGACGCCGCCGTGCTCCGGGTCTTCCGTCAGGTCTTCGCCGTCCTGGCCCGCGAGTCCGGGGCGATGATCACCGAGCCGGACCTCGTCGACGTCGACGAGGCGATCCTGGAGGCATTCGCCGAGGCCGGCAGCGACGGGCTGGCCGTGGAGCAGGTCGTCGCGGCCTGTGCCCGGTTCCCCGAGCGGCTGGTCACCCGCCGGTTCGAGGTGCTCCGCGAGTACGGCGCGGTGACGCGGGTCGTGGACCGCCCGCACGAGCGGTTCTACCGGGCCGCGTTCGCGCCCTACGTCATGCTGCTGTTCCTGCGCCGGATGGCGGCGGAGGGCGGACAGGCCGAACTGCACCAACTGCTCACCCTCGAGGGCATGAGCGTCGCCAGCCCCCAGGCCGGCCCGGACGACGGGCGGGCGTCGCTGCGGCGCCTGGTCCGGGTGTTTCGGCTGATCGCCAACGAGCTGGCGATCCTCGCCGTCGCCAGCCCGGTCGAGGACCTGCGCGACAACGTCCAGCTGCTGTGGGGGAACCGGGCCCTGATCAGCAGGGCGGAGGAGCTGCACGCCGCGGTGCTCGGCCGCTGGCCGGAGCTGGACCGGGACTGCGCCGGTCTGCGCGGCGCCCTCGCCGCCTACGGCGACGCGAGCGACGCCGCCGCGGCCCGCCTCATCGAGCACGCCGGGACGACGCGCGCCCTCGGCCTGCTCCCCGCCGAGACCTGGCGCACCTTCGCCAGGACGAGCGACGCGGCCACCCTCGCCGGTGTCCTGGACGGCGTGCTCGTCGACGCCCCGGCGCCGTGGTTCTCGCCCCAGGAGATGACCGAGGCGGTCGAGGCCGAGCGGCCGGTCGGGTCGGGGCGGACCCCGCCGCCGCGCCCGACTGCCGACGCGATGGTCCCCGTGCCGGAGCGTGACACCACCGACGACGAGGAGCTGCTCCGGGTCGCGGAGGAGGCGCTGCGGGGCAGGGACGCGGTGCCCGTCGCCGCCGCGATCGACGCCGTCGGCGACTGGCTGGCCGGACGGCGGGTGCTCGCCGCGCTGACCGCCGCGCACCTGCACCCGGATCTCGGGTACGAGCTGGTCTGGACCGACGGCCTGCGGGTCGACCCGGAGGCCCCGGTGTCCTGGGTCTCCGCCGGGCTGTTCCGGCGGCTGCCGGCCGGGGGTGCGCGGTGAGCGTCTCCCCCACGGCCCTGCTGTGGGCCAGGATCCGGGCGGCCGGGCCGCTGCGGGTCCCCGCCTCGACCACGACCCCGGACGGCGTGCTGCGACTGGCCGAGCCGGGCTCCGAGGAGGTGTGGCTGCTCCCCCTGGTGCCGGAGCCGGCGGGGCCGGGGGTGCTCGGCGAGCTGGAGCTGGCCGGTCCCGCCGTCGAGCAGCCGAACGACACGGCCCGGGTCCTGGCCGCCTGCCTGCGCTGCTGCTGGCGGAGCGCGGACGGCTCCCCGTGGCCGGGCTCCGCCGCGCCGTGGTCCGCGGTGACCGCCGTGTTCCGGTCCCTCACCGACCGGGAGCCGGGGGCCTTCCACCGGGCCTCGCTCGCGGCCGTGCGCCGGCTGCACAACGCCGGCTGGGTGCTCTGGGACGAACCGGCCGCGACGGTCCGGCTCGGCCCCCGGGTGGCCGCCTGGAGTGCCGCGGACCTCAGCGTGCTCCGCGAGCTGTGGCGCAGGACCCCGCCGCCGCCCCCGCTCCCCGCCGAGGACTCCCCGCCGGCGGAGGAGGGGTCGTGAGCGACGGGGTGCCGATGCCACGCCCGTTCGAGGCCGCCCTCGCCGAGCTGTCGGAGCGGCATCGCGACGAGGTGCTCACCGCGTTCGCCGCGCTCGAGCACGCGGCGGAGCCGGTGCACGAGGCGCAACTGCTCGCGCTCCGCGACGCGACCCTCCGCCGGAGCCTGCAGACCCTGCTCCGCCTCCTCGGCAGGACCCTGGTCCCCGCCGGGACGAACCTGTGGACCAGCGGGTACCGGGACGACGTGACCACGGCGCTGACCGGCGAGGGCTGGCACCCGCTGCCGGTCGCCGACCGCGCGGTGCTGGTGCTGGTCCTGGTGCACTCGGTCGCCATCCCGCGCAGCCAGGGGGCGCTGGCCGGGGACAGCTGGACCTCGGCCCACCCGACCTCCGTCGAGGAGCTCACCCGCTACTCGCTGCTGCCCCGTACCGAGGTGCGGGCGGCGCTGGCCCGGCTCCGCGCCGCCGGTCTGGTCCAGCTCGTGATCGAGCGCGGCCGCGGTCCCGGGGCCACCTACGTCCCCGGGCCGCAGCTGCACCGGCTGACCCCCGCGGCCCGCCGCCGGCTGCAGGAGGAGCTGGTGCTGGCCGCCGGCCCGGACACCCCGCTCGCCGCAGCGATCCGGGCGCGACGCACCCGGCACGAGGAGGAATCGTGAACGGCCGTCCCACCCGGCAGCGGACCTCCCCGGGGGAGGGAACGGCACCGTTCGACGTGGTGGGCCACCGGGTGCTGGTCGGCGTCCAGATGGTCGACATCTCCCGGCTGTCCGCGCACCCGGTCCCGGTCACCACCGGTGGGCTGATCACGGTGGCGGGCCAGGGCCCGAAGGACTCCAACGGCGCGGGCAAGTCGTCCTTCATCGCCGCGCTGAGCCTGCTGCACGCCGACGAGCAGTGGCGGCTCGCCGGCGGCGCCCCCGGGGCTGCCGAGCTGCTGTTCACCGCGGAGCTGGCAGCGCAGGAGGGCCGCTGGTCGAACGCCGACCGCGGGTACGTCGTCGGCGTCTTCGCCGACCCGCGCGCCGGGACGGTCGAGGAGCTCGAGGCGGGGGCGCTGTCGGTCTGGCTGCGGATCAACCGCAAGTCCCCCTACCTGAACCTGCGCTGGACGGCGGGCCTGCACGTGCCGGCCGGGGACAGCGAGGCGGAGCGGGCCGCGACCGTCGACGCGCTGTGGGAGGCGCTGCCGACCAGCAACGGACGGGACGACTTCCACGCGGGCCGGCTGGCCGGGGTGCTCTACGGCGGGCACGTGCGCTGCGTGTCCTTCCTGTCCACCTCGGTGCGGTCCAGCCCCACCGCGAACCTGCTCGCCCAGCCCCTCAACGAGCTCGGCCCGGCCCGGATCTTCGACGCCATCGCCACCCTCACCGGGCTCGACCGGGAGCTGGAGACCGAGCAGGGGCTGCGCAGCGCCGAGCACGCGCACCGGCGCGACGTCGAGGAGGCCGAGGCCGAGCTGACCCGGTGGGAGAGCGAGATGGCCGTGGTCGGGGCCAGCATCGCCCGGCGCACCCTGGCCAGGGAGATCCTCGACACCGCGGCGGAGCACTGGCGGTCGCGGTGCGCGCGGCACCTGCTCGACGGGCTGGCCCGGGTGGAGGAGATCCGCGCGGAGACGGAACGGGCCGACGCCGACGAGGAGGCGACCCGGGAGCGGATCGCCGAGCTCAGGGCGGAGATCGAGACCCTGGCCGACGACGACCAGCTCGACGACCGGCTGCGGGAGACCGAGCGCCGGTGGCGGGAGGCCTTCGCGTCCGACCAGACGCTGGCGACCGAGCACGAGGTCACCGTCCGGCGGCTGGAGGAGACCGACGCACGGCACCGTGACCTCGCGCTGAAGGCCGGCGAGGCCGACGGCCGCACCGTGGAGCTGGCCGGGGCCGAGCACCGGGAGGCGCTGGACCGGGTCGAGGCGATCCTCGGGGCCAGGGGCGCCGCGGCCGCGGAGGCGGAACGGGCCGCGGCTGCCCTCGCCATGGCCGAGACCGGGCGGGACCTGGCGACCGACCAGCTGCACCGGCTGGCGGAGGCCGGGGTCGAGGCCACGGCGCTGCTGGACGCCGTCCTCCTCGACGAGCCCCGGCGCACCGTCTGGGAGCCGCGGTTGGTGCCCTACGCCGGGGCCGTCGTCGTCCCGGCCTCCCGGGCCGACGAGGCCCGGAAGGTGCTGGCCGACCTGCCCGGCTCCGTCGTCGTCCTCGCCGACGACCCGGAGCGGGCCGGGCGGGTGCCGGAGCCCGGTCCCGCCGCGGACGGCACCGGTGACCTGCCGGCGAGCGCGGTCCCGGAGCTGCCGGTGCGCTCGTTCCTCGCCGCGCTCGTCGCCCGGTCCGGCGCAGCCCCTGAGGAGATCGACACCACGGCCGGGGTGCTCTCCGTCGGCTGCTTCGCCGAGCCGATCGCCGGCCGCGCGGTCAGGGTCGCCGCGGCGGGCCAGGCGCAGCAGGCCGCCGCCGCGACCATCGAGGCCCTCGGCGAGGAGCTCGCCGACGCCCGGGCCAGGGTGGACGTCGCGGCGAGGCGGCTGGACGGTGCCGCCGCCGAGCGGGAGGTGTCCGAGCTCGCCGGGCGGATCCGGGAGGCGAGGACCGCACTGGAACAGATGGACGCCGAGCGGGAGGCCCTCGCCCCGCGGTTGGCCGCGCTGCACGAGGAGCACCTGGAGGCCCTCGCCACGGCCAAGGCCCGCCGGGCCAGGATCGAGAACACCCGGGACCTCGTCCGCCGGGCCGAGGGGGACCTGCGTACCGTGCAGGACCGCCGGATCCGGCTGGCCGGCGAGCTGGCCGCGGTCGACCTCGACGAACGGAGCTCCGCCTGGGGCGGGACCGTCGAGGACGCCGAGCGTCACCTGCTGGGCCTCGACGACGCGGGGCAGGCCAGGACGGCGGGTTCCTGGGACGCCGAGGTGTGCCAGCACCTCGACGACGTCGCACGCCGGTGCGTCCCGGAGCCGACCCCGGCCGAGGAGATGCCGGCCGAGCTGAGGACCCTGCTCCTGGACCGCGGCTGGCGCCGCAACGGCACCCTGGAGAACCGGGTCGCGCTGGCCGGCGACCTGCTCAGGGCGCTGCGGACGCACCTGGCGCTGAGCGAGCGGCAGGACGCGCACGACCGGGAGCAGATCGAGCAGCAACGGACCCACCGCACCGCGGCCCTCGCCGAGGCGCGGCGCGGCCTCGCCGAGTCCGAGGAGACCTGCCGGGCGCACCGGGCGTCGCTGGCGCTGGGGATCAAGGCGAAGCTGCGCCGGGTCGCCGAGGAGTTCGACCGCCTCGACCAGGCCTACGGCGGGTACGGCGCGGGGCTGGACTACCCGGAGCCCGAGCCGCCGAGCGAGCCGGACAAGCCGTGGCGGTGGACGGTCACGCCCCGCTGGCGGCGGGCCGAGGGACAGCGGATGTCGAGCTACAGCCTGCGCGGGAACACGGCGCTCATGGACGAGAAGGCGGTGAAGCTGGTCTGTGCCGCCGCGCTGGCGGGAGGCAGCGACCGGCCGCTGCTGCTGGTGCTCGACGAGCTGGGCCGCAACCTGGGCAAGCAGCACCGCAGGGAGGCCGTCGCCCTCTTCGAGCGGATCGGCCGGGACCGGGGAATCACCGTGGTCGGAGCCCTCCAGGACGACATGGAGCGGTACGCGGCCGAGGCATCCAACCTCTACCTCAAGCTGCGCCGCTCCTCCGACGCCATGCCCTACAACGAGGCCCCGGTCATCGTCGGGGACGACGCCAACCGGGCCCGGGTCGAGCTGCTGCGGACCTGGTTGTCCTCCCACCACCCCGCCCCCGGCGGGAGGGGGGACGCCGACGACGGCACCGGGTGCGAGCTCCCGCTCGCGGTGCCGGGGAGCCCGGAGGACCGGCGGCCGGGCGAGGACGGCGGGCCCGAGCTCGCGCCCGGCGGCGGGGCGACAGTCGTCACCCGGGACTGAGCGCCCGTCCGCCCCGGGCGTGCCGGGGCACGATCTCCCGCACGGCGGCGGCGAAGGTGTCAATGTCCTCCTCGGTGGTGTCCCAGGAGCACATCCACCGCACCTCGTGGGTCGCGGAGTCCCACTCGTAGAACGGGGTGACCGCCTGCAGCGGCGCGACGGCGTCGCCCGGCACCCGGGCGAAGACCGCGTTGGCCTGGCGCGGCCGGGAGACGGTGAGCCCGGGGACGTCCCGCACCGCGTCGTGCAGCCGCGCCGCCATGGCGTTGGCGTGCCCGGCGTTGCGCAGCCACAGCCCGTCGGCCAGCAGGGCCTGGAACTGGGCGGAGACGAACCGCATCTTCGAGACCAGTTGCATGGCCTGCTTCCGGGCGAACCTCAGGTACTCCGCGCCGCCCGGCAGAGCCACGACGACGGCCTCGGCGAGGACGGCGCCGTTCTTGGTCCCGCCGAGGGAGAGGACGTCGACGCCGCAGGCTGTGGACGCCTCGGCCAGCCCGACCCCCAGCGAGGCGGCGGCGTTGGCCAGCCGCGCGCCGTCCATGTGCAGGTAGAGGCCGAGATCGTGGGTCGTGGCCGCGATCGCGGAGACCTCCTCGGGGGTGTACACGGTGCCGAGCTCCGTCGCCTGGGCGATCGACACCACCCGGGGCTGCACCTGGTGCTCGTCGAGCCGACCCGAGCAGGCCCTGCGGACATCGTCCGGGGTCAGCCTGCCGTCGGGGGTCGTCACGTCGACGAGCTTCACGCCGAGGAACCGTTCCGGGGCACCGCACTCGTCGACGGCGATGTGCGCGGTGTCCGCGCAGATCACGCAGTCCCACGGCCGCACCAGCAGCTGGAGGCCGACCATGTTCGCCCCGGTGCCGTTGACGACGAACGCCACCTCGACGCCGTCCCCGAAGTGCCCGCGCACCGTGCTGACGGCCTCGGCGGTCACCGGGTCCGCACCGTAGGCGCCGACGTGCCCGGTGTTCGCCTCCGCGACGGCGGCGAGGACCTCCGGGTGGGCTCCCGCGTAGTTGTCACTGGCCAGGGCTCGGTCCGTCCGCCGCGCGGACTCCTCTCGGCTCACCACCCCGGCATGCTCTCACCGCGACGGGACAGGGGGCTGCTGCGGCCCGGCGGCGGACCCCGGAGACTCCCGTACGCCTTTTTGTGACATTTGTGGCTTGATGTCGGCCCGTTCGCACCTGTGCGGGAATGACCCCACGACATACCATTCCTGCACCTTTCCTGTCACTCACCTCCTGGAGGTCACTCGTGACGACGATGCGACAACGTGTCGGCCTTGTCCTCGTGACGGCGTCAGCCCTCGTGGCGACCGTCCTCGCCCAGCCGGCGGCGGCCGCCGAGCAGCAGGCCGGGGCCACCCCCCAGGTCGGCACCGGATTCTCCGCCTGCCGGGTCATCGACTTCGACCGCGCGATGGTTCTCCCCGACCTGTGGTCCAACGACACGACCGGCCCCATCTCCCGGCGGGTTCTCGTCGTCGCCGGATACGCACCGTACGGCGGAATGACCGTGAGTCTCGAACCCCTGATCTATATTCGGCAACCGGAATACTGGGGCATTCAGGTGATCGGCTGCATGCCGGAGATCGGCCTCCCGGTGCTCACGCCCTACCTGGTGAAGCTGGACATCACCGCCACGAGGGGAACATTGGGCATCGAGGTCGTCGGTGCCAACAAGACGGTGCGGATCCCGCTCCGCCCGGTCCCACCCAAGGCCCTCTGACGGGCCTGTCGCCGTCCCGTCTCCGCCCGTCGACCGGTGAGGACCGGGAGCCGTCCTCACCGGACGGGGACCGGGGCTCCACGGTCCCCGGCGAGGACGACGAGGCCGGGCGCTCACCTGCGGGCGACGAGAGCCTGTCGTTCTCCCAGACGAACACGACGATGATCCAGCAGTGCCGGTGGTGATGCCCGCGGGGCGGGGTGCACACCCAGACCAGCCGGGCCCCCGTGAGGCAGTGCAGGCGGACCCACCAGGGCAGCCAACGGGCGTTGCAGTCCACCGTCTCGCCGGGCTTCCCCGGAGTGACCCCACCCTCCCCGGGCGACCATGTCGGCCGGGGGCGCCGGGTCGGTGATGTCCCGCTCTTGCCCCCGGTCGACCGCGAGGTGCGGGTGGGCGGGACGGCGGTCCGCGACCGGCGCGAGGGCGGGCGGGCGGTGCTGCCGGGAGCCGTGGTGGTGGGGGCCGTGGTGACGGGGGCCGTGGTCGCGGGCGGGTCGCCGACCCCTCCGCCGGGGCCGGCCGGGTCACCCTTCCCTCCGGCGCCGCCGGTCCCGTCCTCTCCCCCGCTCCCCTGTCCGCCGTCCCCTTCGCTCCCGGCCCCGGCGTCCGTGGTCGGGGGCCCGGAGGTCGCGGCCGTTCCGTCGACCTCGGTGAGGTCACCGGGCCCGACGGTCCACGCCGGTGCGCTCGGTGCCCCGGCCCGCCCGCCGGGGGGCGCCGCCGTGCCGCCCTCGCCGGGCGGGTCCGGCAGGCCGCCGATGACCGGCAGCACGAGCAGGGCCACGAGCGCCCCGCCGACGACCAGGCGGACCGGGCCGATGTACCCCTTGACCGGGGCGAGGTGCGCGGGACCTGCACCGCCGACGGAGGTCACGTCGCCGGGCACGGCGGCGCCGGGGTCACCGACCGGAGCGGCGCCCGTGCCGACGCCGGGGTCCGCGGCTGCGACAGCGCCGGGGTCCGCGCCGACGGCCGGGTCGGGGGCCGTCCCGGCAGCCGGGCCGGACAGCGCACCGGACAGCGCGCCGTCGGGGCCGAGCCCGGCCGGATCGATCGGGACCCCCGCGGCGAGGAGCTGCTCCACCGCCCGTTCCTTGGCCACCACCGGTGCGACGGCCAGCGGGACCGTCGCGAACAGCCGTTCCGGGTGTGTCTGCCGGTTCACCACGCTCGCGCAGATCTTGCAGTCCCGCTGGTGCCGCTGGATCGTCGCGGCGACCCCGGCGTCGAACCGCCGCTGGGTCGGGACCAGGGCGGCGAGCTGCTGGCAGGTCGGGCGCCCCTCCCGCCAGAGCAGGGCGGCGCCGATGGTGCCCCGGAGCTTGCCGCGCAGCCGGAACAGCAGCTGGTGGGCGTTGTTCGGGGTGATCTTCAGTTCCTCGGCGATCTCCGCCGGCTCCAGGCCGTGCCGCAGGTGCAGGTCGAGCAGGCTGGTGTCGCGCTCGCCGAGGGCGGAGGCCGCCGTCCAGACCAGCCGTCGCCGGTCGCTGATCTCCGCGGCGGTCGCCGGGTCGGCGTCCGGACCGGGCACCGGGACCCGCTCCTCGACCTCCTCCTCGATCGGGTCGTGGGCCCGGGTCCGCTCGCGTTCCAGCCGGTTGAGCGCCCGGTTGCGGGTCGTCCGCAGGATCCAGCCGCCGAAGGCGGCCGGGTCGCGCAGGTCGTCGAGGTGCTCCCACCCGACGAGGAACGCGTCCTGGGCGATGTCCGCCGCGGTCTCCCGATCGCGGACGATGTTCCACGCGACGTCGTAGCAGCGGTGGTACCAGCGCTGGAACAGTTCCCCGTAGGCGCGAGGGTCGCGGTGGCGGGCCGCCACGACCAACTCACTGTCCTGGCACCGCGGTCCGGCAGGGGGCGGGGTCATGGCGATCGATCCTCGCACTGTGGTCAAGAGCGGGCTGTGTGTTCTTGGGCACTTTGATGAAGAGTGACCACAACAAATTACGAATTGCGATTACGTGACTACTACAGGTGTTCCCAGGGGCACTCCCGTGAGCACGGCAGCGACCTTGTTCGGGACGCGCACGCACCCGTGCGACGCCGCCCGGCCGATGCTGGCGGACTCGTTCGTGCCGTGGATGCCGACCTGGCCGTCCCCGCCGCCGAACTCGGTGAGAGTGTCCGAGTGCGCGGACAGACCGAGGGCGAACACCCCGTACGCACCCCCGGGATCCTCCGGTTTCACCCGGTCGGTGACGTAGAACCGCCCCGTCGGCGTCGGGTTCTGTCTCGTCCCCACCGCGATCGGGGTCGCGACGACCTCCTCGCCGTCCACGAGGTACCGGAGCCTGCGGGCGGTGAGGTCCACCAGGACCTTCCCGGACACCGGCTCCAGCCGGACGTCGTCGGCGGCGACCCAGCCGCGGCTGCCGTTCGGCCGGATCGGCAGCGCGACCCGGACCCACCCCTCGGTGACGGACTCCACGAGCAGCACCCGCGGTGACCCCAACGGCGTCGTCGCGGGCAGCCGGGTGAGGACGGCGGCGTCAGCCGAGGGCCTGCGCCGCACCGTCAGCGCGCCGGAGACCGCGCTCACGGCCCGTCGCACCGTGGCCTCGGCGGGTGCCGTGCTGGTGGCAGGGGCCGTCGTCTCGACGGTGGCCGAGGTCGGCTCGGGATCCCCACCGCAGCCGGCCAGGGTGACGGCTGCGGCGAGGACGACCGAGGTGACGAGGGGAGTACGCATCACTGAGCTCCAGTTCGCCAGACGGTCCGGGACGGACCCGGCCGGGCCCTGGTGGGCCGAGGGGCCTGCCGTCCGGGGACCGGGTGAGTCGAGGGGCCGGTGGTCCGGGGACCCGGGTGGGTCGATGGCCCGGGGGGGGCGGGGAGATGGCGGGGCCGCGGCACCGGGCCGGGTGCCGCGACCCCGCGGTCGGTCAACCGGTGAAGCTGGGGGTCTTGGTCACCGTGCGGCAGGACGCGTCGCCCTCGGAGCACTTGCCGGCCTCGGTCTTGATCACGATCTTGGTGACGACCCTCTCCTTGATCCGCGTCACCGGACGCTTCTTTTCGCCGCAGTTCCAGTGGCAGGTGGGGACCTTCGGCTGCTGCGTGCACTCACCGCCCCCGCAGGGCTGCACCGGGATCTTGGGCAGGTGGCAGGCCGAGGCCACCCCGGCGGACGCCGTGGTGAGCAGGGCCGCCGCGATCACGGCAGGCACCGCGAGGCGGGCCCGGGAACGACGGGAGAGGCGGGAACGGGACGAGAACGGACGGGACATCGGACAGGTCCTCTCCTGGGATATTCACGCCGATCTGACTGATCATGGTTCTGGTGTGTGTCAGGACGTAGAAAGGTGCCCCTGACCTGGGACAATACGAGTTGTCAAGACACGTATCGGGTCCGCGGAAAGGAGCACCT
>JAAYAH010000048.1 GCA_012719445.1 Actinomycetales bacterium | reverse complement strand
GGCGGTGGTCCCGGCCATGTGACGGGTACGTACGCTCACCCGGTGGGCCCCCGGGACCAGGGCGAGGGTCGCCGACCGGGTGGTGGTGGTCGCGGTCACGGTGCCGTCGACGAGCACCTGGTAGTCCTTGACCAGCCGTCCGGGGCTGGTGATGGCCCAGCTCAGGGTGGGGGTGCCCCGGGTGTAGGCGGTGGAGCCGACGGTGGTGGCCCCGCCGGTCACCGAGACGGTGGCGGCGGCGGGCCTGGTCGCCCAGGTGCGGATGCCGGGGAGTTGGGCGTGGAAGGCCGCACCGGGGCACTCGGTGGCGTGGGCGTCGCGGTGCCCGGAGACGGCGGCGAAGGAGTAGCTGCTGCCCTGGGTGTACCCGGGCTTGGACACCCCGGCGACCAGGGTGGAGCTGCCGAACGGGCTGATGCCGTAGGCGCCCAGCTTCCAGGCCGCCACGTGGGCGACGGTGGCCCTCGCCGCGGCCGGGGCACCGGTGCTGGTGTAAGTGCCGATGACCGAGATCCCGGTGCTGGCGGTGTTGAAGCCGAGGGTGTGCGCACCGATCACCGGCTGGTCCACGCCGCCGGCGCGGCCCTCGAACAGGGTCCCGCACTTGTCGACGACGAAGTTGTAGCCCAGGTCGTTCCAGCCCAGGCTCTTCACGTGGTAGGCGTACAGGCTGCGCACGATCGCCGGGGAGTCGGCGCAGTCGTAGTCGTTGGTGGTGGCGGTGTGGTGGACGAACACCACGCCCAGGTGATCGGCGAGCTCCGGCGGATCCTTGCGCAGGGTCTCGTCGGCCCTCCAGCCGGTGCGCGTGACGAGGGTCGGCGCGTTCACCGGGGAGACCGGCGTGGTGGACGACGTCGTGGTCGGCGTCGTGGCAACGGTGGTGGTGGCCGAGGTGGTCGGCCCGGAGCCCGTCACGATGGTCGTGGTGGTCGTGGTGGTGGACGTGGCCGTCCCGGAGGTGGCTGGCGCGGGTTCCTCGTCCTGGGCTGGTGTGACCGCACCGGTCTCGGCCGGTCCGTCGGCATCGGTGGCCTGTGGCACGGGGTCGGCGCCCTCGGCCCGGGGCACGGCGAACGCGACGCGCTCCGCGTCGGCGGCGTCCCCGGCCGGTGCACGACCGGGATCGACGAGGTCGAGGCGCATCCCCTCGGGCAGCCGGGCCCCGGTCTCGCCGTGCACGCTGACCTGCACGGCGTCGGAGTCACCGACCCACACCGCCTCGGTTCCGCCCCTGGCCCCGGTGCCGGTGCCGGTCCCGTCACCGGCGTCGGAGTCGTTGTCCAGCCGGTGCCACCGTCCCCACCGTCCGTCGGCGGCCGAGCGGGCCCGCACCCGCAGCTCGCCGTCCACCAGCGACCGCGGGTCGTCCCAGGTGACGCCCAGGAGACTGAACCGTCCGGTGGCGCGGGCCGGGAGTTCACGGACCAGGTCGGTGGGGGCGCCGGACAGGGCGAGCGCGGAGACCACGGGAGTGATCGGCCGAAGCGCGACCGGCGTGGCGGCCGGAGGAGCCGAGGTGGGTTCCCTGTCGAGGACCTGCGCGCCAACCCCGGCCAGGACCAGTGCACCCAGTAACAGGAATGCCACGGAGGGCCGATACCGCCGGGACACTGTTGAACGGTCGGTCACCCTCACGCCGGAAATCTCCTCATGTTCCGCCCCTGACCTACTCTCCGTGGCGGGCCGCGGCCCAGCCGAGCAGGGAGCCTAGCGGGAGCTACGGGTCGCAGAGGGCGGTTTCGAAACGGTTACCGACACTTGCCCGTGACGGTTTGGCCGTCTCTGGTCACGCTTGACGGGTTTCTCGGTGATCGCCTCGCCGGAGTGGGAAGTCGCAGGCCGGAGGCCGGGAGATGCTGGCCGGGCCGCAGGGTCAACGCAGGGTCACCGCCGTGTCACCTCCGTGTCACCGCCGTGCCAGCGACCGTCGGCATCGTGACCGGCATGACAGAGACCATCATCACCGAGGGGCTGACCAAGCGCTTCGGCGAGACCGAGGCCCTGTCCGGGGTGGACCTCAGCGTGCCGCCCGGGACCGTCCTCGGCCTGCTCGGCCCCAACGGCGCCGGCAAGACCACCATGGTCCGGATTCTCGCGACGCTGCTCCGCCCGGACGCCGGGCGGGCGCTGGTCTGCGGGCACGACGTGGTCCGGGCCGGGCACCGCCGGACGTGGTCCCGGGCGGTCGTGAGGTCGCCGTCAGCGAGGTCGAGCCCGGCACGAACGAGCTCGACCTCGACGAGGGCCGGCGCCGACCCGGAGCGCTCGGCATCCGTGACCGCTCTCGCCAGCAGCTCACCGGCCTGCTCCCGATCCCCCAGCAGCCACAGCTCTCTGGCCCGGCGGGCCAGCAGCCGCGGCAGGTCCTCACCCGCGCCCAGCGCGGCGAGGCAGCGGCACGCCTCCTCGTAGTGGTCCGCCGCCTGTTCGTGCCGGCCCGGTCCCGGCGGAGGAGCCGAGCGCGGCCGCGCGGGAGAACCGGACATGGCACACCGCCAGGTCCTGGGCAGGCCCGGTCGCCGCCACGAGGTACATGCCGGAGAGGACGTCAGGAGGCGCCGGTGGCTCCTCGCACGCCTCGACGAGGGCGATCACCTCGTCGAAGAGGCCGGCGCCGACCGGCTCCCTCGGGACGGAGCCGGCGCGGATCGTCAGCGGACCGAGCAGCTCGATCTCCACACGGCGATTCTGCCGCCGCGGGGGCCGCGGTGCCGGGTCCGGGTCCCGACCCCGTGGCCGGCCCGCCGGGGCGCCCTCTCAACAGGTGAAACCCGCGTACGTGCTGCCCTCCGACGGGTAGGTTCGAGCCCCGTTCTCCTCCGGAAGGGCTTCTCCGCGCATGCTCCGCTTCCGCCGGGTCCTGATCGTCACCGTCGCCGTGCTGCTGGTCGGATCCGCTGCGGCGGCCACCGCCTGGTACGTCGTCCTGCCCGAGTACCGGCCATCGCTCCGGCCAGGCGAGCACTACGGGGTGGACGTGTCCCACCACCAGGGCCGGATCGACTGGCGTCGGGTCGCCGGCGACGACATCTCCTTCGCCTACGTCAAGGCGACCGAGGGCGAGACCTGGGTGGACTCGGAGTTCGCCGCGAACTGGCAGGGAGCCGCCTCGGTCGGGCTGTCCCGCGGCGCCTACCACTTCTTCTCCCTGTGCGTACCCGGCGCGAATCAGGCGCGGCACTTCCTCGCCACGGTCCCGGACGACCCGCAGGCGCTGCCCCCGGTGGTGGACCTCGAGTTCGGGACGTGCACCCAGCGCCCCGACCCGGCCACCGTCGAGCGGGAGGTGTCGGCCTTCGTCGACCTGGTCGAGCGGGAGCGTGGCCGGCCGGTGGTCCTCTACGTGATGCGGGACTACACGGACCGCTACCCGTTCCTCGGCTCGCTCGAGAGGGATCGCTGGGAGCGGCGGCTGTTCCGGCGCCCGGACGGCCCCTGGGTCATGTGGCAGGTCTCCAACGTCGCCCGGGTGGACGGTGTCCCGGCCCCGGTCGACCTGAACGTCTCGGAGATCGGTCGCGCCGGGGGGTGACCGGTCCCCGAGCCGGTCGGGACTCGCCTCGGCACCCCTACGGCGCCTCGGACCCGCCGGTGCGCGCCCGGGCGAGATCGCCGCGCCGATGGGCCAGGTGCGCCTGGAAGCCGGCCAGTTCCGGCCCGCCGAGGGCGGGATGTGAGGCGAGACGGTCGAGGAATCCTGCCTCCTCGGTGTCGACGAACCGGTCGAGCAGCAGCAGGTTCCAGGCGGTCAACGCCTCGGTTCGCTGCTCACGAACCCGTCTGGTGGTGCTGCGGGAGTTGGTCGTCGCGCCGGGGGCGACGCGGTCCAGGGTGTCGAGGTAGCAGGTGGCCACGGTGGTCCAGGCATCGGCGACCGTGAGCATCCCCGTGAGGACGTCGGCCAGCGGGATCTCCTTCTGGCTGACCGCCCCGAAGCCCCGACGGGTCCATCCGTAACGGGACTCCCACCGGACCAGTTGGGTCGCGGCGGTCTCGGCGAAGACGGGAAACCCCTCGTGATCGCGGATGCGTCCCCACAACAGGGCGACCTCGTCGGAGATCACGATCTTGGCAGCCTCGACCGGGTCGTCGGAGTGGAAGTAGTCATAGTCACGGACCTCGCAGGCCAGATCGATGAGGGAGGCCAGGGCGGTGGCGCCGGGAGCGATGTCCTGGGCATGCAGGGCCTGGCGGGAAGCGGCGAACAGACGCCGGAAGGTGAGCCGCCACCGGCTGCGCTCGGTACGGTGCACGCGCCGGTCCCCGGCCATGTAGGCGCCCGAACGGGCCAGGGACACGAACTCGCGGACCTCGGCCAGGACCGTCTGGGGGTGGACCGCTGGTCGGGTGTCTCGGGTACGTGGTCCGGCCGCGGGGTCGATCTCGGCCTCTATCCGTTCACGGACGGCAGCCGTGCCCCGCCAGTACAGGTTCCACAGGACCTTGCGGAGCTGATCATCACCCAGCGGAGCCATCGCGACGAAGAACTGCTCACGGTTCATCCGGTTCATCGCCGACAACCCTATGGCGGGCACCGCCGCGGCCGGGCACTCGTGGCCGGCCAGGGCTCGGCGGCAGCTCCGGACGACGGGGAGGCGCCGTTGTCCCACACGTCCGCACGGGGTGCCGCGCCACGCCGGGACGGCCGTCCGGCACTCGCCCCGGAGGCCTTCTCACAGCGTCTCGAGGTCGTGGAGCAGCGGCTCGGTGACGGACTCCTCCGGGACGGCGATGCCGGCCTGTTGCATCGCCGGGGCGAGCTCCGCGTCCCAGGGCGCCGCCGTCACCCGGCCGACGGACGGCCCGGCCACCCCCGGGCGCAGGCCTGCGAGGTAGTCGCGAGCACTCATCCGCCACGGGACGGCGCCGACCTTCGCCAGCACATGGGCGGCGATCCGCACGCCGTCGCCGTCGAAGTCGCCGTGGTAGTGGATCCGGGTACCGACCGTGCTCATGCTGCGCAGCAACAACATCCCGGCAGCGCTGGGCCAGCCGGCCAGACACGCCATCGGTGGGCACCGCGTACCGAGCCGGTCCACGGCGAGCGCCAGCACGCTGGGGTTCTCCACCACCCGGAGGTCGTGGACGAACCGCTCCGGCTCCGCGACGAGGGCACGGACCTGGACCAGGGTCAGCACCGCGGCCTCGCCCCGTTCCGCCGACATCCGCAGCAGCCGACCCGCGATGCTCGTCGAGGCCGGACGCAGACCGGCGAGCAGGACCGTGGACGACAACGCGTCACAGGCCACCCCCGCCCGTTCCCACAGCTCGCGGCGGGTCGCCGCGTCGTCCGGAGCGGGGAGCCCGAACTGGCAGGCCAGGGCGCGCAGGACCCAGGTGGACACCCGGTGACCCTCGTCCAGCGCATGGGGATCACCCAGGACCCGGTCCGCGAGCACCGGCAACGGCATGCCGTCCCCCGGTAGGGCGTCCAGCACCGCGAGACAGCGCTCCAGGAGCAGCCGTGTCCGGTCGGGTGAGCCGTCGACCAGCCCGGCCCGACGCAGGTGGCCTGCCCAGTCCGTCAACGACGGCTGCGCCAGGAGGGAGGGGTGGCTCTCCAGCCAGGCCCACAGCTCCGACCGCCGGCGGTCGTGCTCCGCGCGCCGGGCGGCGCGGTCCTCGATCGGGCCGACCGACCGGGCCACCAGCTCCCGCAGGTCCCGGCCGGTGACGTCGCGCACCGCCTGCTCCAGCCGGTCCAGCGGCACGGTCGCCTCGGGAGCGGGGAGCCGGTCCAGGCCGAGCAGGTCGGCCAGGGCGACGCGCGCGGTGTCGGACAGCCCGCTCACCCGCACCCGGGTGACCGGCCGTCCCGACCCGAGCCGCTGGTGCACCACCTGCCACAGCGGCAGCAGCGGACCCGGATCGAACCCGTTCACAGCAGCCGATCGGGGTCGGGCTCCCCCGTCGGCGAGCTCTCCCGGCGCTCGGGCGACGCGACGAGGCCTCTTCCGTCCCAGGTGAACCGGACGGTGGTCACCGCGTCGTCGCCGTCCTCACCGGTCACCAGTTGGTGGACGGCGATCCCGTCCAGTTCCCGGTACCTGCACCACTCGTGGTCCGAGGTGAGCACCAGGTCCAGGTCGAGGGCTGCGAGCAGGGCGAAGACCTGGCCCCGGTTGGCGACGTCCACCCCGACGAAGACCTCGTCGAGCAGGATGAGTCGCGGTGCCCCCGGGACGGCCTGGTAGTGCGCGGCCACGGCGGCGAACAGCGGGAGATGCAGCGCGATCGCCTTCTCGCCGCCGGACAGGGCACCGTGCAGCTTCCTGGTCAGCTCCTGCCAGCCGAGGCCGTCGGCGCGGTCCACCTTGACCACGAAGCGGTGCCAGGCCGTGTAGTCGAAGACCTCGCCGAGCTGCTCCTGCCAGCTGGCCGCGGTCTGGGCGGCACGGGCCTCCTCGATCCGTTGCCGGAGGAAGGTGTGCAGCGCCTGCCGGTCCGCGTCGCCCAGCCCGGACGGATCACGCAGCAGGAGCTCGCGGGCGGCTCGGGTGCCGGGCGGCAGTGTCGGGTCGACCTGCCAGGTGAGCCGGACCGCGACCCTGGACGCGGTGCGCACCCGGTCCAGCCGGGCGTTCATGTCGTCGACCAGCGCACCGGCCTGCCGGATCCGGTCGGCCAGGTGCCGACGGGTGTCCCCGGTCAGCGTGGTGTCGAACAACTCGTGCTCGGCGGCCGTGATGTCCTCGCTGCTGCGGGCACGCTCCGCCCTCAGCGCCTGCAGCAGCCGGGCCGCGCCGCCCCGCAGCCCGTCGACCGACGCGGTCAGCACCTGGACGTCGTCCTCGGTGACCAGTTCCAGGTCGGTGCGCTGCGCGAGGGTCTCCTGGGAGCGGTACATGGTGTCCGAGAGCCGGGACAGCGCCTCGGTGATGTTCCTCGGTTCGTGGGGCACCGTCGCCCAGGCGGCGGCGACCGCCCGGGCGGCGTCCAGGGTCTCCCTGACCCCGTGACCGGTCGGCCCCGGGGTCGGCAGGACCGCGTCCTCGGCGAGGGTTCCGGCGCAGAGCGCGCGGAATCTCCGGGCGGCCTCGTTCCTCGCGGCGGTCGCCTGCTCACCTCTGACCTGGTCGTTGCGACGGGTGGAGTCGAGCTCACCGGCTCGTCGCTGGAGCTCCGCGATCACCCGACGGGTGTCGGCGGCGCTCCGCTCGGTCTGCTCCAGGTCGACCCGGCTCCGGGACAGTTCCGCCAGAACCTCCCGGTAGGACGCGGCGACAGCGCCCTCCACGGCGTCCAGCCGTGCCCGCAGCGCCGAGAACTCCGCCGACGCGGTCGTGGCCTCGTCGTCCGCCGCCCGGGCCCGGATCTCCGAGGCCACGGCCGACTCCTCCCGCAACCGGACGGTGTCGACGGCGTGTGTCCAGGCACTGTGGGTGTGCAGCCAGGTGTCGACGGCGCGGTCGAGCTCGGCCAGCGCCCCGACGAGGTGGTCAAGGGCTGCGGGATCGACCGGCAGGCCGCGCTCGGCAGCCGCACCGGTCAGCTCGCGCAGGGCGGTGGTGACGGCGGCCTCGGCCTGCCGCAGCCTCCCCCTGCACTCCTCCAGCCGGGCGGCACAGCTCTCGGCCTGCGTCTCCGCCCGGGTCACCGCCTGGTGCGCCCGGTCCAGCCGCCGGTGATCGGGACGAGCGGCCAGGTCCGCGTCCGTCCGGTCGCGTCGCGCCGCGACGCCGGCCAGTCCCTCGTCCACGATGCCGATCGCCTCGACGAGCTCGTCGAGGCGCTGTCGCACCTCGGTGATCTGCCGTTGCCGGTGCAGCTCCCGCGCGGCTGCCCCGATGTAGAGGGCCTCCGGCTTGGCCCAACTGCCGGTCAGGTCGGCCAGCCGCCAGTGCCCGTCGGCGCCGACAGCGACCGGAGCGTTGCCGGGCAGGGACGCACCGTAGGCGACCCCGCGGAGCAACCGGACGACGACCTCTGCGGGCACCGGGCCCGGCTCGGGACGGAGGACGGCGGCCAGGGTCGGCCCGGCGGCGGCGTCGGCCGGCAGGGCCCAGAACGTGTCGTGACCGGCTCCGTCCAGGACCGTGCCGTCCGGGGTGATCCAGGCGTCGAGCAGACCCGACGCCTCCAGGGCCGCCTCCAGCCCGGCCTGCACGGACGGGGGGACATCGTCCGCGAACGCGGTGAGCCGCCACAGCGGTGCTCCCGCGCACCGGGTCCGGTCGGAGGTGCGGGTACCCGGCGGCGACGGCGGAAGATCCACCTCGGCCTGCAGCCGGGCCAGCTCGGCCCGGACATCGCCGAGTTCGCGCTCCCTGGTGCGACGTCGCACCCGCAGATCGGCCTCGTCGGTCGCGAGCTCGGTCGTGACAGCTCGTGCGGCCGCCCCGGCGAGATCGTCCACGGCGCGTTGGTCACCGGCGACCGCGGCGAGGGCCTCCGGGTCGAGCCTCAGCTCGGCGCAGCCGGCCGCCCACCGCCGCAGCCGGAGCACCTGGTCGTCCAGGGCGGCGGCCTGCTCCTCCTGGGCCAGCCCCAGGGCCGCGGTGGCCGTCTCGGCTGCCGTCGTCGCGTCATCCCGGTCCTGTTCCGCGCGAGTCCGTGCCTCGACGGCGGACCCGTGGCGGCGCAGCGCCTCCCGGACCCGCCGGATCTGCTCGTTCCGCTGCTCGACCGCCGCCCGGACCACGAGACCGGCTGTCCTGGGCTCGATCCCCTCTGCGCCGACCTGCTCGGCGACCGCCGAGAGGGACACCCGTTCGGCGAGCCGGACGACATCGGCACGGGTGCGCTGTTCCTCGGTGCCCCGCTCCCCTGCGGTCTCGCCCGCGGCGTCGGCGGCCGAGCGGGCAGTGCCTGCCTGGCCTCGTTCGCGCTCGGCGGTGGCCTCGGCCCGCGCGGCCCGCCGCTCCGCGGAGCGCACCTGTTCCCGCAGCCGGTCGAGCTCCTGGCCCTCGCGGTAGGAGTCGCTCTCCCGGAGCCCGTCGATCCGGGCGCGCAGCTCGGCGACCTGCTCGACCAGCAGCGCATCCCGCTCGCCCGCCGCCTCCAGCTCCGCACTGACCCGCTGGTAGGACTCCTCGCTGAGCCGTGCCGTACGGGTCAGCTCGTCCATCACCGTGGTCGCCGACACCAGCGCTGCGGCCCCGGCCCGCAACAGCCGGCGGCTGTAGGTCCGTGCCCGGTCGGCGAGCGTCTCGGCCGCTCTGACCTCCTCGTCCATCCGGCGCAGCCGTTCCCGCTGCCGGTCGAGCCGTTCGAAGCCCTCGGCCAGTTCGGCGATCTCGTCCTGGTCCAGGGGCGGCAGAGCGCGGGACAGCAACGTGGACAGCAGCCCGGGATCGAGCCGTTGCGACAGCTTCGGGGTCCGCAACTGCAGCAGAGCAGTGATCAGCGCGTCGTACCGCTGCTCGGACAGGCCAGGGAACAAGGCGTGCCGGACGGCGGCGCGGTAGTCGCTCCCGGATCGGTACACCGTCCCCGTGGTGCCGATCGCCTCCTCCAGCCGTGACCGGGTGAGCGGGATCTGCCCGTCGAGGAGCGGGAGGCCGCCGGACAGCCCGACGCGCTGGCTGGTGGTGAAGTAGTCGGAGTGCACCGTGGTGGTGTGTTCGCTGGCCTGGAGCCGGGCACCGCAGGTGAACCAGGCCGGCTCCGGGTCGTTGCGACACAGCTCCAGCCAGACGTACCCGACCCGGGTCTTGCCGGTGGCCCCCTGGCCCATCAGGTTCCAGTGCATGGTCCGTTCGCTGGTGCCGAACGTCGACAGCCGGTTGGCCCGCAGGTTCGCGTCCAGCAGGAACGGCAGCAACACCTCGAGGGCCTTGGACTTCCCGGTACCGTTCGGGCCGCGCAGCAGCAACCGGCCACGGTGGAACGCGAAGACCTCGTCGTAGTAGCGCCAGACGTTGAGGATCCCGGCCCGGGTCGGCTGCCAGCGCCCGTCACCGCGATCCCGAGGCCGGGAACGCGTCGACAGCTCGGTGACGGTCATGTCGTCTCCTGCGGCTCGGTCATGACACTGATCTGGTAGCGCGCCGCCGCGGGCGACGGAGTCACCCGACCGTCGTGCTGCTCCACCAGCCGGAACGCCGACAGCACCCGCAACGCATCGACGACCAGCCGGCGCCGACCGTCGTCGTCCTGGTAGCCCCTGGCCCACCGGGGATGACGGGCCAGCAGGCCACCGGCCCAGTCCTCCAGCCCTGAGGTCGACCAGCCGTCGGAACGCTCCCGCAACTGCTCCAGCAGCAGGAGCGCCGCCACCTTGGCCGTGGACTGCCCGTCGGGGAAGGTGCTGTCGGTGGCGATCGCCTCCGGGTCGACCAGCAGGTATCCCTCGGCGCGCTCCTCCAGGACGAACCCGGCCTCCCTTGCGGCCTTGCGCAGGAGCTGCCGCCCGGTCGGTGAGGCCAGGTAGTCACGCTGGGCCCGGCTCAGCTCGCGCAGGTAGAGAACCGGCTCGTCGAACAGGCGGCGCAGGGTCGAGTGACGCAGCCAGAGGTTGCGCTGGACGTCGGACGGCGGCTCGAGGTCGGGGTCGTCCGCGGCCCCGTACCGCTGCTCGACGGTCAACCGGTCGAGGAGCTCCGGGAGACGCGCCGGCACCTCGGCGGTTGGGACCCCCAGGGTGGACGGGCCGCGCGAGGTGGCGAGCAGCCGGATCAGCAGCGTCGGGTCCACGCGGTAGAGGACCTTGGCGTCGGCGGACTCGACGTAGCCGGCGAGGTCGCCGTCCATCGTCTCGACCGCGCCGAGGTGCTCCAGCACGCTGAGGGCGTCGACGAACGCCATCCGCTCGGCCCGCTTCGCGGTGTCGAACGGCGGCAGCTCGGGATCGGTGCTGCAGGCCATCCGGACCCGGTCGGCCAGCAGCCCGACGGTGGTGACCGGGGTCTCCATCAGCTCGGCGGCCAGCACGCAGAAGAGCACGTACCGGCGTCGGTCGAACGGCGCGCGCCCCGATCGCAGCCGCCGGGCCGGGCGGGTGGTGTCAGCAGTGCCGACCTTGACCAGCCGCGCGTAGCCCTGCCGGGGTTCGATCAGGAGCGTCCAGCCGCAGTAGTAGTCGAACCATCTCTGCAGTGGCACGGTACGGCGCCGGACCAGGTCGAAGTCCTCCTTGTCGTGCCGCTGGAGAATGAGCGGACGGCGCAGCAGCAGGCGGACGCCCCTGGCCACCTCGTCCTGTTCCGCGATGGCGAGCTGGTTCGACAGCGTGCTCATCCGGTCTCCTCGCGAACGGTCGGCGACCGCGCCGTCTCCACCCGGATGAGGTAATCGGGCGCGGTGAACGTCCCCTGCGAGGTGCGCAGGACCGCCGTCGCCCCGTCCTCCGGAGGGCTCAGGACGACGCGGAGCTGGCCGTCCGCGGTCAGGCCGGTGCGGACGCCGGCCTCCGGGGTCGCCGCCAGCGCGGTGCTCAGCAGGTCGAGCAACCGGTCCAGGGTGGCGTGGTCGAGGCGGCCGAACCCGGAGAGACGGACCGGTCCGTCCGTCACCATCAGCCGCCACACGGCTTCGACCTCGATCCGCTCCTGGCGGATCCGGGCTGCCCTCCTGCGCTTGAGCTCGGCGACGTCGGGGACCCGGCCGGTGCGGCTGAACCGCTCGGTGCGACCGGAGGTCCGCAGCAGGGCCGACACCGGGACCGGCGGCGCCTCGCCCCAGGGAGTCCCGTTCGGCACCAGCTCGGGATCGGGGTACGTGAGGTGCGCGTGCCGGGAGGATCCCAGCCCGAACGCGGTGGACCAGAGCAGGTGGAGCTCGTCGTCGGTCGAGACGACCTGGAACCACCGGGCCAGCTCACGGAGGTCGTTCGCTGCGCTGGAGGCCCGCCTCCTCGACTCGGTGATCCGGTCCAGCGCCTGGAGCAGGGTGACGATCGCCCGGCGAGCGATCGCGTTGAGCTGGTGCACCCGGGGATCGCCGCCGTCCACCGGCCGGAACCAGGCCCGGACGCCGTCCCACCGGGTGCGTCGGTGGGCGAGCCAGGCCGGCGCCGGGTCGTCGACGCCGAAGCTCGGCAGCTCCGCCCCCGTCAGCGCCCTGCGGAAGAGGTGGTCGACACCCTCGACCTCGACCGCAGCCACCGCCTCGGCCAGCCGGAGGACGCGAGTGTCCAGGTTGACCAGGAACTCCTGGAGATAGGCGACGATAGAGGCCTTCACCTCGTGGAACGTGGCGTACTCCGCGCCGTCCGCCCGTAGCAGCCGTTGCAGCTGCCCGTTGAACTGCGTGGTGTTCGTGCGGAGCCCGTCGAGGTGGTTCTCCAGCTCCTGCAGCGCAGTGAAGACCCGCCGGTCCGCCGACGCCGGATCACGGAGCAGCCGGGCCAGCTCGGCCAACCGGTCGCCGATCGCATCCAGAACGGCCGTCTGCAGGGCGCCGGTGGCGGTGAGCACGGCCGCTGCGTGCTCCATCCCGGCCAACGCCGCCTCACCGTGCCGGGTCAGCGAGTACTGCAGGTTGCGCCGCTCGTACTCCTCCGCCGTCCGGTACTGACCGGCCGGGTTCTGGGTGATGTCCAGCAGCCGCCACTCGCCCAGCTGCCTCAGGACGTCGAGGAGGTCCGCGGGCTCCGGACCGGCGAACCAGCCCAGGTCACCCAGCCGGTCGGCGAGGTCGTCCTGCCCGAGCGCCGTCTCCAGGCGCTCGTTGGCCTGCCCGAAGACATACAGCACCGCGGTGTACAGCGAGGCGCGCTCCCCCACGGTGAAACGGAACAGATCCGTGGGGAGGCGGGGGACGTCGGGCATGCTCGTCCTTCCCGGTCGGGACGGAAGTTCACGCTAGCCGCAGGAACCGACAGTGCTCGCACCTTCCCCACACCGGCCACGGGCACACCACACCTCCCATATCAGGACCTCCGTGATGGAACCGGCGTCGTCGTCAAGAGCCCCCGCCGTCGTGTCGATCCCGAGGAGGTGAGGTCCGCCGACCGCGAACCGCCCGACACCGTGACCAGGAACCTCCCGGCGCTCCTGGAGCGGGCCGCCGGCGTGGAGGTGGTGAGCGAGCTGGGCCGCGGGGCCCGCACGGTGGTGTACCGGGTGAGGCGCGGAGGCGCGGAGTACGCGCTGAAGACCCTGTCGGGGGACGTCGGGCCGGGCGACCTGGCGGCGTTCCGGCGGGAGGGCGCGATGCTCGCCTCGATCCAGCACCCGGGGCTGGTGGCCACCCACGAGGTGGGGGACGCGGCCGGTCGGCCCTACCTGCTGATGGACCTGGTCGGGGGCGAGCCCCTCGGCAGGCTGCTGGAGGCGGGCCCGCTCGGGGTGGAACGCCTCGTGGAGGTGGCACTGCACGTCACCGGGGGGCTCAGCGCAGCGCACCGGGCGGGGCTGGTGCATCGTGACGTCAAGCCGAGCAACATCGTGATCCGGGCCGACGGCTCGGCCGTTCTCATCGACTTCGGGCTGGCTGGCCGGCTCCGTCCCGGGGAGGACGCCTCGGTGAGCTCGGACGTCGTCGTCGGGACGCTGGCCTACGCCTCCCCGGAGCAGTCGGGGATGCTCCGCAGGCCCGTGGACGGCCGTTCCGATCTGTACTCGCTGGGGGTGGTGCTCCATGAGTGCCTGACCGGGGAGCGACCGTTCCATGCCACCGACGTCGGGGAGCTGCTGCGGCTCCATGCGATCGCGCCCGTCCCCGACCTGGCGCGGGATCGCCCCGACCTCCCGGCCTGCCTGGTCCGAGTGATCGAGAAGCTGCTCGCCAAGGATCCGGACGACCGGTACCAGAGCGGTGAGGGCCTCGAGCACGACCTCCGGCTGGTCCTCGGCGGGAGCCCGCTGCACGAGGGTCCCGGGCGGTCGGACCGGCCGGTGGAGACCGACAGGCCGCTGGTGGGCAGGGCGACGGAACTGGAGATCCTGTCCTCGCGGTGGCGCGAGGCCCGGCAGGGGCACGGGCTGGCGGTCCTGGTGCGCGGACCAGCGGGGTCGGGCAAGAGCAGGCTCGTCCGGGAACTGCTGGCGACAGCGTCACCGGACGGCGCAGCGGTGCTGCTCGGCAAGGCGGCGGCGGACACCGCGGTCCCGCTCGCGGCCCTGCGAGCCGCCGTCGAGCAGTACCTGACCGACCTGCTGGTTCGGGACCGCCGGCACCGTGACGACACGATCGCCAGGCTCCGGCGTGAGACCGGTTCCGCTGCCGGGCTGCTGGCTGCCCTGTCCCCGCAGGCGGCGAAAATGCTGGAGGCCGACGGCCCCGCTCCGGACGACCGGCCGGAGCAGTTCGCCACCGCGGTGGCCGTGTTCCTGGCCGCGATCGCCAGGATCGAGGGAGGAGCCGTCCTCGTCCTCGACGACGTGCAGTGGCTCGACGAGGTGACCCACCGGGTGCTCAACCGGCTGGCCGGCGAGCTGCCCGGAACCCCGCTCCTCGTCGTCGGCGCCGGCAGGGACGACCCGGACAGCGAGTCCGCGCTGGCGGCCTTCCGCACGTCGTTGGGCGACACGGTGGTGGACGACGTCACGCTGTCGGCGCTCGACGAGGCCGCCGTGAGCCGACTGGTGACCAACGAGATGGGTGGCGCCCACCTGCCGGACGAGGTGACCCGTCAGCTCGGCCGCAGGGCGGGAGGCAACCCCTTCTCCGTGCGGGAGTACCTGCGGGCGGTGCTGGACGCAGGGCTGCTCCGCCCGTCGTGGGGGCGGTGGCTGCTGGACGTCGACGGCCTGGACGGCCTCGCCCTGTCCTCGAACTCGCTGGAGGTGATGGCGGCCCGGGTGGGCGCCCTGCCCGGTCACCTGGTGCCACCGCTGCAGGCGGCGGCCGCCGTCGGCTCCCGTTTCCCGGCGGGCCTGGTCGCCCGGGTCTGTCGGATGAGCGAGCAGGACCTGTGGACCTGGCTGGACGAGGCGGGCCGGCAGGGGCTGATCGAACATCGGGCCGGAGACGACTACGTCTTCCTGCACGACCGGATCCGTGAGGCGGTCCTCGCGGGCCTCACCCCCGACGCCCTCGCGGACCTGCACCAGCACATCGCCGAGACGCTGGACGCCTCACCCTCCGACGACCCGGCGTGGGGGTACGCGGTGGCACGGCACGGACTGCTCGGCCGGGTGGACCGGGCTCCCCGGTGGCTGATCGAGCGCTGCCTCGACGCCGGCAGGCGGGCACTCGTCGACCACGCGCCGGCCGAGGCCCTGGCCTTCCTCCGTCCCCTCCCCGATCTGGCGGCTGCCGCCGGGATCGAGCTCGGCGCGGACGCGCACGAACAGCTCGGGGTGGCCCTGCACCGCGTCGGACGGGCACAGGAGTCCGTCGCCGCCCTGAGCACGGCGCTCACGCTCACGCCCCCGGCGGACCGCCTCGAACGCGCCCACCTGCACAGCCTGATCGCGCAGGCCCACGTGTGGACCTGGAACGTCCCCGCCGCCCTCGACGCCGTGGCGGCCGCCCTCGGCGAGCTGCGGTGTCCGTTCCCGAAGCATCCGCTGCGGCTGGTGGGCTCCGCGCTGGTCCGCACCGCGCTCGCCCCGCCGGCCACCCTCGTCCGGAGGCTCCTGGGACCGCCCTCGGGGCGCAGGCTCCGGCGACTGCGCCTGCAGGCCCGGTTGTACGTGCTGGCCGGGGACGTCATGTGGCTGTGCTACCGGCCCGACGCGCAGGCGCTGTTCACCCTGCTCGCACTGCCGGCCGGGAACCGGGTGGGCACCTGCGAGGAGTACGTCCGCATCCAGCGGTCCCTCGGCGCATCCGTCGAGCCGGCCTTCAACCGGTCCGGCGCGCGGTGGCGGCGCCGTGCCAGGGAGGCGGCCGACGAGCTGGGCGATCCCGGCCTCGTCGCCGAGGTGGCGGCGTACGCCGCCTTCATCAGGGTGGCTGCCGGGGGCAGCTTCACCGACGACCACTACCTCGACGTCCTGACCGACCATCGCCGCTGGCTCGACGTCGGTCTCCACGTCAACCTGATCGCCGCGCTCGTCTGCGAGGAGCTCGCCCTGGGCCGGCCGCAGGCCGCCCTCGAGTGGCACGTCCAGGGCCAGGACAGGCTGGGGGGCGACTACAGCGAGAGCCACCCCTTCTCCTTCCTCGGCGTACCGATCGCGGCCCAGGCAGGCCGGGTCGAGGAAGCCCAGCAGCGTCTGGACGCGGCGCGGAGCGCACCGGGGGTGGACCACCCCGGCGGGGAACAGAACCTGCTGTGCCTGGACGAGACGATCGCCCTCACCGAACTCGGCGATCACGGGCCGGACTTCGACCGGGCCACCACGGGTTTCACCAGCCTCGTCCCCAGACCCAAATGGATCATCCCGTCGAACCGGGTGTTCTACGTGTTCCAGGCCTACGGCCGGGTGGCGGCCTACCGAGCGGGGCAGGCCGACGACCGGGAGCGCCTGCGCGAGGCCGCGACGAAGGCGGTCGCCGAGCTGGGGACGCTGGCCAACCGTCCGGTGCTCCGGCCGCACCACTACGCCGCCCGGGCCGACCTGCGGCTCCTCGACGGCGACCCCGCAGCTGCTCTCGACGACGCGGCTCGCGCCGAGGACCTCGCCCTGCGGGCCGACGTGCCGCTGGCGCTCTACGAGGTCGCGCGGGTGAGAGCCCGGGCGCTGGCCGCGATCGGACGACACGGACAGGCCAGGCACCAGGCTCGGCTCGCGTTGCTGCTGGCCCTCCAGAACGGCTGGGCTCTGCGGGCGCAGTGGGTGCGAGCGGAGTTCGCGCTGGCCGACCCCGTCGGGGCCACCGCCTCCCGTTCCCGGGACGTACGGTCGACCTCGGACGCCCCCCTGGTCGGAGCTGCCCTGACCCAGGAGCAACGCCGCCTGCAGGTCCTGGAACGGGTCGGGCTCGCCGCCTCCCAGGTTCTCGACCTCGACGACCTCCTCCAGGTCGTCCTCGACGAGACGATCCGGGTGCTGTCGGCGGAACGCGCGTTCCTGTTCCTCGCCGACGACGACACGGGCCTGCTGTCGTTCCGGGCCGGGCGCAGCGTGGACGGCCGGGCGTCCGACACCCCGACTGCCTACGGCTCCTCCCTCGTCCAGCAGGTGGCCGCCACCGGCGAGACGCTGGTGGTCACGGGCACCGACAGCGGTGCCGCACTCGGGTCGGAGAGCGCGGTGGTCCACGGGCTGCGCAGCATCCTGGTCGGCCCCCTGCAGCTGGAGGGCAGGACCGTGGGGGTGCTGTACCTGGACAGCCGGATCGCCAAGGGCATCTTCACCCCGGCCGACAGCGGGCTCCTCACAGTGATCACCAACCAGATCGCCGTCAGCCTGCAGACCGCTCGCGCCTCCCGGCTGGCCGTCGAGAAGGCCGTCGCCCTGCAGCAGCGTGACACCGCCGAGCTCCTCCACAACTCCATGCGGTCGATCTCGGAGACCCTCGACACCGACGAGGTCCTGCGCCGGTTGGCCATCGAGTTCGCCCGATCGCCCGTGTTCGCCGGCACCGCGCTGTGGCTCGTCGGAGGAGACGGGCGGGTTCTCCGTTCCGGTGCCGGCCCCGGAGATGAGGGCCCGGAGGCGATGATCTGGCAGCCCTCCCCCACCGCCGTGGACGTCGTCTCCGGGATAGACCTCGCCGAGCCGACGGTCGGCGGCGATCCCGCCGAGCTCCCCGCGCCCCTTGCCGAGATCCTCGTCCCCGACCACCACGACGTCGCGTCCTGGCTGACGCTCCCGCTCGACACCGCCACCCGGCGGGTGGGCCTCCTCCTGCTGGCCAGTACCTCGCCCGGTGCCTTCCCCGAGTCCCAGACCCGCGTCGCCGGGGCCCTTGTCCGTCACGGCATGACCGCCTACGAGAGAGCGGAGCTCTTCGCCAGGACCCAGCAGCTCGCCGTCACCGACCCCCTCACCGGGATCGCCAACCGCCGCAGCTTCTTCGAACAGGCCCACCGGGCGCTCGTCGTCGCGCAGCGGCGCTCCGAGCCGCTGACCATCCTGATGATCGACATCGATGACTTCAAGGAGATCAACGACACGCACGGGCACCAGATCGGCGACGAGGTGATCCAGGGCGTCGTCGCCCGCCTCCTCACGAACCTGCGCCCCGGCGACACCCTCGGTCGCTACGGCGGCGAGGAGTTCGCCCTGGTCGCTCCCCAGCTCCCGGCCCACGCGGCAGTCCGGCTCTCCGAGCGGTTACGCCACGCCGTCGCGGACGACCCCGTCGAGACGGCGGCGGGTCCCCTGCGGGTGACCGTGTCCGTCGGCGTGGCCCCCCATCACCCGTCCTCCTCGGACGCCACGCCGCTCCACGTTCTCGTGAACACTGCCGATGCGGCTCTCTACCAGGCCAAACGCGCCGGCAAGAACCGGGTCGCCCACTCCACGGCAGCGCGCTGACCGCCGAGAGCCGCCCGCGCACCGAGCTTCCGGACCCACGGGGTGACCCGCCCGGCGCAGCACCGCGGGACCAGGGCGCCGTCGACGACCAGCACCGGCGTCGAACAGCGTCCGCGTCGACAACGTCCGCGTCGACAACGTCCACGTCGACAACGTCCACGTCGGCAGTGTCCGAGTCGTCGGCGTCGGCGGCGGTGGCTGTGGCGGTGGCTGTAGCGGTGGCGGTGTCGACAGCGTTCGCGTGGAACAGCAACGGCCGACCCGTTGACGCTCCTCCTGGCCGTCAGTAGCCTTCTGGAAACTATCGCGCCTATTGGGAGAAAGTTTCTCCGAGTGGGCGAGGCGCGGCAGAGCGCGGATCAGAGTCGTTGCCACCTCCGTGGGAGAGGACCGGCGACGGGACCCGGCACGCCGGGCACGGGCAGCAGCGCCGCCGAAGTCCCGCCGTACTGCGCCACGACGACCTGTCCGCCGTCCGATGTCCCCTGACAGTCGGCTGCGACCACAGCCGGCTGCGACTACGGCAGGAGTGTCCGAGTGAAGCTGCACGACATGCGACGTCCCCGGTGGCGGACAACCATGGTCGCCGCCTCTGTGGCCACGGTGCTGGTGGCAGGGATGCCGGCGGAGAGCGCCGACGCCGTCACGGGCTGCCGGGTGGGGTACACGACAACGGCACAGTGGCCGGGCGGCTTCGTGGCCGACGTCGCCGTGACCAACCTCGGGGATCCGGTGCACGGGTGGACCCTGGCGTGGACGTTCCCGTCCGGCCAGCAGGTGACCCAGGCGTGGAACGCCACGATCACGCCCTCGGGCAGCCGGGTCACCGCGACGAACCTGAGCTACAACGCGGCGATACCGACCGACGCGACGGTCTCCTTCGGATTCGTCGGAGCGTGGTCGGGCACCAACCCGGCACCGACCTCGTTCACGCTGAACGGCACGACGTGCACCGGTGACGTCGGTGGCTCGACGACGACCACCACGTCCCCGACGACCACCACGACCAGCACCCGCACCACGACCACCACGCGCACCACCGGCACGACCACGACCACGACGACCACGCCCACGACGACCACGACGACCACGACGACCACGACGCCCACGACGACCACGACGACGTCGCAGGCCGGGAACGCGATGGCCACGGTGAGGGCGATGCAGCCCGGCTGGAACCTGGGCAACACGCTGGACGCCATCCCGGACGAGACGGCGTGGGGCAACCCGCTGACCACCCGAGCACTGCTCCACCACGTGCGGTCACAGGGCTACAACAGCATCCGGCTCCCGGTGACGTGGAGCAACCACCACGGACCGGCACCGGACTACACCATCGATGCCGCCTGGCTGGCCCGGGTCCGGGAGATCGTCGACATGTCCCTCGACGAGGGCTTCTACGTGATGCTCAACCTCCATCACGACTCCTGGCAGTGGATCAACACGTACCCCGGCGACCGCGCCACCGTGCTCGCCAGGTACCGGGCACTGTGGAACCAGCTCGCCACGACGTTCCGCGACCACTCCCCCCGGCTGGTGTTCGAGAGCATCAACGAGCCGCAGTTCACCGGCACGTCCGGGGACGAGCAGGGCGACGCGCTGCTGCACGAGCTGAACGTCGAGTTCGTCCACCTGGTGCGCGGTACGGGCGGCCCCAACGCGACCCGGCTGCTGGTGCTGCCCACCCTGCACACCAATGCCGACCAGGCGCGGCTGGACGCCCTCACGGCCACCTTCGCCGAACTCCGCGACGCCAACCTCGCCGCGACCGTGCACTTCTACGGATGGTGGCCGTTCAGCGTCAACATCGCCGGCGGCACCCGCTACGACGACAACGTGGAGCAGGACCTGCTCGGCACCTTCGACCGGGTGCACACCACGTTCGTGAGCCGCGGGATCCCAGTCGTCATCGGCGAGTGGGCCCTGCTCAACTGGGACCACACCCGACCGGGGATCATCGAGCGGGGCGAGTTCCTGAAGTTCGTCGAGGCCGTCGGCTACCACGCCCGGATCAGGGACCTCACCACCATGGTGTGGGACGCCGGTCAGTTCCTGAACCGCACCGAGCTGCGATGGCGTGACCCCGGCGTGTTCGCCATGATGCGGGCCGGCTGGACCACCCGCTCCGGCACGGCCTCCTCGGACCAGGTGTACGTGCCCCGTGGCAGCACCGTCACCGGCAGGACCCTCACCCTGAACCTCAACGGCACGTCGTTCCAGGGGCTGTGGCAGGGCAGCACCGAGCTGGCCAGGGGAGCCGACTACACCGTGTCCGGCACCACGCTCACCCTCACCCCCACGGCCCTGACCCGGCTCGTCGGCGACCGTGCGTACGGCGTCAGGGCTGGCATCGAGGCCCGGTTCTCCCAGGGCGTGCCGTGGCGGATCGACATCATCAGCTACGACCCGCCGACACAGGCGGCCGCGACCGGCACCACGAACTCGTTCGTGATCCCCACCTCCTTCCGGGGTGACCAGCTCGCCACCATGGAGGCGGTGTACGCCGACGGGAGCCCGGCCGGTCCCGCCTCCTGGACTCCGTACAAGGAGTTCTGGCAGCACTTCCAACCCGACGACGCCGCCGGGACCATCACCCTGAAACCCGAGTTCTTCGCGGAGGTCCACGACGGAACGGTGACCCTCACCTTCCACTTCTGGAGCGGCACCCGGATCACGTATCGCATCACCAGGTCCGGCACCTCGGTGACCGGCAGCACCACCTGAGAGCGACGCCACCGGCAGCGGACGGCCGGTGCCCGCGGCCGGAGGTGACAGCCGCGCGGGTACCGGTCGTCCCGCGGGTACCGGCGTGCCCCGGGGACCGGCGTGCCCCGGGGACCGGCGTGCCCCGGGACCGGCGTGCCAGGAGCACCGGCGGCGGGATCCCGGGACCAACTGCCGGACGTAGGATTCGTCGGTCGGGCGAGACCGGACCCGACCCTGGAGAGGCGACGGTGACAGACAGCCCAGCGGGTGCCGCGGCGGACGGCGAGGACATACCCGGTGACCCCTCGCGGCCGGTGACCATCGCTGTCATCGCCGAGTCGGCCGGGGTGTCGATCCCGACGGTGTCGAAGGTGCTGAACGGTCGTTCCGGGGTGTCCGCCGAGACCCGCGCCCGGGTCGAGGAGCTGATCAACCGCTACGGCTACAGCAAGCCCTCCGCGGCCAACCGCAGCAACCTCCTGGAGCTGGTGTTCCGGGAGCTGGAGAGCATGTGGGCCGTCGAGATCATCCGGGGGGTCGAGCAGGTCGCCCGCCAGCACCGGATCGGGGTCCTGGTCTCCCGGTTCGGCCTGCACGACAGCACCGTCCCCGCCTGGGACGACACGGTCGCCCGCCGCCCGCGCTGCGTGCTTTCGGTTGCCCAGCTGTCCGCCGACGAGCGGGAACAGCTCCGCCAGAAGGGGATCCCGTTCGTCGTCTTCGACCCCACCGTCGAGATGCCGGACGACGTGCCGTTCGTCGGTGCGACGAACTGGTCCGGCGGTCGGACGGCGACCCGGCACCTCGTCGAGTTGGGCCACCGGCGGATCGCGATGATCGGCGGACCGGAGGGGGTGCTGTGCTGCCAGGCCCGGATGGACGGGTACCGATCCGCGATGGAGGCCGCAGGGCTGCCCGTCGACCCGCGCCACGTCGTCCGGGCCTCGCTCAGCCGGGAGGGTGGGCACGATGCCGCCGTCTCCCTGTTGGCCCTGGCGGAGCGGCCGACCGCGGTCTTCGCCGCCAACGACCTGCAGGCGCTCGGCGTCTACCAGGCCGCCCGCGAGGCGGACCTGGCGATCCCGGCCGACCTCAGCGTCGTCGGCTTCGACGACCTGCCCGTCGTGGCCTGGGTGGACCCGCCGATGACCACGGTGCACCAGCCGCTCACCGAGATGGCGGTGGCCGCGACCGAACTGGCGTTGTCCCTTGGCCGGGGCGAGCCGGCGGCGCAGACCGGGGTGGAGATCGCGACCACCCTGACGGTCCGGGACAGCACCGCACCGCCACCCGCCTGACCGCCGCCCGGATCCCACCCCGCCCCGGTGGTCCGGGGACCGGTGACCGGTCCGGGACGAGGCGACAGCACGAGCGGCCACGACGAGCAGCGAGGAAGAGGGAGAGCAGCGTGGACGGCGGCTTCACGAATCCCGTGATCCCGGGGTTCCACCCCGACCCGAGCGTCTGCAGGGTCGGCGGGGACTACTACCTCGCCTGCTCCAGCTTCGAGCTCTTCCCCGGCATCCCGATCTTCCACAGCCGGGATCTGGTGCACTGGGAGCAGCTCGGCAACGCCCTCGACCGCCCGAGCCAGTTGCGACTGCCACCGACCACCCCCGCGTCCGGTGGCCTCTACGCACCGACGCTGCGTCACCACGACGGCCGGTTCTGGCTGGTCGTCACCAACGTCGCGGGTGACGGGAACCTGCTGTTCACCGCGACGGACCCGGCCGGCCCGTGGTCGGACCCGGTGCCGCTGCCGGGAGTCCATGGGATCGACCCGGACCTGGCCTGGGACGAGGACGGGACCTGCTGGTGCACCGTCGCCGGGGTCACCCAGATCCCGATCGACCCGCACACCGGGAACACCCAGGGGCCGCCCCGGCGCACCTGGTCCGGATCGCCGGGCATGAAGGCACCCGAGGCACCGCACCTGTACCGCATCGGCGGGTACTGGTACCTGCTCATCGCGGAGGGCGGCACGGAGCGGGGCCACGGTGTCTCGATCGCCCGCAGCACTGCCCCGACCGGCCCCTTCGAGCCCTGCCCCGACAACCCGATCCTCACCCACCGGGGCACCGACCACCCGATCCAGAACACCGGACACGGCGACCTGGTCCAGGGCCCGGACGGCTCCTGGTGGCTCGTCCTGCTCGGGGTCCGCCCGCGTGGCGGCACTCCCGGCTGGCACGTGCTCGGCCGCGAGACGTTCCTCGCCCCGGTGACCTGGGTCGACGGCTGGCCGGTCGTCGGCGACCTGGCACCACGACCGCCCGCTCCGCCGTGGCCGCTGCAACCGACCGCCCCTGCCCCGGTCAGGGACGACTTCGACGCCGACGCGCTGCACCCGAACTGGGTCTCGCTGCGGCTGCGGACCGCCGAGACCTGTACGACCAGGCAGCGACCCGGGTGGCTCACCCTGAACGCCCGCGGCGGGTCGCTCGACGAACCCGACGTCAGCTTCGCCGGACGCCGGCAGCAGCATCTCTCCTGCCGGGTCAGGTCCCTGGTGGATCCGGCCACCGGCAGGGGAGGTCTGGCGGTCCGGCTCGACGAGGATCACCACTACGAGATCGAGGTCGACGGTTCCGTGGCCCGGGCGCTCGCCCGGATCGGCCCGCTGCGCACCGTCGTCTCGTCCCAGGACATCCCGCCCGGTCCGGTGGTGCTGCGAGCCGAGGTCGACGTCGCCGAGGCCGGCCACTGCCCCCGCACCGGACCGGACACGGTGACCCTCGGCACCGAGTCACCGGACGGCACCTTCGCCCCCCTCGCGACGCTCGACGGGAGGTACCTGTCGACCGAGGTCGCCGGTGGCTTCACCGGCAGGCTCATCGGTCTCTACGCCGCGGAGGGGACCATGCACGCGGACTGGTTCGACTACGAACCGAGCTGAGCTCCCACCGTCGGTCCAGCCGCCGGTCGGTGTCCCTGAATCCAGTCACCTCCGCCGGAGGGTGATCGGGACGACCGGGACCTCGCGACGACGCCGCTGCCGAGATGTCGCGACGCCGTCGTCGAGATGCTGCAACGCCGCTGTCGAGATGCTGCAACGCCGCTGTCGAGATGTGGCGATGAGGCGACAGCAGCAGCGCGGTACCCGGTTCCGGAGATCCCGCGACGTGAATATTTCGGAAAGCGTCGAGGAGTATGTGACCCCAGGGGTATCGCGCGAAACGGTTTTCGGGTGAATACTGCCCTGAACCGGAAACTCGCGGACTCGTCGAGTCGCAGGGGGGTCCTCATGAACCAACCCCAGATCGTCCTGATCGATATCGACGAGATCGATCTCTCCACGGCTCCGGCCATGGACGATCTTCTCCGGGCTGCGCGAGAGGTGTCACCGCTGCTCGTCGTGGACATGAGCCGGGTGGAGTTCATGTCCGCGGAGGGAATCAAGACCCTGATGGCCACGCGGAACTGGCTGGCAGCCAGGGCGGGGAGGGCCGTCCTGGCCGGGTGCAGGAGACCGGTCCTGCGCGTCCTCAGCATCACCGGCATGGACACGATGATCGACTGCTGCTACTCGACCGTGGACGAGGCGGTGCAGGCCCTCGTCGACCGACGGCACCACCGCGGACCCTGTGCCGGGAACCGGACCGCCTGAGCCGACGCCGTCAGCTCGCAGGCCCCGGCGTCGCCGGTGATGGTTGTCGTTGGTCGGTGTCGTCTCTCGGCCGCAGCCATGGTGTCTCCACGGGCCGGTAGACCTTCCGCTCCGGCCCGGGTTCCCAGTAGGCGATACCGACCCACTGGCCGGCCCAGTTCCTGACCCATGCCTCGAGGTGGGCACCGTGCCACGCCCCGTCGTCCCAGACCCAGACGGGCTTCGGCGGATCGCACGGCCGCACTCGTCCCGGGGGGATCACAGGGGTAGTAGACACCGGGGCACCGACACCCGGAGGGCATTCCCTCTCCTCCCTCCCTCCTCTCCTCCCCTCTTCTCCTCCTCGGTATTCGGACCACCCGCCCGTGTCCTTCGCGTGACGGAGAGCGCCAGATCCCGGGAGCAAATATGTGTTCACATCGCCCCCTTGCGGATGAACAGAAGAACCGTCTACAGTCCCGACACTGCGGTCCGGAACCTATCTGAAACTCTCGGGAGGCGTTCATGTCGCGATCTCCATCGATATTCCGGGGTGTCATGTCCGTCGGGACGGTGACGGCTCTGGTCGGCTCTCTGGGATTGACCGCGGTGGGGGGTTCCGCGGCGCTTGCGGCACCGGGGTGTTCGGTGCGGTACTCGGTGGTCAACCAGTGGACCGGTGGGTTCCAGGGAACGGTGGCGGTGACCAATACCGGGGATGCGTGGTCGACCTGGACGCTGACGTTCCGTTTCGCCGACGGCCAGACGGTGACCCAGGGGTGGAACGGGCGGTGGAGCCAGTCCGCGTCCACGGTGACGGTGGCCAACGAGTCCTGGAACGGCAACGTGGCCACCGGGGCGAGCGTGGCTCCGGGGTTCATCGGGTCGTGGAACGGCGCCAACAACGCCCCGACGGGGTTCGCGGTCAACGGCGTGACCTGCGGCGGGCAGACCACCACCACGACCACGCGCACCACGCCGACCACGACCACCACCACGACCACGCGCACCACGCCGACCACGACCACCAGCACGACCACGCGCACCACGCCGACCACGACCACCAGCGGTCTTGCCGACATCACCGTCGACCCGGGCACGAGGTACCAGACGGTCGACGGTTTCGGTGCCGCACTGCCGATCTGGCCGGGCAGCGCCAGCGGCATGCTGACGACGAGCGAGGTCCGCACGATGGTCGGCATGGGCGACAACGAACTCGGCCTGTCGATCCTGCGCACCATGCTCAGCCACGACTCCAACACCTGGTCCTACGCGGTGGCCAACCTCAAGGAGGCCGAGTCCTACGGGTCGAACGTCAAGTTCCTCGCCTCGCCCTGGACGGCGCCGGCGGCGTGGAAGACGAACAACAGCCTCACCGG
>JAAYAH010000047.1 GCA_012719445.1 Actinomycetales bacterium | reverse complement strand
CAGCTGATGTGCCGGTAAAGGACGCGGATCATGGGGTTGACCTGGGCGAACACCGGTTGGCCCTAGTGACCGCGCGTGTCGCTAGGGCCGGGTATCGGTGCTGGTCAGCGGGGGGTCGGGCTGGGGGCGGGTTCGGGGTCGAGGTGCCAGATCCGGGGTGGGAGCTTCAGGCCCAGGGCCTCGTGCAGGCGTCGGGTCGCCGGGGTGGGGGTGGTGGTCTGGCGGAAGGTGCCGGCGGGTCCGGTGAAGGTGCCCACGTGGAGGCGTTGGAGTTCGGCGCGGGAGGTGGTCCAGGTAGCGCCGGTGCGGGTCTCGACGATGCGGGCCAGGAGGAGGGCCAGCCAGCACAGCAGGACGTGGGCGCGGATGCGGTCTTCGAGGCGGTGGTAGACCGGGCGCAGGTCCAGCACGGACTTCATGTCTCGCCAGCCGCGTTCGACTTCCAGGAGTTGCTTGTACCCGAGGGCGATGTCGGTGCTGGTCAGCGTGGGGTCACTGGTGCGCAGCAGGTACTTGCCGTCGAGGTTGGCCTCGACGGCGATCTTCTTCTTGTCCACGCGCAGGAGCCCACCGGGGGTGACGCGTAGGTAGCGGCTCATCCCGGGCTTGGTGGAGATCACCCCGCGGAGTTCGGCGCGCTGGTCCGGTGGCAGGTCGTCGGAGCCGCGGATGGCTTCTTCGAGGCGGGTGAGCATCCGGGTGCGGATGGCCTCATCGCGCAGGGCGGCCTCGGGGTTGTGGCAGATGACGAACCGCTCGGTGGCGGAGACCTTGACCTCCTTGACGCGCAGGTTCTGGTCGATGTCGGTGTAGCGGCCCTGCCGGGACAACGCGGCGGTGGCCTCGGGTGAGCCGGAGCGCAGCTTCTCCCCGAGGATGTAGCCGCTGCCGCCACTGGCCAGGTGCTTGCGGTTGGCGGCGGAGGTGAAGCCGCGGTCGGCGACCCAGATGACCTTGCCCAGACTCCAGTGCCGCATGTCGTTCTTGACCTGGCGGATCAACGGTGAGTCGCCGGTGTTGCCGGGCCAGGACCACACCCGCACCGGGATGCCCTCGCGGGTCACGGCCATCCCGACGATGACCTGGGGCAGGTCATCGCGGGAGTCCTTGGACTTGCCCCAGGTCCGGAACCCGCCTTGGTCCACCGCCTTATCCGGCCGGTCGGCGTCGGGATCACCTTCGACGACGCGTCCGGCCGCATCACGCCACAGTGGTTCGTCCTCCTCGGCGGTCTCGAAGTACGTGGAGGTCGTATCGAAGAAGATCAAGTCGACGTGAAGGTTCAACAGATCCGCGACCGCGTCGTAGACACCCCGGGCAACCTTGTCCTCCACGGCCAGCAGCCAGTCCATCGCCCGGTAGCACGCGTCGTCGGTGACGGTCTCCAGGCCACAGACGTGCACGTCGTGGGCCACCCAGGACGTGGCGGCCAGCTTGGAGGACGGCGCCAGGGCCCGGTTGGCCACCAGAGCGAACAACACCCGCTCCACGATCGGATCCCGCCGCGTCTTGGCAGCCAGTTTGCGCAGCAGGGCATCGATACCGAGTTGGTGCCAGATCCCCTCCAACACCCACGCCCCGCCCACGGGTCGGGAGGCGAGGTACTCCAGCCCCGGCACCCCCGAGGCCTCGACCCGTGCAGGCCCTTCCTCGGCCGCAGGTTGAGTTCCCAGGACGCGCATCAACGCGGTGATCAGACGTTCGATCGCGGCCCGGTCGACCTCCTCGGCCCGCCCGAAGCTGTAGACCACCTTCGTCCGCGACGTCTTCGCCACCGGGTCCCACTCGTTGTGGGCCAACTGCAGGTACCTGGTCGTGGTCCCGTTCCGGTTCCGCCGCGTCGACGTCTTCACGAACACGTCACCAGAGCATACCGGACACTGACCAGCTCAACGCACAGTAGTCAGACGATTCGTGTCACTAGGGATTTTCGGCCCGTGGACCAGGCCGCAACGCGCTGACCTGCGGAAACACCATCGATCATGCCCCCAGAACCCAATTAGCTGCGGAACGCAGGATCGAGTAGCGGGTTGTTTTGTCGACGGTTGTGCTCTTGTGATCCGTTGTGTGGCAGGTTGTTTGGGGAACGCCTGTGGGCCGGTGGTGGCCGGGGCGGGCTGGGTAGCATGAGGGCCCGGGTCCGCCGTGGTTCTTGCCCCCCCGACAGGGTGTGGGAGCGTGGCGGGCCCGGGCCCTTTTGGCCTGGAGGTGGTGGGGTCAGGCGTGCTGGCGGGCGGTGGTGGAGGCCAGCCGGTAGGAGTGGGTGCCGGTGTCGATCAGGTGGGCGTTGTAGGTGAGCCGGTCGACGATCGCGGCGCAGAGCCGGGGGTCGGTGAAGGTCTGGTGCCACTCGGAGAACGGGGCGTTGGCGGCGATGGCCAGGGCGCGTCGTTCCTCGCGTTCGGTGAAGATCTGGAACAGGAGTTTGGCTCCGGCGCGGTCCAGGTCGAGGTAGCCGAACTCATCCAGACAGAGCAGGTCGACGCGGCTGTAGCGGGCGATGGTCTTGGTCAGGCGGCGGTCGTCGGCGGCCTCGGCCAGTTCGTTGACCAGGTTCGCTGCGGTGGTGTAGCGCACGCGTAGGCCGGCCTCGGCGATCGCGGTGCCGATCCCGATGAGCAGGTGGGACTTGCCGGTGCCGGACTCCCCGATCAGGCACAGCGGTTGGCCGGCCAGGACCCAGTCGGGCCGGGTGAGGGTGTTGATCACGGCGGCGGGGACGTCGGGGTTGGCGGTGAAGTCGAAGTCCTCGATCCGCTTGGGCCGGGGGAAGGCGGCCTCGCGGACCAGGCGGGTGCGGCGACGTTCATCGCGGGCGGCGCACTCGGCGGCCAGCAGCTCGGCGAGGAACTGCTTGTAGCTGGAGTGCTGGCGCAGGGCCTCGGCGGCCAGCTCGTCGTAGCGGTCGCGGATGGTGGGCAGGTGCAGGGTCTTGCAGGACTGGTCGATGTCGGCCTCGACCGGGTCGGGGTTGGTGACGGTGACCGCGGCGCGTGCGGCGGTGGGCCGGGTGGCCGGGACGGTGGCGGTCATCGGGTTCCTCTCAGCTTGTTGTTTAACCCGTGGTGGCTGTGGTCTGGTGGTGTTGTTCGAGGCTGGCGGCGCGTTTGGTGGTCTTGCCGACGTCGTAGCGGGTGGCCGGGCGTTGGTTGGGGGTGCCGGGAGGGCGGCCGGGGCCGGGCCGGGCGGGTTTCGGTGCACCGGCCGGGAGGGTGGTCTTGGGTCGGAGGTGGCGAAACCCTCGGCGGATGCGGGTGGGGGTCAGCCGTTCCGGCTCGCTGGGTCGTTCCCAGGGGCGGCGCAGGTCCTCGGTCAGGCCGCGGGCCGCACCTAGCTGGGCGTAGACAATGATGATCAGCCAGGTCCAGCGGTCGGCGGCGGCCGGGTCACGCAGCTTCGGCACTGTCCAGCCGAGCTGCTGCTTGAAGAACCGGAAGGTGTGTTCCAGGTCGAAGCGGCGCAGGAACGCCTGCCACGCCTGGTCGACCTGGCCGGTGCCGGCGTGGGGACGGGAGGTCCACAGCCACAACGGTTTCGGGGTCCGCTCGCCGGGCAACCGGTCGACCTGCAACCGGATCAGGGTGCCCTCCACGATCGGCAGGTCGGTGTCTGCGGGGTGGTCCAGCCAGGCCGCGCGGCGGGACAACCGAGGATGCATCCGGTTCCATGCCGAGGCTGCCGCGGTGCCGTATCGGGTGGTCGCCGTGGTGGTGGCGTGGTCGGGATCGGGCCAGGTGTCGGGGTGCGCCAGCCGCAGCACCGGTCCGTGCCGCGGTGGGCGGCCCATCGTGCCCGGGCGACGCGGCGGGATCGCCCCGATCATGACTCGGTCCGAACGCAGCCGCCCGGTCACCACCACGGGCAGGTCGGCCAGCACGAACGCCAGCCTCGTGACGTCGTACCCGGAGTCCATCACGATCTCGATCGGCGGGTCGCCCGACGTCTGGTGCCCGGCGACGACCAGCCGCTGGACCACCTCGCGCAGCTGGGCGGCGGTCACCGCGGTGGCGTCATCTTCCGGGCCGAGACGGACCGCGTCCAGCACCGTCGTCCAGCTGGTCCGGCCCTCTTCGAGCGCGGCCACGATCGAGTAGGGCCAGCCCGGGATCATCTGGGACGTGCCCTTGGCCCGCCCATGCACATGGCAGAACAGCCGCTGCGGACTGGTCTGGGCGTCCGGACGAAGCCACGGAGTGATGTCCACGCCCAGCACGATCCGGTCACCGATGCGGGGCAGCGGCAACGTGTCCACCGCGCGACGCACCCGGGCGAAGGCGACCCGCCCGGCGTTCAGCCCGTCGTACAGGCCGCCGTGCCCGCGACGGTGCTCCGGCTCCAGGGACAACTGCGCCAGCGACCGCACCGGCCCCGCCGCGCACAACACCGCATCGGCCAGCTCGAACAGCGCATCCGCGCGGGTGTCCAGGCAGGCATAGACCTCCCGCCGGAACCGGCCCAGCACCTCCCACCCTCCGGCGGCCGCCGGCCCGCCACGATCACGACACGGCCCTGACCGGCCGAACGGCTCGACGGGACCGACACGGTGAGGCAGGCTGGGCATCGCGACCTTCGGTACAGATCATGCTGTCTTCGACAACAACAGGATCTTCCGAAGGAGGAATAGTCAAGACTTGTGGATGAAGATCTTTAAGCGGCGGTGTTGATGGGCTGGGTCGAGGCGGCGGGCGTCATGTCTGGGGAGTTGGCGTCGGCCGGGACAGCCTGGGGTGCGGGGTCGCGTT
>JAAYAH010000046.1 GCA_012719445.1 Actinomycetales bacterium | reverse complement strand
TCGACGTCGAGGTCGTTCGTCGGCTCGTCGAGCAGCAGCAGGTTCCCACCGATCTTGAGGGTGAGCGCGAGGTTGAGCCGGTTGCGCTCCCCCCCGGACAGCACGCCCGCCGGTTTCTGCTGGTCAGGACCCTTGAAGCCGAACGCGGAGACGTAGGCACGCGACGGCATCTCGACCTGGCCGACCTTGATGTAGTCCAGCCCGTCCGAGACGACCTCCCAGACGGTCCGCTGCGGGTCGAGTCCGGCCCGCCCCTGGTCGACATAGGAGATCTTGACGGTCTCGCCGACCCTCAGGGTCCCGGCGTCGACCGGCTCGAGCCCGACGATGGTCTTGAAGAGGGTGGTCTTGCCGACGCCGTTGGGTCCCATGACCCCGACGATGCCGTTCTTGGGCAGCGAGAACGACAGGCCCTGGATGAGCTGCCGGTCGCCGAAGCCCTTGGCCAGGTCGCTCGCCTCGATGACGATGTTGCCGAGCCGCGGGCCCGGCGGGATCTGGATCTCCTCGAAGTCCAACTTGCGGGTCCGCTCGGCCTCCGCCGCCATCTCCTCGTACCGCTGCAGCCGGGACTTCGACTTGGTCTGGCGCCCCTTGGCGTTCTGCCGAACCCAGGCGAGCTCCTCCTTGAGCCGCTTCTGGAGCTTGGCGTCCTTCTTGCCCTGGACCTGGAGGCGCTCGGCCTTCTTCTCCAGGTAGACGGAGTAGTTGCCCTCGTAGGCGTAGGCCCGACCGCGGTCGAGTTCGAGGATCCACTCCGCGACGTTGTCCAGGAAGTACCGGTCGTGGGTGACGGCGAGGACGGCGCCCGCGTAGGCGGCGAGGTGCTGCTCCAGCCACTGCACGCTCTCGGCGTCCAGGTGGTTCGTCGGCTCGTCGAGGAGCAGCAGGTCGGGCTTGCTCAGCAGCAGCCGGCACAGCGCCACCCGGCGCCGCTCCCCACCGGAGAGCACCGAGACCTCGGCGTCGCCGGGCGGGCAGCGCAGCGCGTCCATGGCCTGCTCGAGCTGGGCGTCGAGGTCCCAGGCGTCGGCGTGGTCGATGTCCTCCTGGAGGCGACCCATCTCCTCCATGAGCTCGTCGGAGTAGTCGGTGGCCATCAGCTCGGCGATCTCGTTGTACCGGTCGAGCTTGACCTTGATCTGGCCGAGACCCTCCTCGACGTTGCCGAGCACGGTCTTGTTCTCGTTGAGCTGCGGCTCCTGTTCGAGGATGCCGACGGTGTAGCCGGGGGACAGGAAGGCGTCGCCGTTCGACGGCTGGTCCAACCCCGCCATGATCTTGAGCACGCTGGACTTGCCCGCGCCGTTGGGACCGACGACGCCGATCTTCGCGCCCGGGTAGAAGGCGAGCGTCACGTCGTCGAGGATCACCTTGTCGCCGTGAGCTTTGCGTGCCTTCCGCATGACGTAGATGAATTCGGCCACGGGGCAACCCTACGGGCCGACCGGGCGCGGGACTCCGGCCGGGGCAGCCGCGCGACCCCGTGCCGAGCCCCCCGAGTCGCCGATCCCCCGCATCTCTGTCCGTTCGGGCAGGTGTTTTTGACCATGATTGACAGGCTTCGGTCTGGACAAGCAAGATGTGATCTGCCCGCTGTGTCCCAGGGGGGACAACAATCCGGGGGTGAGGGTGGGAAGAGATCCTGAAACGCCAGGAAACCCTTCCCCGGCGCAGCCCGAACCGGCCAGGATCGGCGCCGGCGCCGGGACGTCGCCCCCTTCCTCCCCGGCCGATCCCCACCAGTGCCTCAGCTGCCGCAGCGCCTCCCAGGTGACCCCGGTGGACGGCGAGGGCCCGGCCGGTGATGATCCGTCATCGTCCGCAGGCACGACTCCCCCCTCGGTCATCGCTTCCCCCGAAAAGGAGACGGACCTGGTCACCGCCGCACCCGAGCAGGAGACGGCCCCGGCCACCACCGCCCCCGAGCAGGAGACCCGCCCCACGGACGAGGCCGCTCTCCCGCCGGACCGTGAGGACGAGGCGGACCCGGCCCCCCGGACCACCGGGTCGCCGTCACCCCGGGGCTCGCACCCGACGTCACCGGACCATCCGGCGTCACCGGACCATGAGGACACCACGCCGTTCCCCCTGGACCACGACCGACCTGACGAGTCGGGGACCGAGTACCACCGACACCACCGGAGCCTGCCCGAACACCTCCGGCGCGGCGGCCTGACGGTGGCCGCCCTGGTCGCGGCGGCCGCGGTGGGTCTCACCGTGCCGAGGCTCCTCGACTGGGTCTCGCTGCGACTGTCCTCCCCCATCGCGGTGACCGTCATCGACCCGATGCACGTCTGGCAGCCCGACTTCACCCCCATGTACGTCCGCCCGGGGATCATGAGCCTGGAGCAGGTGCGGACCTGGCCGGTGAGCTGGGTGCCGGGGGACGGGATCGCCGTGGAGGACCAACGGGTGCGCGTCGCGGTGTCCAACCAGAGGGCAGACGCGGTCACGATCGTCGATCTCCGGGTGGAGGTGGACACCACCAGTCAGCAGGCGGCGGAGGGCACCCTCTTCGCGATCTCCCACGTCCAGGGAGTGCCGGGTACCCAGGACATCCAGGCCATCGTCGACCTCGACGAGGCGACCCCCGTCGTCAGAAGCGCCGCGGACACCGAGGTCGAGGGCGAGCCCACGCTGCTCTCCGGCACGGCCTTCACCCTCGCCCCCGGCCAGACCAGGGTCCTGTCCGTGACCGCCCACCTCGAGAAGGGCACCAAGGAGTGGCGGCTCGCCGTCGACCTCCTGGCCGACGGAAAACGGCGGATCATCAGGGCGCCACGGGACGAACCGCCCTTCCGGATCTCCGCCCGGAGACCTCAGTACGAGGCGGGTTTCCGGGGGGAGTTGGACGGACCGACGCCCGGGTGGAGCCCGCTGGAGGACTGCCAGCTCGTCGACAGCGGCAAGCACTGTTCCGGCGAGGTCGGCGCCCCGTGACGGGTGCCCGGGGCAGGGGTTGAGACCCGCCCCCGCGGTGCCGATGGTGTCGGGTGGGGAGGGTGGCACGCATGGGGCGGTCCGCGACCGTGGGACGTCGCCCGGTGGTCGCCGTGATGACCGCTTTCGACACATATCAGATCGGTCTGGTTCGCGGCGTGGTCGGGGTGCTCTCACCCCGGCGGATCCCGCTGATCGTGCTCACGCTCGACCCCCAGGTCGACCACCTGCCGTCGTCCCTGTGCTGCCTGCTGCGCCACGGCGCCCCCCAGGGGGTGCTCGCCACCGACTACACCCGCCCGGAGCACGGTGAGGAGTTGCGGGGCCTGCTGACCGAGCTGGACCTGCCCGCGGTGCACATCGCCGCGAACGACCCCGGTGCCACCTGCGTCCGGGCCGACAACGTCGACGCCATGACCATGGTCATGCGGCATCTGCTCGACGAGTGCGGGGTCCGTCGCCCCGCCATGATCCGGGGCCTGGCCCACGTCGTCGACCACGCCGAACGCGAACGGGTGCTCCGCTCCGAGCTCGCGGCCCGCGGCCTGCCGGTGGACGAGGGTCTCTTCGTCGACGGCCAGGCGAGGCACGACATCGCCGCGAAGGCGATCCGCGATCTGCTCCGCCGTCGCACGGATCTCGACGCCGTGGTCGCCACCGACGACTCCGCCGCCATCGTCGCCATGGAGGCGGTGACCGAGCGCGGGCTCCGGGTTCCCGAGGACGTCGTGGTGACGGGCTTCGACAACTACCCGACGGGAGCCCTGACCTGGCCGGGGGTCACCACGGTCGACCAGAACCTGGAGGAGCAGGGCAGGACGGCGGCCCGGCTGCTCCTGGCCAGGATCGCCGGGGAGGCTGCGGACGAGCACGTCCTCGTGCCCTGCACGCTCGTGGTCCGGGGCAGCACCCGACCGGTGGACCCGGACCGCACCGGCAGAGCCATGGCCGCCCGAGCGATGGCCGCGGCGGCGAGGACGCGGGCAGTGCACCAGGACGTCCAGCTGAGCATGAGCCGGGCGCTGCTGGCGTGTCGTGGCCTGTCCGAGATCGGTGACGTCCTGCTGTCCTTCGGGACCCGGCTGGGGCTGAGACGGTGTTTCCTGGCCGCCAGCACCGAGCCCTCGGCCCACGCCGCCACGACCCCCGACTGCGCGGTGGGCGGGGAGGGGGCGGGTCCCCACCCGCTCTCCCGGCTGGTCACGGTTCTCCGGGACGACGCGCTCCTGCCGGTGCCGGAGGCGACGTTCTCCTCCCACGAGCTGCTGCCGGAGCACCTTCACGAGGAGCTCGACGGGGACCTCCTGGTGTGCCAACCGCTGTCCCTGGTGGACCGGAACCTGGGGCACCTGCTGCTCGAGCAGGCCATGGACGCCGTCCCGATCGCCGAGGGCCTGCGCACGGACCTCAGCAGGGTGTTGAGCTACTTCCTCGGCCGCCAGGAGCTGCAGGCCCACGCGGAGACCCTCGAACGGCTGGTCGCCGAGCGGCAGGCGAGGCTTCGGAGTGAGGTCGAGACCAGGCAGCGGACCGAGGAGGAGCTCCAGCGCGCCAACGACGCCCTGGAGCAGCTGGTGCTGGCGGACGGCCTGACCCAGATCGCCAACCGGGTGGCGTTCCAGCGCATGATGGGGCGGCACTGGCGGGCGATGCGGCGAGAGGGCACCGAGCTCGCGCTCGCCATGATCGATGTGGATCACTTCAAGGCGTTCAACGACCGCTACGGGCACCTCACCGGGGACGATGCGCTGAAGACCGTGGCCAGGTGCCTGGCCGAGGCGGCTCGCCGTCCCCACGACCTGGCGTGCCGGTACGGCGGCGAGGAGTTCGTGCTGCTGCTGCCCGGCAGCGGGACCGAGGCCGCCACGATCGTCGTCGAGCGGTTCCGCACCGCCCTGGGGAAGGCGGCGATCCCGCACGATGCGTCGCCGACAGCTCCCGTGGTGACCGTGAGCGTCGGGATCGCCGTGACCAGGGGCAGGGAGACGGACCAGCCCGAGGATCTGCTCAAGGCCGCGGACGAGGCGCTCTACCGGGCCAAGTCGGCCGGCCGGGACCGCGTCGTCCAGGTCACCGTCCCTCCGCTGGCTGCGGCCGGTTCCGATCCGGCTGCGGCCGGTTCCGATCCGGCTGCGTCGGTCCCCGCCCCCCGCCCCTGGTCACGGCGATCCGGGAGCTCACCGACGTCGGCCGCGTCCCGGTCCGCCCCCGGCTGAGGTCCGGCCGGACACGGCGGCACCCGCCCGCCCGGACGACGGCGGGCGGCGACCACCAGCGACGGAGCTCACAGTCGGAGACGTCAACCGGCCCGGTCGGCCGGCCGTCCCCCGGAGGAGCCCACCACGGCTCCTGCTCCGGCTCCGGCTCCTGCTCCTGCTCCGGCCACGGCCACGGCCACGGCCACGGCCACGGCCACGATCCCGTCACCACGCAGAGAACGATCACCGGGAGGTCCCGCCCCATGTCCTGGTCCCATCGGACGATCCGCGCGATCGGCGTCACCGTGCTGGCCTGCTGGCTGGCGGCCTGTGGCGGCGACCAGGGGGACTCCCCCGCCTCCTCCGCCGGGACCACGACCACCGCCGAGATGTCGGTGACCGGCCAGGGGGCGCCGCCGGAGTGCACGGCGGGTACGGCGGCCGACCGCCGGTACCTGCTGTGCGTCCCTCAGGACGTCGAGCGCCCCCGGCTGGTGCTCGCCCTGCACGGGCGCAACGGCTCGGGGGCGGAGCTGCGGACGATGACGGACCTGGACGGCGCGGGAGCACGCCGGGGGCTCGCCGTCGTCTACGTAGACGCGGCGGACGGCGGGTGGGGCGACGACAGCCTGCGGACGGCGAAGAGACCGCGTGGCGACGAGGACGTCACCACGCTTGCTGCGGTGGTCGACGACCTGCGCGAGGACGGCGGGTTCGCCGCCGGCCCCGTCGGCGTCGTCGGGTTCTCCAACGGGGCGAGCATGGCGATGCGACTCGGCGCCGAGCGGCCGGACCTCTTCGGGCCGGTCGCGGCGGTCGCCGGGCAGCTCCCCGTCGACCAGCGGATCCGGCCGACGTCGAGGGTGCGGCTGCTCATGATGAACGGAACGGCCGACCCGATCCGCGACTACGAGCGGGGATTCCCCGCGCCCGCAGAACGATCGGTGTCCGCACGCACCCCCACCCTGTCGGTGATGGGCTCCGTCGAGGCCTGGCTCGGCATCGCGAACGGCGCGGTGACCGAAGCCCCTCCGGTGACCCCTGGAACGGACGACGTGACCTCGGTGGTCCGGCGGACCTGGAACGACGCCGACGGCGTTCTCCTCGTGCTGGACACGGTGGTCGGCGGTGGGCACACCTGGCCGTCGTCCCGGCTCCGTGCCCCGACGACGTTCGGGGCGACGTCGACCGCCCTGGACGCCACGGCCGAGGTCATCGGGTTCCTCGCCGAGTGACGCTGCGACCCTGGCACCGTCCCGTCCGGGCCTCCTCGCGGCCCCGGTCCCGTCAGATCCGGGGGTCCTCGTAGGTCCGACGCTCCTCGACGACGGTGGGCGGAGCCGTCGGATCGGCGGTCACCATCGTGCGCCGTGGCCGCCAGACGGTGAAGAACAGGACAAGACCCACGACTCCGACGATGGTGAGGATCCAGCCGATCGTGGTGATGTCGATACCCCCGAGGGACACGTCCACGGCCAGGGCAAGGATCAGGCCGATGGCGATCAGGGAGAGGCTGGCACCGATTCCCATGGTGATCCTTCCGCTTCGCGGGGCCGGATCCGGCCCCGTCGCTCGGGTGGATGCCCCGTTCTCGGCCGCCCAAACGCCGCAGAGGCAGGTCCGGGACCGACGCGGCCGCAACCGGCCAGGACACGGTCAGCTCCGGAGCCGGTCCCCCAGCGCCACGACCTCACCGACGACGACGATGGCCGGAGGGCGCACCTCCTCGCGGACGACCGTCTCCGCGAGGTCCGCGAGCACCGTGGTCGTCGTCCGCTCACCGGGAAGGGTGCCGTCCTGCACGATCGCGACCGGGGTGGCGCCGCTCCTGCCCCCGTCGAGCAGCGCCTTCGCGATCTCGTCGAGACGTTCCACACCCATGAGCACGACGAGGGTGCCGCGCAGCCGGGCGAGCGCCGTCCAGTCGACGAGCGACTCCGGGTCGCCGGGGGCCAGGTGCCCGGAGACGACGACCGCCTCGTGGGCGACCCCGCGGTGGGTGAGCGGGATCCCGGCGAGCCCCGGGACACCGACGGCGCTGGTGATCCCGGGGACGACGGTCACCGCGACCCCGGCCGCCACGCAGGCCTCGACCTCCTCGAAGCCGCGGCCGAACACGAACGGGTCGCCGCCCTTGAGCCGGACCACGTAACGCCCCTGCCTGGCCCTGTCCACGAGCAGCGCGTTGATGGCCTCCTGCGCCATAGCCCGGCCGCGGGGAAGCTTCGCGGCGTCGACGACCTCGACGTGCGGGGGGAGCTCCTCCAGCAGCCCCTGCGGGGCCAGCCGGTCGGCGACGACGACGTCGGCGTGGGCGAGCAGCCGACGTCCCCGCACGGTGATCAGATCGGGGTCGCCGGGCCCGCCGCCGACGATGGCCACCCCCGGCGTCTTCCCGCCGCGACGGGCGAGCGAGTCGATCCGCCCCTCCCGCAGGGCGTCGACCACACCGTCCCGGACCACGGCGGCCCGGCGCGGGTCTCCCCCGCCGAGGACGCCGATCCGGACCCGGCCGTGCCGACCGGTGGCCGGGGTCACCGCGGTGCCGCCGGTCGCGTCGTCCGCGCGAACGCAGAACACCCTGGCGGCCTCGGCCTCCGCCGCGACGGCCGCGTTGACCCCGGGATCGGAGGTCAGGGCCAGCGCGTACCAGGCACCCTCGACATCGCCGGGCCGGTACCCCCGCGCCCACCAGGTCAGCTCACCGCCACCGGCGAGAGCCTCGACGGCCGGGGTGACCTCGGGAGCGACGACGACGACGTCGGCCCCGGCCGCGAGCAGGCTGGGCAGCCTGCGCTGGGCGACCTCCCCGCCACCGACGACGACGACACGGCGCCGGTCCAGCACCAGCCCGGCCAGGTACGCCCTGCCGGTCGCTGCCCGGCCCGGGTCCTGTCCCGAGCCCGAGCTCTGCCCGGGCTCCTCCCGCCCCGGTCCCTGCCCCGGCTCAACCATGGGTGCCCTTGTCGGTGACCCCGGCGGAGTCGAAGGTCGCCATGTCGCGGAGCACCCTGGCCGCCGCCTGGACGAGGGGCAGCGCAAGAACGGCGCCGGTGCCCTCGCCGAGGCGCAGCCCGAGGTCGACGAGGGGCTCGAGGCCCAGGGCACGCATGGCCACGGTGTGTCCCGGCTCGGCCGACCGGTGCCCGGCGAAGCAGGTCCCGATGCTGTCGGGTGCGACAGCACTCGCCACCAGGGCCGCCGACCCCGCGATCACCCCGTCGAGGATCACCGGAACCCGCAGGGCCGCCGCGCCGAGCACGAGTCCGGCGATCGCCGCGTGCTCCAGCCCGCCGACGGCGGCGAGGACGGCGACGGGATCCTCGTCCGCCCGCGCGGTCACGGCGGCGTGCAGGTCGAGGGCGGACCGGACGGCACCGACCTTGCGCCGCCACGTCACGTCGTCGATGCCCGTCCCGCGACCCGTCACCGTCGCGGGGTCCGTCGCGCAGAAGGCGGCGACCAGGGCGGCGGAGGCCGTGGTGTTGGCGATGCCCATGTCCCCCGTGACCAGGCAGGCATGCCCGTCCGCGACGAGGTCCCTCGCCATGGCGACCCCGGTCTCCATCGTCGCGAGAGCCTCGACGCGGGACATGGCGGGCTCGCGGGTCAGGTCCGCCGTGCCAGGGCGCACGGCGCGGCGGACGAGCCCGGGAGCGTCGTCCAGCGGACTCGCCACCCCGACGTCGACGACCTGCACCCGGGCACCCGACGCGGCGGCCAGCACGTTGATCGCTGCGCCACCCGCGACGAAGTTGAGCACCATCTGCGCGGTGACCTCCTGCGGCCACGGGGACACCCCCTGCGCGTGGACACCGTGGTCGGCGGCGAAGACGGCGACCGCGGCCGGCTCGGGGATCGGCGGCGGGCAGCGACCCGCGATCCCCGCCAGCCGGACCGCGACGTCCTCCAGGGCTCCGAGGGAACCCCTCGGCTTGGTAAGCCGGTCCTGCCGTGCCCGTGCCTCGGCGATCGCCCCCGCGTCCGGGGGCCGGATGCCGGCGATCGTCTCGTCGAGCAGCGGGGTGAGCGAGGTCATCTGTCGTCTCCCGGGTGGTCGTCCGTCGGTGGTTCGTTCCCTACCTGCGGCAGCTCGCCGGCTGCGGGTGGTGGTTCACCCGGGCCGCTGACCGGGGGTGCCCCTGACAGGGCGGTCGCGAGGGCGGCGGCGAACCGCACGGAGGTTCGGGGATCCCGCACCGCGATCCGGAGCCACCCGGCCCCCAGCCCGGGAAAGGTGTCCCCGCGACGGGCGGCGAAGCCGAGGGCACGCAGCCGCCCGAGGACCGCCGCCCCGTCGGCACGCCCCGGAAGCCGCAGTGCCAGGAACGGGGCGCTCGGCCGCGGCACCACCTCGACCTCGGGGGTACGGGTGGCCAGCGCGTCGAGGAGCGCGTCCCGGTCCCGGGCCAGCGCGTCGGCCCACACACCGGTCTCGGCTCTGGCGCGGTCCGAGCAGCAGGCGACCGCGGCGACGGCGGAGGGGGTCGACACCGCCCACAGCGGCTGGACGGCCGCCAGCCGGTCCACGATCTCCCGGGCGGCGAGCAGGTACCCGATCCGGAGGCCCGCGAGCCCCCAGGTCTTGGTCAGGCTGCGCACGATGACGAGCCCCGGGACGTCCCGACGACCGGCCAGCGACTCACGTTCACCGGGGACGGCGTCCATGAATGCCTCGTCGACCACGAGGATCCGCCACGGGCGGGCCAGGGCGGCGATGCTCTCGGCGGGGTGCAGGACGGACGTCGGGTTGGTCGGGTTCCCGACGACGACGAGATCGGCGTCCTCGGAGATCACGGGCGGCGGGTCGAGGGTGAACGGCCAGGAGAGGACGGCTCTGTCCACGGCGTGTCCCGCCGCCAGCAGGGCCGCCTCGGGCTCGGTGAACTGGGGGTGGACGACGACGGGGTGGCGGGGGCGCAGTGCCCGGGCCAACAGGACGAACGCCTCGGCCGCACCGGCGGTGAGCAGGACCTCCTCCGCAGGCCGGTGGTGCCGTCCGGCGACGGCAGCCCGGGCCGGAGTCGGGTTCGGGTAGCCGGCCAGTTCGTCGACGGAGGCCCGGACCAGGTGGCGCAGCCACTCCGGAGGGGTCCCTGCCCTGACGTTGACGGCGAGGTCGACGCAGCCGGGAACGGTGTCGGCGTCGCCGTGGTGACGCAGGGCGGCGTCCCCGGCGATGGGGCCGAGGGAGGGTGACCAGGGGAACACGGGCACGGACGTCCTCTCGCGATCACCGGGGTTCCACGCCGGCTTCCGGGCGATGCGCCGTGACCTCGCGAGGCGCGATCACGGCGACGGCGCGGAATATCCTGGCTCCCGGATCGTCGCGACGCTCCCCGACCTTCCCGGGGCGCGTCCGCACGGGACGCGACCCAGTGGTGCGCTGGGGGGAGACCGCTCCCCGGTCACAGTGGCGGGCCCGCCCCGGACTCGACCCGTCGGCGTCGACGCCGTTCATCCGCGCGTCGCTGCGCCGAGGCCTCACCGGAGTTCCTCCGCTGACCGTCGACGGCGATCCTCGCACACCCGCCGACAGAGGGCTCGGCGTCCTCGTCCCACCGCGCCCTCCGGTGCGACTCCCCCGTCCCACCGAACCCTCCGGCGAGCCGACCCGATCCACCCGACCGGGAACCGGGTCGCGCCATCCGCAGAAATGCAATTGCCGCGTCATCACGAGCGGATCACGCTGGCGTGGTGCTTCCCCTGAGCGAGATCGCCCGCCTGCGCGCCACCGTCGACGACCGGTGGCGGTCGCCCGTCGCCGACGCCGCCGTCGCCCGCTGGGGCCGTCCCCCCGGATCCGCGCTGTTCTGGCGGTCGAGCGCCCGTCACGTCTTCGTCGTCCTGGACGAGAGCGGAACCCGCCGCGAGGCGTACCTGCGTCTCGCCCCCGACCGCGTTCTCGGCCGCGAGGTCATCGAGACCGTGACCGCGGTCAACGCCGCGCTCGCCGCGCACGGCCTGGACGTCGTCCGACCCGTTCCGTCCGTCGACGGCCGGTTCGTGGAGTCCGTCGACACCGCCGAGGGCGTGTTCCATGCCGTACTCGTCACGGCTGCCGCCGGCGAGCAACTCGACGTCGACGCGCTGACGGAGGCCAGGGCCAGGGCCTGGGGAACCGCGCTCGCCCGGTTCCACCGGATCGGCGCCGCCGTGCTGACCGGTGGCGTCGCCGCCGACGGACTCACCGCCCTGCCGGACGGACTCACCCGACTCCGCGTAACGGTCCCGCTGCTGGACGGCGACCCTCCTGTCGCTCGGGCCGCCCGGGTCGTGCTGGAGCGGGCGGAGGCCATGCCCCGCGACCAGGGGTGCTACGGACTCGTCCACCTCGACTTCGAGTTGGACAACCTCACCTGGTCGGCCGAGACGCCCGTCGTCTTCGACCTGGACGAGATGGAGCGGTCCTGGTACGCCGCTGATCTCGCCTCTGCCGTCCGCGACCTCGTGCCGGAACCCCTGGCCCTGCTGGACGGTCCCGTCCCTGCCCTGGACGGGGTCCTGGCCGGGTACGGCGAGGAGGGCTTCGCCGAACCCCCGGACGGCCCGACGTTGGCCCTGTTCACGGCGGTCAACGCGATCCGCAGTCTCGCCCGGCTCCTCCCCGTGCTCGCTGAGGAACCGGTGACCCTCAGCGTCATGAACGGCGAGGGCGACCTGCGACAGGTCCTCGAGGCGTACGCCCTCCGCCAGCGGACCATCGTGCTGGACCTGGCCGACCGCCTCGGCTGATCACCGAACGGACCCCCGGCCGATTATCGAGCGGACCCCGGGCCGATCACCGAACGGACCCACGGGAGCGCTGCCCCGGCCACGGCGACCCCGGCGGCGACGGCACCGACCATCCGGGTCAGCCGGACAGCTCGTCTCACGTCACCGACACGGACCGCTCGCCCGTCTCCCAGCTCCGAGCGGTGTTCGACCCGCCCCTGGTAGCTGTTGGTCCCGCCGAGCCGGACGCCGAGGGCCCCGGCAGCGGCTGCCTCCGGGTACCCGGCGTTCGGGCTCGGATGGCGGGAGCCGTACCGGCACAGCGTCCGCCAGGCGTCGACCGCACGCCCCGGGACCACTCCCCCGTGGTCGTCCCGATCGTCCCGGTGATCGTCCTGATCACCCCGGCGGTCGTCCCGGTCGGCGAGGACGGGGGCGCAGGCGACGGTGACCAGACCGCACACGCGAGCGGGCACCAGGTTCAGCAGGTCGTCGAGCCGGGCGGAGGCCCACCCGAACCGGCGGTAGCGGGGCGAGGTGTAGCCGACCATGGCGTCGAGAGTGTTCGCCGCCCGGTACCCCAGCAGGCCGGGAACCCCCGCCACCGCGCCCCAGAGCAGCGGTGCCACGACAGCGTCCGAGGTGTTCTCCGCCAGCGACTCCACCGACGCCCGGGCCAGGTCGACCGCGTCGAGCCCGGTCGCGTCGCGGGCGCACAGGTGGGACAGCCGGTCCCGTGCCGCGGGGAGGTCCCCGGCGTCGAGCAGTTCCGCCATGTGCTCCCCCTCGCGGGCGAGGGTTGTCCCACCGAGAGCTGCCCAGGTGGCCATGCCCGTCGCCAGGGCTCTGGCCGACGGTCGCCGTCGGAGAACCGTCTCCGCGACGACCCCGAGCAGGACGGGAGACCCGACGGCGCACGCCGTGAACACCGTTCCCCGTCTCCGGTCGTCCCCGTACAGGCGCCGTTCCAGCGCGAGGACCGCCCGGCCGTACGCCGCCACCGGATGTCCTCGCCGGGGGTCGGCGAGGACGGCGTCGGCCACGACACCGAGCAGCAGCCCCAGGGGCCGAGCGGCAGCCGGATGCAGGCTCACCTGTCGATCCTGCCCCACCTCCCACCGCCCACCCGCTCCGGGCCACCGGATCGGCTGTGACCGGACCGGCGACGTCACCGATCGGCTGCCGGGACCAGCCCCTCCTCCACCTCCTCGTCCGGCTCCTCGACCGACGCCTCGACGAACGGTCCCCGGCCCGGGGCACCGGAGAGCCCGGCAGCTCCACGGAACACCCCGAACCCGTCGGTCGCGTCACCCCCGGTGCCGCCGCCGAGCCCTCCGTCCGAGGCCCGGTCGGTGTCGAGGTCGGAGAGGTCCGGCGGGTTCTCGGCGTCCTCCTCGACGGCTCGGACGAGCTCGTCCGCGGCAGCCCGGCCCGGCACGCCGACCCGCTCGACGCGAGGGGTACGGGTCAGGATGCTGGTCCCGAAGGTCAGGTCGTGACCGACGGAGTCGGCCTCGACCTCGACGCTCGTGCGGTGCTCGCCGTCGTCCCTGCGCCACAACCTCACCCGGAGCCTGCCGTGCACGACGACCCGGTCCCGCTTGGCGATCGACTTGGCCACGTTCCGCGCCAGCCCTCGGAAGCAGGTGACGGTGACCCACGTCGTCTCACCGTCGACCCAGCCGCCGACCGAGCGGTCGTAGCGGCGGGTCGTCGAGCCGAGCCGGAAGCTCGTGATCGGCAGGTGGTCGTCGATGACCACGGTGCGCAGGTCGCTGCCCACGATGCCGGCCATGGTCAGGTAGGGCTCATTCATGATCGCTCCTCCTCCAGCCCGGTCTGACGCCGGGTGCGACCAGCCTCCAGCCGTCGGGCGGCCCGGGACGTGGCCGAGCGATCACCTGTGGACGACGTGACGACGGGCGCTGCTGTGGAGGAACGGGAGACCGGGCGGACCGATCACGGCGGACAGACCACAACCTGCAGACCACCGCCGACCAGCACACCAGCCGAAACGGTGAGCCAGCACGACCCGCGGACCACGGCCGATCGCTCAGTGCCGGCCGATCGCTCAGTGCCGGCCGTTCAGCGCCTCACGGGCGGTCCGATGGTCGACGAGGACACCGACGACGGGAGCGAGGATCCGCTCGGCGGCGACCGCGTGGATCGCCTCCCGGAGGCGGCGGTTGATCCGCGCCCGGACACGTCGGGCGCCGACCCGCACCGACCACCGGGCCGACCAGGTCAGCAGGAGGCCTCCGAGGAGGCCGCCGAGGAGCAACAGGGTCGGGACGGGCACCGGCCCGAACCGGGGGGTCTCGCCCTGGGGCAGCTGGAGCCAGCCGAGGACACCGACGGCCGTGAGCCAGGCGGCACCGACGACGACGGCCCCAGCCATGATCATTTGTAGGGTGCCCAGGACACGCCACCAGACCGGCGGGTCCAGGTCGAGCGGCACGCCGAGGACCGCCTGATCGAGAGCGTCGGAGAGATCGTCTCCTGGCGGGGTGACCGCCGCGTGCACCGCGTCGGACCAGCGCGGAGGCAACCCATCGCTCGCGGTGTTGGTGACGGTCCGCACCGCGAGCTCCACCCTCGCCCGTTGCGCGGGAGTCGGCCCCGGCAACGAGGAACGGGTGAGCCGCCGGACGTCCTCCTCGACCTGACCGAGCCGCAGCCGGCGAAGCGGGTCGGGGCGCAGCCGGCGTGCCCATCGGGTGAACGGCCACCCGGTCGCCGCCACCGCCCGCCGGTGGTAGTCCGACTCCACGGCGTCGAGCACCACGGCGACGCCCGCCGCCTGCGAGAGGGCCGTGACCAGTTCCTCGGCTCCGGGCAGGGTGTCCGGGTCGGCCTCGCGGGGGGCGAGCCCCCTGTCGAGCTCACCGGCAATGGACTCCAGGTCCGCCGCGACCCGCTCGACGACGGCCCGCTGATCACGCACCACCCCGGCGAGCACCGTCCGGAGCTTCTCGATCCCGTCGCCCCTCGTCGCCGAGGCGGTGAGCAGGCGGACCGACTCCAGGCCGTCGGCGTCCAGCAGCCGTCGCAGGTCCCGGCGGCAGGTCTCGGCCTCGTCCGGCGCCAACCGGTCGACCTGGTTGAGGACGACGAGCATCACGGTCTCGTGCCCCGCCAGGGCCTTGAGGTACCCGGAGTGCAGCGCCTCGTCGGCGTACTTCTGCGGATCGACGACCCACACCAGCAGGTCGACGAGGTCGACGAGACGGTCGACCTCCAGCCGGTGGGCGACCTGGGTGGAGTCGTGGTCCGGGAGGTCCAGCAACACCAGGCCGTGCAGGGTCGACTGGCGGTCGGCGTCCAGGACGCTCTCCCTGGAGAGCCGGTGCCGCCGGGGCACCTCCAGCCAGTCGAGCAGCGGGTCGGCGTCCGGACCGCTCCAGACGCAGGCCATCGGCTTGCCGGTGGTGGGTCGGCGCGAACCGACCTCCGAGATCTCCATTCCGGCGAGGGCGTTGAACAGGCTCGACTTGCCACTGCCCGTCGCCCCGGCCAGGGCGACGACGGTGGTCTCCGCTCCCAGCCGCAGCCGCTCGCCCGAACGCTCCAGGACCGTCCGCGCCCGGTCGACGGCGTCCGGCTCCAGCCGCCCGTCGCCCGCGGCGAGGGCCGTCTCCAGGGACGTCACCCGAGCGGCGACGTCGGGGGCCCGACGGCGGCGTCCGATCACCTCAGTGGACCTCCTTGACCGCCTGGACGGCGGCTCGCAGCTCGTCGCCCTTCCCGGCCCGGTCACCCGAGGTCCCCAGCAGCGCCTCCATCCTCGCGCGCTCCGACGCGAGCAGGACCTCGACGCGTCGGAGCAGGTCCTTGCGAGCCTTCGCGGCGAGGGAGCGTACCGCCTGGTCACCGAACACGGCCTCGAGGACCCGCTGCGCCAACGCCGCCGCCCCGGCGGCCACCCCGACCTCCACCCCGGCGAGCCCGCCGGTGTGGGCGAAGGCGACCAGCATGAGGACGACGCCGGTGCCGTTCACCCCGAGGCTCAGCGCACGCGCCGTCCCCCTGCGGCTCTGGCCCTGGGTGCGGACGAGGTCGAGCACCCAGGTCTGCCAGTCCCGCACCATGCGGTCCAGCGCCGTGTCGAAGGCCGGCGAGGGGCTCGTCAGGTCCGGACGCCGTCCCACCAGGGCGAACCCGGCAGGAGTCGCCCGCCAGCGCAGCACCGCCTGCTCGGCCGCCGCGACGGCCTGGGCGCGGACCATGGCCTCGACACTCGTCTGCAGGGCCTCGCCGAGGGGCTCGACCGCCGGGGCAGGCCGGGCACGCAGGGTCGCGACCACCCGGTCCCGCATCCGGGAGACACCGGCCTCCAGGCTGCGGATCAACTGCCCGGTGCCGACGAACTCCTGCCACCGGGCGAGGACCTCGCCCCGGAGCAGGGTCCCGTCGGACAGTCGCTCCGCGATCTCGGAACGTGCCTGCTGGTACACCTCGTCCAGGACGGAGCGCAGCGCGCGCTCGGCCGCCACCTGGTCGTCCGCGGCCGGCGCCAGGACGTCGACCCGGTCCGGCAGGCTGCGGAGCGCGCCACCGAGGGTCCTGGCGACGACGACGTCCCGCGACCGTGCGTCCTTCGCCAGACGGACCAGCCACTCCTTGAGCGGGGCGACCAGCCGGAGCGGAAGGAAGCCGTTCGCCATCCGGGTCTCCGGGATGGTGAACATGGGGGCGGTGGCCAGGCCGCGCTCGCGCAGCATTCCCGCGAGGTGGAGTCGGACGTCGTGCATGGCAGCGGGCGGGACCCGGTCGAGGACGATCGCGACGGCGACCCCCCGTTCGACCGCCTGCCGGAGCAGGTCCCAGGGCAGCGCGTCGGCGTACCGGGCGGCGGTGGTGACGAACAACCACAGGTCCGCGGCGGCCAGCAGTTGGACGGCGAGGTCCCGGTTGGTCTCGACGACCGAGTCGATGTCCGGGGCGTCCACGACGGCCAGCCCCTGCGGGATCCCCTCGTGCGGGACCAGACGGAGGGCCGTGACCCGCGGGGCGTCCGGCTCGATCGGCTGGACCGGCTCGGGGGCCTCCGAGGTCACCCTGGCCAGCCCGGGCAGGACACGCTGGGTGAGGAAGGCACCGGAGTCGTTGGGGTGGTGCACCAGCACCGGTGACCGGGTGGTCGGCCGGAGCACCCCGGACCTGCTGACCTCCCGGCGGACCAGAGAGTTGACGAGGGTCGACTTCCCGGCGCCCGTCGACCCGCCGACGACGGCCAGCAACGGCGCGTCCATGCGGCGGAGTCTGGGGATGAGGTAGTCGTCCAGTTGACCGAGCAGCCGCTCCCGCTCCGACCGGGCGGGCCCGGCCGTCGTGACCTCCAGGTCCAGGGCGAGACGCTGCACCCGGTCCCGGAGCCCGAGCATCGCCGCCAGGAGACCCGGCGGGACGACGGGATCCCGGCGGACGGGACGCGGTGCGTCCGGGGGATCCACCACGAACGCGTAGTCGGGGAGGTCGAGCGCGTAGTCGGGGCCGGGCGCGTAGTCGGGGTCGGACACGTGACCGGGGTCGGACGCGTGACCGGGGTCGGACACGCGGTCAGCGCCGGACGTGTACTCGGAAAGGCCCGGTACATCGTTCCGGGACGCCGCCGCGGGGGCAGCGAGATACACGGGGACCGGGGTACCGGCACCGACCGCAGGAGGAATCGACTCCGGGGCATGCGCCTCGTCGAACGCGCCCCCCTCGGGCGCGCCCCCCTCGGGCGCGACCGTCTCGGGCGCGACCGTCTCAGGCACGACCGTCTCAGGCACGACCGTCTCAGGCGCGGAAACCTCGGCGGAGGGGACAACGATGGCAGGGGACTCCACCACGGGCGGGGTCTCGGCAGAGGTGTTCCCGGCAGAGATGCTCCCGGCGGGCGGGTTCACTGCGGGCGACGGGTCCTCCGGGATCGGGTACGTGAGAGGCGGGTGCTGCGCGGTCGGCTGCGCGTCGGGGACCTCACCACGCGGCTCCGGGAAGGTCTCGACGACGTCCAGATCGATCGTGTGGTCACCCGAGCATCGCTCGTCGATGGCATCGTCACCAGGAACGTGATCGTCGGACACGTCCCCCTCGGACGCGTCGTCGCCGAGCACACCGGACTCGGACACGTCATCACTGGGCGCACCCGGCTCGGACACCACGGTCGACACATCGTCGTCGGACACCACGGTCGACACATCGTCACCAGGCACTCGGTCACGGGCGACACCGTCACCGGGCACGTCGCTGCCTCGCGCGTCGTCACCGGAGACGTCAACACCCGATACGTCGTCAGCAGGAACGTCGTCAGCAGGTACGTCGTCATGAGGCGCCTCGTCGGGGGGTGCGTCGTCATCGAGCACACCGAGAGCGACGCCGTCGTCGGAACCGGTGTCGTCGTCGGTGGATGACAGATCCACCACGACGACGGATTGCCCGTCCTCGGCCTGCGCGCTGGTCGACGGTGGCTCACCCGGCGAGGCCCCGGAAGCCGACGACTCGTCGAGGCGGCGGTCCTGTTCCACCCCCGGCAGCACGACGCCGGGCATCGGGGTGGACAGGTCTCCCTCCGACGGCTGTTCGCCGGACGGCGCGTCGTCCGGGGACACCTCCTCCGAGCGGAGCACGACCGGACAGTCCTCAGCGAGAGCCGTCTCCTGGGACGCAGGGTCCGACGTAAGGTCCCGGGACGCGGCGGCGTCATCGCCCGGACCGGGAGGCGCTCCCGAGCCCCGTGCGTCGCCGTCGACGTTCACCGTTCCTCCTCCAGCGGCTCGGTCACTCCGAGCACGACCCGGGCCCGTCCCGGATCTCGTCGAGAATACGGACGGATGCGGCCGCCACCTCGCCCCGTTCCATGGTCACGGCCAAATCCTGCCCTGGGCGGGTCAACAAGCCAAGGACAGCACGCCTTTCTCGTGGTCACGATACGGACATCCCTGCGCCTGCGCAGGTATGACAGCGGCGAAGAACGACACGCGTCCCCGCGAGTCGCGGCCGTTCGAGGCGGTAAGGGATCACCGGAGCCGTTCGCCACTTGCGGACACCCCGCCTCTGTGCGGCACCCTCTAGGCTGAGTGCTCAGGCGCCCGTAGCTCAGCGGACAGAGCAGCGGACTTCTAATCCGACGGTCGCAGGTTCGATCCCTGCCGGGCGCGCCTCTCGATGTAGCACCAAACTAGCCTCTGAGCTGCGGTGATGTCCAGCCCAACGCTTACAGCACCCCCTCCGAGGATCTGAGATCTTGTCGCATGCCATGACTCATGCCATGAACTGACCTACCCTTCATGGCATGGCGGCCAGGCAGGGACCCCGCAAGCGCACCAGGGGAAGCATCCGTGCCCTGCCCAGCGGCGCCCTCCAGGTACGGGTTTACGCGGGCCACGACCCGGTGACGGGCAGGCAGAACTACCTCACCGAGGTGGTCCCGGCCGGCCCGAGGGCCGCTGCTGAGGCGGAGAAGGTCCGCACCCGGCTGCTGAACCAGGTGGACGAGCGCCGCAACCCCACGACCCGGGCCACGGTCAACCAGCTCCTGGACCGCTACCTGGACGTCGTCGACATCGAGGAGACCACCCGCCGCACCTACGTCGGGTACATCGACCTGTACATCCGCCCGGTACTGGGGCGGCTGCAGGCCGGGCGTGTCAGCGGTGAGGTGCTGGACTCCTTCTATGCGCAGCTGCGCCGGTGCCGGCAGCGCTGCAACGGCAAGGCCACCCACGTCGACCACCGCACCCGGGCGAAGCACGAGTGCGACGAGCGGTGCCGTCCCCACGAGTGCAAGCCGCTCGCGGCGTCCACGGTGCGCCAGCTGCACTGGATCCTGTCCGGCGCCTTCGACCGGGCGGTGCGCTGGAACTGGGTCGCCGTCAGCCCGATGCGCTCCGCCGAGCCCCCTGCCCCACCGCGCTCCAACCCGCAGCCACCCTCACCGGAGGACGCCGCCCGGATCCTCAACGATGCGTGGGCCAAGGATCTGGACTGGGGCACGTTCCTGTGGTTGGCCACCACCACCGGAGCCCGCCGCGGCGAGCTGTGCGGTCTACGCCGCTCCTATCTCGACCTGGACGAGGCGATCCTCACCATCCCGGCGAGCGTGTACGGCAGCAGAGACACGATGCGAGAGAAGGACACCAAGACCCACCAGCAACGCCGCATCGCCCTGGACGACGACACCGTCCAGATCCTGCGCGAACACCTGCACCGCCAGGACCAGATCGCCGCCGACCTCGGGATCACCATCGCCGCCGATGCGTTCCTGTTCTCCGGCGACCCCGACTGCCGCCGACCCCTCGTGCCGGACTCGGTGACCCAGCGATACGCCCGGCTCGTCGCCCGACTCGGGATCAACACCACCCTGCACAAGCTCCGCCACTACAACGCCACCGAACTCCTCGCCTCCGGAGTCGACCTACGCACGGTCGCCGGCCGCATGGGCCACGGCGGCGGCGGAACCACCACCCTCAAGGTCTACGCCGCCTGGGTCGCCGACGCCGACCGGCAGGCCGCAGCGAAGCTGGCAGAGCGGTTGCCAAGACCACTTGCATAGTCTGAAATAAGTATTGCATTCATGGCCCCACACAAGAAGAATCGGATTATCCGCTCAGCCTAGAACTATATCTACCAACGATGAATCCCTCGGGTGTCGTCGTCATTTCTAGCTCATGAATGTACTTAGTAGTTCAATAGCGTTTGGATGGCCATGATCAGCCGCCTCAAGGAACCAGTACTCAGCAGTCGCGGTGTCGCCAGACTCGCCAAATATGCAGCCGAGTGAGATCATTGCGCCTACATTCCCCATTTTCACGGAGTTGTTGAGCACAGCGACCGCCTCATCGCATTCACCCCGCTCACTCAGTATATTGCCAAGAATAAGTGACGCCACACCGTCTTCATCGCCAGAATTGATCGCTCGCCTCAGCCACGATTCCGCGTCGACAGAATTGCCACTTTCCCTCAGGATACTCCCTATAAGAATGCAACTCTCCTCGTCCCCAGAATGCACTGCCCTCTCTGCCCACGTCGCGGCTTCACTGAGACGTCCATGCATTCGAGAAATGACGCTCAAACTGTGCATGGCAGCAGCATCACCAAGATTGGCAGCTTTCAGAAACCATTCTTCGGCCTCCCCAATATCGCCACTATCTTCCAGCAGACTACCGAGTAGATACATGGAGGAAACGTGGCCAAGTTCGGCCGAACGACGATACCAACATGCAGCTTGAGCATCGTCTCCCCGATGGAGGAACATACTCCCTAAATTCTTCATCGCAGGTGCATGACCACATGATGCCGCTCGTCGGTACCACCGCTCCGCTTCATTAGTTTCATTCTCACCCGAGAGAAGCACTCCTAGATTATTCATAGCTTCAACCTGACCGCTCAAAGCAGCCTTCTGGTACCAGTGCTTCGCCTCTGGGACAGCTCCTCCGTCACTGAGCACCACGCCGAGGTTGTACATCGCTTCGACGTTACCCTTTCCCGCAGCTTCACGGTACCAATACTCAGCCTCTTCTATGGATCCATTGCTAAGCAGAATCAATGCCAAGTTACACATTGCCGACTCACTGCCGCGGTGGGCTCCAAGCCGAAACCAGCGCTCCGCGTCGGCAAGTTCGTTCAATTTGTAATGCATGCATCCAAGCTGATTCATAGCACCGGAGTCACCTAAGGACGCCGCCCGTCGATAACATTCCCCCGCTTCCCCGAATTCTCCACGACCGGCAAGAAATACCCCTCTGTCAATTAGGGCTTCTGCACTCTCAAGCTCCTCGACACCTCGAAGCCTACTCGTCCAGCGACGTGCAATTTCATTCACAGGAATAACATTGCTTGAGTAATCGAATGAGAACAAGGCGATCTCCGCCGAGTCGGCCCAGGACATCGCCAGAGGAGAGAATCCATTCAGCGAGAAGAAGGCGGCGTCACTGTCCTCAACAGCGGCAATTCCCTTGAGTTGCTGGAGTTCAGGTCTACCGAACTGCTTCATTTGACACTTAACTTGTGCCACCAGTCGATGACCCCTAACATCCACGCCGCCGTCTGGGCCGATGTTCGTTACTTGAGCATCGGAGTATCCCAGTGCACGAAGGAAGCGTGCTGCAGCCAATTCGGCATCGCGAGGTGTCCGAATGTTTGTCGTTGCCATGGCCTCCACCCACACCACACACCCACACCCGAGTCCTTGGCGAATTATCGACGAGTCGTACCGCTGGATAAATACTGCAACCAGGTGACTGATCGAATGACCCGATGAGTAGGATCCCTTTGGCCATCCGATCACTGGCAGAGAAATGGACACTCGCGGAAGATGCACCTGGCGATCCTGGCCTCAATTTATGCAGTATAGCGGCACTTGACCTTTCTGCTTAGCAGGCACGCCATATACGCCCATCCGCCAAACAAATAGAATTCAGTTACATGTGTGCCGATTGACTTGACTTTTATTACGCTACACGGGATTCCATCCATGGGTCGATATACTCTCATTGCTAGTAATGCCAGGTCTTTCCAGTCCCCCGGTACTCGGACACTGGGATCGGTTCGATCCCTGGCGCCATGCGGTCGGTGTAGAGGTCGCCGTCTAGGTGGTCGAGTTCGTGGGCGACGAGGCGTGCTACTCCGCGTTCGAAGACGGTGATGCGCCGGGCGCCGTCGATGTCCTGGTGTTCGACTTCGAGGCAGAGCGGCCGAGGGACCATGCCGCGGACGTCGAAGAAGCTCAGACATCCCTCGTACTGCTCATCGGTCTCGGGTGATTCCTCGATGACGCGTGGGTTGAGCAGGGTGAAGGTCTCGCCGTCCGGGGTACGCACGAGAGCGACGGCCCGGTCGATGCCAATCTGCGGTGCCGCGAGGCCCATTCCCTTACCGAAGGTGTGCACCGCGGCGACGCGATCCATGGTGGCGTGCAGCTGCGCGACAGCCCGCCGCGCATCCTCAGCTTCCGCAGGAAGGTCAAAGGGCCGGGTGGGCTGTCGCAGCTGCGGGTCGTCGTCCTGGACGATGCCGAGGGAACGCATCGCTTCTCGCGGACTCATGGACACGGCGTCACCTTCCTGGCCGGTGGGGTTCGCGCGGAACTTCCATTCGAGGCGGTACCGGGCGTGCAGTGGCGGGTGGTCGGTCGACCAGGCGTAGATCTTGCGACTGCCCTCATCGATCCGACGGATCGCCGTCCGCAAGGGAAGCGAGGCCGCCGTCATGGTGGTCTCGGTCCCCCACACGGCCGGGTCGAGATCCGCGGGAAAGTCGAGCTCGACGCTGAGCAGCCGCGTGGGCAACCGGACAGCGCGCTGGAACCACTGGCCCCACTTGTGCTCGCTGACGGTGTACGCGTACTCGATGGTCGCGGTCTCGCCCGGGTAGAGCGGGAAACGTCCGTCGTCGTTCTCGAAGAGCAGCCACAGCTCCTTGAAGGCGTCCCGGTCGTGCATGACCCGCCACACCATCGGGTCTCGTCCCTCGTGGGACGCCGTGAGGTTGAGTTCGGCCCAGGTCAGCGGGTTCTCGCGGTACAGCTGATTCGACAGCTCCGGTGAACCGGGATGCCGATCGACGGAGATCCGGATCAGGTAGCTGGTGACCGGGGTGTCCCCCGCGTTGTACAGCCGGCGCCGCTGGATCGCCCGGTACGCGCCGTCCTCGTAGACCAGGCGGGCGTGGTCGTGTTCGAGGACCAGGTTCCCGGCCTCACCGTCGCTGGTCGGCGGTCGCACGGGTTGTTGTGCCTCGTGCGGCGCCTCGGCAGCACGGCGGTGGTCGTCGACGTCCCGGAACGAGCGGAGGAGCGCTCCCCCGGTCCGAAGTGCCTTCTCGGCGCGGTCGACGAAGTCCGCGGTGGGACGTTCCTGCCCACTCTCGATCTTCGAGATGTACGTGCGGTGGTAACCCATGGCACGGGCCAGCGCGCTCTGGGAGTGGCCGCGCACATCGCGCCAGTGCTTGAGCTCGCTGACGAACGCCTCGGTCGCGGCGTCGTTCACGTCATCACCCCCGTGATGCGTCGCTGTCTGCCTGCGCCGGACTCGCCCGACACGTCGTGAGTGTGAGTGAAGCGTGAGTGAGCCGCATTCACCCTGACCTCACCTGCCACGTGCCTTGTTCTCTGGGTGCCGTGAACAACACGAGCTACCGGAGGTCACCGTGTCCACGGCCCCACCACACCGCCACCGACCAGGCCGCACCCCGCTCGACGCGGGTCCGGCCGCCGAGGTCGCTGCCCTGCGCCACACCGTCGACGAACTGCTGGACCGGGTCGACCGGATCGAGCAGCTCATCCGCGGTCGGCAGGGCCGGCCCCGCCCTCCAGGGCGTCGAGGCGCTGCCTGATGCCGTGGAGCTCCTCGCGGATGGCGCGCAGCTCCCCGAGCACCGCCGCGTCATCGGTTGCCGCGGTAGGCGTCTCGACGTCGCCGGCAGGCCGACCGGTCAGGACGGCGTCCAGGTGGTCCGAGGGCCACTCCAGCGCCTCAGACAGCGCCGCGAGGGTGCGCCCGTAGCGGCGACGCGGCCGGTGGTTGTGCTGGATCTCGCGGATGGTCGCCGGAGACACCTTCGAGCGGCTGGCCAGGTCCTGCTGCGTCATCCGCAGCTCTGCCACCCGCGCGTTCACGGCGGCGGCAACCGCCGCCCAGTCATCACTCACCTCGCCGAGCTCCTCCCGTCACGCCGCACTCGGGCCGAGCGTAGGCGAGCCATGACCAAATCGACAGCATCAGCGCTTGTTGGCGTTGACTGGCGCTAATGCTGTGTCTAGAGTTGGCGAATATTGGCGATTGTCAGCGCGAGGCTGGCGATGGGTACAGGAGGAGAGTCATGAGGAAGATCCTTCCCCCGAGGGGAGGAGGCGACGAGCCGCCGACCTTCTACAGCGTCGCCGAGACGGCGCACATGCTCCGCATGTCGGACATGACGCTGTACCGAGCGATCGGCGCCGACGAGTTCCCGGCGGTACGCGTCCGGGGCCGGCTCATCGTCCCGGCCTGCGTCATCGACGAGATGATCAAGGCCTGTGTCAAGTACGGCAGGGTCGTTGACGCAGCCGACTGGGTCCGCTCCGGGGACGACGCCAGGTACACCGAGCAAGGCGTCATCCTCTCCGGGGTCGGCAGCTCCAGGACAGGTGGTCTGTCGTGAGTGCCGTCGACCACGCCAACGCGGCGGCCGAGGCCATCAGGTCCCTGAACCACGCCACGCTGCGGATCGGCGACCACGACCCGGGCGGGTACGAGTGGCCCTCCGACGTCGACGCCGTCCTGGCCGAACTGTCGGTGATGGCTCACCGGCTCCAGCAGGCGATCTGGCAGGCCGACCGGTGGCTGCGCCGCGAACACGACAGCGGCCGGGTGGGCCACGACCAGGGCAAGGACGTCGCGGCCGTCGTCCACGCGACCTCCATCGCCCTACGCGACGCCCACCAGGACGCGGGGGCCCTGGCGAACTCCCTGGACGACGCCCGCGCCCACACCAACCACCTCACCGGCACCGACGCCGCGGCCGTCGGCGAGACCGAGGGGTGGACGTCGTGACTGCCGCAACAGCAACTCAGCCGCGGTCACGGCAAGCACGGAAGACCTCCCGCGTCGTACAGCGCGGGTGTGGTCCTGGCCCGGGGCGCAATCCCGGGCGGGGACCGGTGAGAAGGCACGAGTCAACGGAGATGGAGAGAAGGGACACGAGGTGGCCCGCGATGAGTTGGGGACCGCTGACCTGGCCGGTGCGAACGGCCTTCGAACGCGATGGGGTGTGCGCAACGCACAGCGTCTACCCCAGTGGACGCGGCGGCTGCCTGCGATGCAGCGCCGCCAGCGTCGGGGTCCACGCGACCTCCCGCGCGCACAGCGCCGAGCCCGCGGACAGCGAGGGCATCGCGACTGGTGATCGCGAGCCGGGGTGGTGGGACCGGCAGGCCGCCGCGTGGGAGCGCATCGCCGCGGCCACCGACCCGGACCACCGGACCCGCGCCGCGGACATCGCCGCCGAGGCCCGCGCCACCGCGGCCCTGTACCGGGCAGCGGATGGCGACCCGGCAACGGCCGAACACCGAGACGACGACAGCGACAGCCGTGTCGCGGACGTCGCCGGCCTGGACCAGGCCGACGACCTCGAGGACGGCGACGCCGTGAGACAGGCACAGCAGATCGCAGCGGCCATGGACCTGGACCTGGACGACGCCTGGGCCTGGCTCTGACCGCCGCGACCCGACCAGTAACGACCAGCACGACGAGTACGACCAGCAAGCCCAGTACGACCAGCACGGCGTGTCTCACCGTCACCCACGGACGTGGGTGGTCCCCGCCTGGGGCGCAATCCCGGGCGGGGACCGGTGAGGACACGCGACTCAACGGAGATGGAGAGAAGGAGTTCCTCGTGTTCCAGGTTAGGCCCGCGGTCTTCGCCGCGGTACGCATGGCTCACCGCTACCCCTGGCGTCCGGCCACCATCGCGATCGGCGCGGTGGTCCTCGCGCAGGCGGTCGACGGCCTGGGGTGGCACGCCCCGGCGAAGTACCTCACCCCCACCGGGGTCTTGACGGTTCTGGCGTGCACGGCGTGGTGGTGGCTGCGGCACGTCGCCCGCCCCCACGACACCAAGACCGTCATCGCCCGCCGGGCTGAACTCGACCAGCGCTGCGGCGGTGTGGCCACCCGGTTGGACATCGCCGAACATGCCTCCGTCACGACCCTGCGACGCAAGGCCACTGTCCTGCGGCCGTCGTTGCGGCACCTGTCGTGGTGGGCTCGACGGTTCATCAAGGCCAGCGAGCTCGGCGTGGAGATCGTGCGCCTGGGGTGGGGCTGGTGGGGCGAGCGACTCTGGTCGAGCTGTGAGGACGCCACCTTCCGGATCGGCGGCCCCCGCACCGGCAAGACCCTCTCCCTGGCCTGTCACGGGGTGGACGCCCCCGGGGCTCTGATCACCACCAGCACCCGGCTGGACCTGGCCGAGATGGTCCACGCCGCCCGCACGAAGCGGGGCACCGTCCACGTGTTCAACCCCGCCGGCCTCGGCGGCCTGGCCTCCACCATCCGCTGGCGCGTCCTGGCCGGATGCGCCGACTTCACCGTCGCCCAGCGCCGGGCCGCGGACCTGATCCCCGAATCCCACGGCGAAGCAGAACGCTGGGACTCCCAGGCCCGCCGCATCCTGGCCCTGCTCCTGCACGCCGCCGAGATCTCCAACCGCTCCATGCGCGACGTCGTCCGCTGGGCCGGGGACCCCACCATCGAAGCCCGCGACGAGGTCATCGACGCCCTGCTGTCGGTCGAGATCGGCGGCCGGGACCGGGCCCAGGTCGTGCGCGACTTCTGGCGCACCAACGACCGCACTCGGACCTCCATCACCACCACCATGGCCACTCCCCTGGCCTGGATGTCCGACGACCGCGCCCGCCTCCTCGGCGACGCGCACCGCGACGACCCGCAGCTCGTCGACTTAACCCGGCTCATCGAACGCGGCGAGACCCTGCACCTGATCGGCCACGAGGACCACACCGGGCTCTCCCCGCTGATCGCCGCCCTGGTCGCCGAGATCGCCCACGCCGCCAGAACCCTGGCCTCCAACCGCCCGGGTGGCCGGCTCGACCCGCCGCTGACCATGCTCCTGGACGAGGCCGCCCTGGTCTGCCCCGTCCCCCTGGACCGGTGGACCGCCGACATGGGCGGACGCGGCGTCACCCTGCACACCTCCGTCCAGTCCCTCTCCCAGCTCCGGCAGCGGTGGGGAGACGACGGCGCCGGCACGATCCTCGCCAACGTCGCCGCCTTCATCGTCTTCGGCGGCAGCCCTTCCAGCGGCGACCTCCGCGACATCTCCCTGCTCACCGGCGAGCACCGCATGCGCGTGGTCGGGGTCGACGAGGACCACCCCGACGCGCACCGATGGGTCCCTGTCATGTCGCCGGCGCAGATCCGGGCCATGGAACCCGGACAGGTCCTGGTCATGCTCCGCGGCCTGCACACGGTCGTCGGCTGGGCACCCCGCATCACCAAGCGTCGAGGCTGGAAGCCCGTCTCCCTCCTCAACACCACCACCGCCACGGCGAGCACCACCACGACCGTCGGCAAGCCTCGCCGTCCCGTCCACGACCTGACCGACCGCACCGAGGTCCCCTCGGCCGCCGAGCTGGAGGCCATGCTCCAAACCACCCCCGACCCCGATCGGCGCAGCACTCACGACAGCGACGACAGCCGTACCGCTTCGAACGGCGAGCAGGGACATGGCCGGCGGATCCGTGGATGGAGCTGGAACTTCGGCCGCAGGACCGACGGCGCGAGCCCCGACGAGCACGGGCGGGGCCGGCGATGAGGCGCTACCAGAGCGACCCCGACGCCCTCATCGATGCCCTCGCCGCCCGGGTCGACGACCTCGACCGCGAGCTCAAGCGCGTCGGCACCGACGTGACCGCCCTCGGACATGGCCTTGCCGAACTCACCGCGCAGATCCGTGCCCTGGCCAACGGCACCAGGACCGCGGGCGGCGGCGGTGCCGGAACGGCGAGGGGCGACATCGGGACGGCGGCTGGTGGGGCCCGTGGCCCGGGCTCCACCAGCCCCGACGGTGAGGAGGCGACGGCGCAGCGGGACTGGCTGACCGTCACCGACCCGACCACCGCCGCCGACTGGTTGAGCGATCTGAGCGAGTGGGTCACCGCCGTCGGGACCCGGCACGGCCTGAACCTGTCCGAGCCGTGCTGGGTCCTGCACCCCGACATCGTCACCGAGCTGCTGGCCCTGGCTGCCGAACGGGTCGACGCCTACGACGGCGATGACCCCACAGCCGTGTGCGAGTGGCTCTCCCGGTGGCTCCCCGGAGCCACCGAACGGATCACGACCTCCCTGGCGGCGTGCGTCGCGGACCGCGGGCACCGCGAGGCCGGACACCTGTACTCCACCCGCGACGTCGACCTGTCCCCCACCACCGTCGCCACCTGGTGGACCACCGACCGGCACCTGCCCGCGCCCCAGGCTCTCGCCCTCACCCCTGTCGACTGAACCGCAAGGAGTCCCGACCCCATGACCACCCGCGAGCCGATCACGACGGCAGCCCAACCCGGCAGTCGGCTCTCGACGAGCACCGCACGCACCGCGTGCGGTGCGGTCCAGACGCCGTGGAGTGCGGTCCGGACGCCCCGACACCAATCCGGCGGCCTTCGGCCGGATGCCACCTACGGCGGCAGGCGATGCCGCCCACTCACCTTCGGGGGGCGGGGTAGCGCTACCGCCTCCCCGCCGGAAGGGCCCCGGGCTATCCGTTCGGACGATCTTCCCGCCGGACCGGGCACCTCCAAGGACCGCATCAGCTGCACGAGCGGTCACCGACGGCGGGAAGACCCCGCTGCGCTATCCGAACGGACACCCCTCCTGACCCTTCCCCCGGGGCCCCTGCGGCACCGCAGCGAACGCCTGGTCGGGCAGCCCCCAAGAGAGGGGGGCGCCCGCCCCGCCAATCCCCCCTCGTGCCAGGTCCCACCCACGTGCCTGCGCCTCCCCGGACGCCACGATCACGCACCAGCCACCGGTCCCAGCTGCGATGTGAAGGAGCCGTCCATGAACACCCTGACCGGCCAGCGGCCCGATGATCCCGGCCACGGACGCCCGGTGCCGGTCTCGGCCGGGAACCGGACGGTGCGGGTCCTGGTCACGGGATCCCGGACCTGGACCGACGCCGCGACCATCACCGCGGCCCTGGACGAGCTGCACGCCCGCCACGGGCAGGCCCTGGTCGTGGTGCACGGCGCGTGCCCGCGCGGCGCCGACACCCTCGCCCAGGCGTGGGCCCGCGCCCGCGGCGTGCCCGTCGAGGCACACCCCGCCGACTGGAGCAAGGGCAGGGGCGCCGGACCGGCCCGCAACGCCGCCATGGTCAGCAGCCGACCGGATGCGTGCCTGGCGTTCATCCGCGGCGACTCCCGCGGAGCCACCGGCTGCGCCGCCATGTCGGAGCGCGCCGGCATCCCCACCACCAGGCACACCTGCCGCGACGACGACACCGACGAGCTGTGACCCCCGAACCCACGGAAGGACCCGCCCCGATGTACCCGTACGACCCCTCTCCCACCGGCCCCGGCAGCACCGGCGCCGACGCAGGCCTGCCGTGGTGGCCGGTGATCCCGACCGGTCTGCCCACCTGGGCGGTCCTGGCCGCTGCCGCCCTGGCTCTCGTCCTGATCGCGGTAGCCGGCTACGTCCTGGGACGGCGCACCCGCCGCGCCGATCACCTCACCGACAGCACCCCGAACGGGACGCCCGAGCCGGGCCGCCGGGTCGAGACCCTGCTCACCCTCGCCGCTGCCGGGATCGCCACCGCCGTGGCCGTCTCCGGGATGTGGCGGGTGTTCGGCGACGTCCTCGGCTTCACCGGTCCTGGGCGGATCGCCCTCGCCGGGTTCCTGGAGATCGCCCTCATGGTCTCCGCGATCCGCGCCCGCCGCGCCCTCCGTGACCATGGCTCCGTCGGGGTGGACGGCGCCGCGGTGTGGGCCATGGCGGTCCTGTCCGCGATCCTCGCGGCGGCCGACGCCACGGGCCTGGCCAAGGCCGTCCGGTTCGCCGCCCCCCTGGTCGCCGCCTGGCTCTGGGAACGCGGCCTCGCGGCGGAGCGCCGGGCCGCCAAGGGACCCCGAACCTCCATCGCCTGGCGCTGGACCCGCCATCGCCTGGCCATCCGGCTCGGCCTCGCGGACCCCAGCGCCCGCGGCGTGGACGACATCGACCGCACCCGCCGCCTCTCGCGACTCACCCGAGCCCGCATCCGGCTGGCCGTCCTGGAGACCTCCCGGCTCCCCCGGCCCCTGGCGATCCTGACCGGTCAGCCCCTGCGCATCGCCTTCGCAGCCTGGCGGTTGCAGCGCCACGCCCTGGCCGCCGTCGAGCACCTGCACCTCGGCCTCGACCCGGCCACCACCAGCGCCATCCGCACCACCGTCGCCGCCGTCATCGGACTCCGTGAAGCCACCACCCCCCATGCCCTCGCCAGCACCTCGCCCTGGAGCACGCCCCAGCGAGCACTGGAGGCAGGGCACCCGGAGCACGGGCGCGGCATCGAGACGGAGCACGGGTACGTCGTCGAGCGCGGCCCCGAGCACCCGTGCCCGGCTGTCACCGGCGAGCACGCGACGGGTGAGCACACGCGTCATCTCGACGGCCCGGAGCACGCCCCGTCCGGGCAGGGCACGGGGCACGTTCAGCGGAAGCGGAAGCACACCGCGAGCACGGCTTCGAACGACTCGCGTCCCGTTCCCGAGCACACCCCCGACGATGCCGAGATAGCCGCGGAAATCGCCGCTACGGGCACCGCGCCGTCCATTCGCGCCATCAAGGCCGCGTACCGCGTCGGCAATTCCCGCGCCGCCCGCATCCGCACCCTCGCCTTCGCCCACCTCGATGACCAGGGCTCCCATCGCGTCCTCGACCAGCCGCCCACCCGCACCGGCTCACCGCGCACCGCCTCAGCCTCTGCCGCAGCCAGCGACGGCACCTCGCCCTCCGCAGCCGACGAACCACCGCACCCGCACCCCGACGCGGCGACATCGCCGCAGCTCAACGTCGACGAGCCGTT
>JAAYAH010000045.1 GCA_012719445.1 Actinomycetales bacterium | reverse complement strand
CCCGTCCGTTCCACTGAGGCCCGCCGGGACGGTGCTCAGGGTGGCCAGGCCGGGACGGCTCCGCTGCGCCGATAGGGTGACTCGCCGTGCGTATCGCCGTGACCGGTTCCGTGGCAACCGACCACCTGATGACCTTCGACGGGCGCTTCGCCGACAATCTCGTCGCCGAGCGGCTGGAGAAGGTCTCGGTCTCCTTCCTCGTCAGTGAGCTGCACATCCGCCGGGGCGGGGTGGCCGCCAACATCGCCTTCGGTCTGGGCTGTCTCGGGGTGAACCCGTTCCTCGTCGCGGCGGCGGGCACCGACTTCGACGAGTACCGGGCCTGGCTGGAACGGCACGGGGTCGACTGCGGCGGGGTCCGGATCTCGTCGACGGCGCACACCTCGCGCTTCGTCTGCACCACCGATCGGGACCAGGCACAGATCGCGTCCTTCTACCCCGGCGCGATGTCCGAGGCCAAGGAGATCGAACTCGCCGCGGTGACCGGCGGGCAGCCCCTGGACCTCGTGGTCGTCTGCCCCAACGATCCCGCCGCCATGCTCCGGCACACCCGGGAGTGCCGGGCCGCCGGGGTCAGCTTCGCCGCCGACCCCTCCCAGCAGCTCACCTGGTCGGACGGGGAACTCGTCCGCGACCTCATCGACGGCGCCGACTACCTGTTCAGCAACGACTACGAGGCGGCTCTCATCCAGCGCAAGACCGGCTGGAGCGACGCGGACGTCCTGGCCAGGGTCGGCGTCCGGGTGACCACCTACGGCGAGGACGGCGTCGTCGTCGAGAGCGGTACCGGGGGGCGGCGGGAGCGGACGGACGGCGGACCGTGGCGGCTCGAGGTCCCTGTCGTCCCGGCGCGAAGGATCGCCGACCCCACCGGCGTCGGTGACGCCTTCCGTGCCGGGTTCCTCGGCGGGCTGGCCTGGGGGCTGGACCACCGGAGCTGCGCCGAACTGGGCAGCGCCATGGCGACCCTGGTCATCGAGACCGTGGGCACCCAGGAGTACGTGATCGAGCCGGGAGAGCTCGCCGCCCGGATCGAGGCCGCCTACGGGCCGGCCACCGCCGGTGAGGTGGAGCGGCGCCTGGCCCTCGTGCCGGAGCGGTGACCGGGGGCGCGACGTGGTGACCGGGGTCCCGGCACGGTGACCGGGGGTGAGGCCGGGTCGGTCGAGCCGCCGCCCAGCCGGTACGTCTTCGAGCCGGAGCTCGCCGAGCCCGGGCAGGACCTCGTCGCGGTCGGTGCCGACCTCGACCCCGGCACCCTGCTCGCCGCCTACCGGGCGGGGGTCTTCCCGATGGGGCTCGGCACGGACGGCGCAGGCCCCCTCGGCTGGTGGTCACCGGATCCCCGGGGCGTCCTCCCGCTGGAGGGTCTCCGGGTCAGCCGGTCCCTCGCCCGGTCCGGGCGCCGCTTCGAGGTCACCGTGGACACCGCCTTCGGCGACGTGGTCATGGCCTGTGCCGACCCGTCGCGTCCCGGACGCTGGATCACCCCGCCGGTGGCCCGCGCCTACCGGCGCCTGCACGCCCTCGGCTGGGCGCACTCGGTGGAGTGCTGGCGGGACGGCGAGTTGGCCGGAGGGCTCTACGGGGTCGCCGTCGGCGGCCTGTTCGCCGGGGAGTCGATGTTCCACCGGGTGACCGACGCGTCGAAGGTCGCCCTGCTCGCCCTGGTCCGGCTGCTCGCGGCCGACGGCGAGCCGGACCGGTTGCTCGACGTGCAGTGGCGGACCCCGCACCTGGCGTCCCTCGGCGTGGTCGACGTCTCCCGCGAGGAGTACCTGGCCCTGGTGCGCCGAGCGGTCAGCCTCGACCCTCCAGCGGCGTTCCGAGCCGGACCAGGCTGACCAGGCCCGGCTCACGGGCTCCCGGCGACGGGTCCGGCAGGGGGTCCTGGGCGAGCAGGGCGTGTCCGCGTGCCCTGCACCAGGCGACGAGGTCGGGTCCCGCGGCGGGGTCGGTGCTGAGCACGCGCACCACCGTCCCCTCCGCCAGGTCCCTGGTCGCCGAGGCCAGCCGCACCAGCGGGAGCGGGCAGCGCAGCCCCCTGGCGTCGACCTCGACCGGCTCGGTGGTCGGCGCCGTGACCGGCTGGGCCACCGGCTCGGTGACGGGGGAGTCGGCTGCGGGGTCGGTCAACAGGGACCTGACCCGGGCGATCGCGCCGGGCAGGGCGTCCCGGAAGGCGGTGACGTCCGCCGCGGCGACCCGCAGCGGGAGCCCCACCCGCACGTTGCCGTGGGTGAGCACCCCCATCGCGGCGAGGACGTGGCTCGGCCGCAGCGTCGAGGCGGTGCACGCGGAGCCCGATCCCACGGCGAAGCCCGCCCGGTCCAGTTCGTCGACGACGGCCTCCCCATCGACGTAGAGGCTGGAGAACGTGACCACGTGCGGGAGCCGGTGCTCCGGGTCCCCGAGCACCTCGGTGTCGGGCACGCCCGCGGCGGTCGCGCGGATCGCGTCGACCAGCCCTGCCCGGCGCGGCCCCTCCTCCGCGCGGGCGTCGTCGGTCACCCGCAACGCGACGGCGCAGGCGAGGGCGGCCGGGACGTCGACGGAGCCCGGCACCCGTTCCGGCCCGTCGTGCTCCGGGTACGGCGACCGCCAGCGCACCCCGGACCGCACCGCCAGCACGCCGATCCCGCCCGGCCCGCCCCAGGCGCGGGGGTCGGCGGTGAGCAGGTCCCAGGCGGTCGACGGCGCGTGGTGCCCCGCCGAGGCGGCGGCGTCGACGAGGAGAGGGACGCCGGCCGAGCGGGCGTCCTCGATCACCTCCGCCACCGGCTGCAGCGTGCCCACCTCGCCGTTCGCCGCCTGGAGGCAGGCGAGCGAGACCCCGCCCGACCGCACGGCGGCGACGAAGGCCGCGACGTCGACCCGCCCCGACCGGTCGACGGCGATGCTGCGCACCTCGGTCGCCCTCGTGGCCGCGGCGAGCACGGCGGAGTGCTCGACGGCGGAGACGACCATCCCGCCCCCGGCGCGGTGCCGGGCCGCCAGGACGCCGAGGGCCGCCGCGTGCACCGCCTGCGCGTGACCGCCGGTGAAGGAGACCTCCTCGGTGCGCGCTCCCAGCAGGGCGGCCACCGTCTCCCTGGCGCCGTCGAGGAGCAGCCCGGCGCGGCGTCCCTCGCGGTGCAGCCGCCTCGGGTCGGCCCAGCCGTCGTCGATCGCCGCGAGCAGCGCCTCCCGCGCCTCCGGGAGCAGGGGAGCGTTCGCCGCGGCGTCCAGGTACACCCGGCGGGGCGGGGACGAGGTGACCACGGCAGGACGCTAGTGCGCCGGCCGGGACCCGGCGAGGTGGGGGCCGGCCGGCGCCGTCCCCTCGGGTCGGGTGCCCCCTGTCTCGATGCGGTGCGCGGGCAGCCCTCGGGGTACTGTGATCTGAAACAAGTAGGATTCCCTAACCTCAGCAGGGGACCCCCGCGGGGTTGGTCGTGGAGAGGCAGCCGTGCGTCAACACCCGGCGAACCGTGTGCCCCGTCGTCCGTTCCTCCGTCGGTCGGTTGTCGCGGTCGTCGCCGTCGGCGTGGCCACGGCGCTGTCCGGATGCGGGGAGCAGGTCGGCAAGGGCTTCCTGCCGTCGGAGCGGGACACCACCAACCAGACCGGGCGGATCATGGAGCTGTGGAACGGCTCCTGGCTGGCAGCCCTCGCGGTGGGTGTCCTGGTGTGGGGGCTCATCCTGTGGTCCGTCGTCGTGTACCGGCGGCGCCGGGACGCCACGGACATGCCGGAACAGGTCCGCTACCACCTGCCGCTGGAGATCACCTACACCGTGGTCCCGCTGCTGATGATCGCGGTGCTCTTCTTCTTCACCGCGCGGGACCAGGCGGCCATCGCCGACACGAGTGCCCGGCCGGACCTGCGGATCGAGGTCGTCGGCAAGCAGTGGTCGTGGGACTTCAACCACCTCGACGAGGGCGTCTACGAGACGGGCGTCCAGGCCGAGCTCACCGGTGAGCCGGGGGCCGAGGCCGGCCTGCCGACGCTCTACCTGCCGGTGAACGAGCGGGTCGAGTTCCTGATCACGTCCCGGGACGTCATCCACTCCTTCTGGATCCCGGCCTTCCTCTACAAGCTGGACGCGATCCCGGGGATCGTCAACACCTTCCAGGTGGTGCCGCAGCGGGTCGGCACCTACCGGGGCAAGTGCGCCGAGCTCTGCGGCGAGTACCACTCGGAGATGCTCTTCAACGTCAGGGTCGTCCCGAGGGGCGAGTACGACGCGCACCTCGCCGAGCTGCGGGCCAAGGGCCAGGTCGGTCGGCTGGGGGCGGACCTCGGCGGAGGGGGCACGGCCTCGGCAGGCACTGAGCATGCAGGCACCGGGGCGGCGGGCACAGCGTCGGCGGCCACCGGATCGGCACCTGGCGACGGGAGGACCGAGCCGTGACCATCGCGATCTCGCCGCGGGAGGGAGCGTCCCCGAGCCGCCCCTCCGGGCCGCGTGCCAGGACCTCCCTCGTCCCGGTGTCCGGCCCCGGGCCGGGGGCCAGGGTCGTGTCCTGGCTGACCTCGACCGACCACAAGGTGATCGGCAACCTCTACCTGGTCACCTCGTTCGCCTTCTTCCTGCTCGGCGGGGTGATGGCTCTGGTCATCCGGGCCGAGTTGTTCCAGCCGGGGCTCCAGGTCGTCGCCACCAAGGAGCAGTACAACCAGCTCTTCACCATGCACGGCACGATCATGTTGCTGCTCTTCGCGACCCCGCTGTTCGCCGGGTTCGCCAACGCGATCATGCCGCTGCAGATCGGGGCGCCGGACGTCGCCTTCCCCCGCCTCAACATGCTGTCCTACTGGCTGTACCTCTTCGGCGGGCTCATCGCGGCCGCGGGGTTCCTCACCCCGGCCGGTGCGGCGTCCTTCGGCTGGTTCGCCTACGCCCCGCTGTCCAATGCGATCTACTCGCCGGGGCTCGGTGCGGACCTGTGGGTGCTCGGCCTGGCCCTCGGCGGGTTCGGCACCATCCTCGGTGCCGTCAACTTCATCACCACGGTCGTGTGCATGCGGGCACCGGGCATGACCATGTTCCGGATGCCGATCTTCACCTGGAACGTGCTGATCACCAGCGTGCTCGTGCTGATGGCCTTCCCCGCCCTCGCCGCGGCGCTGCTGGCGCTCGCCGCCGACCGCAGGCTCGGGGCACACGTGTTCGACCCGGCCACCGGCGGGCCGCTGCTGTGGCAGCACCTGTTCTGGTTCTTCGGCCATCCCGAGGTCTACATCATCGCGTTGCCGTTCTTCGGCATCGTCACCGAGATCATCCCGGCGTTCAGCCGGAAACCGATCTTCGGGTACAAGCCCCTTGTCTTCGCCACGATCGCGATCGCCGGTCTCTCGGTGACGGTCTGGGCCCACCACATGTACGGCACCGGACAGGTCGCGCTGCCGTTCTTCGCCTTCATGACGATGCTCATCGCGGTGCCGACCGGGGTGAAGTTCTTCAACTGGATCGGCACGATGTGGCGGGGGGCGCTGAGCTTCGAGACCCCGATGCTCTGGGTGCTCGGCTTCCTCACCACGTTCCTCTTCGGCGGGCTGACCGGCGTCATCCTGGCCTCGCCCGCGCTGGACTTCCACCTGACCGACAGCTACTTCGTGGTGGCCCACTTCCACTACGTCGTCTTCGGGACCGTCGTCTTCGCGATGTTCGCCGGGTTCTACTTCTGGTGGCCCAAGCTCACCGGCCGGATGCTCGACGAGCGGCTCGGGAAGGTCCACTTCTGGCTGACCTTCGTGGGCTTCCACACCACGTTCCTGGTCCAGCACTGGCTCGGCGTCGAGGGCATGCCCCGGCGCTACGCGGACTACCTGCCGGAGGACGGGTTCACGGCGTTCAACCAGCTCTCCACCCTCGGGGCCTTCCTGCTCGCCGTCTCGGTGCTGCCGTTCCTCTGGAACGTCTACGCCACCTGGCGGAGGGCTCCCGCCGTCACCGTCGACGATCCCTGGGGGTACGGCGGTTCCCTGGAGTGGGCCACCTCCTGCCCGCCTCCGCGGCACAACTTCACCTCGCTGCCGCGGATCCGGTCGGAGCGGCCGGCCTTCGACCTGCACCATCCGGAGAGCGCGCAGGAGCAGTACGCGCACCGGGCCGGCGGGGTGAACGAGCCCGTCAGGGGCCCGGGGGAGACGCGGGAGGTGTCGTGAGGATCGAGGCCAGGGTCTTCGTGGCCGGGATGGTCTTCTTCGCCCCGGTCGGGATCGTCTACGGCGTCGTCACCGACTGGGACGAGGAGGTCGGCACCACCGCCATCCTGCTCGCGGCCGGTCTGTCCGGGCTCATCGGGCTCTACCTCGGCGCGCTGTCGCGGAGGATCGACGAGCGTCCGGAGGACGACCCGGCAGGGGAGGTCTCCGACGGCGCCGGCGAGCTCGGGACCTTCGCGCCGCACTCCTGGTGGCCGCTCGCCGTGGCCGTCGCGACCGCGCTCACCTTCGCTGGCCTGGCCGTCGGGTGGTGGCTGGTCCTCATCGGGCTGCCGCTCGTGGTCCTCGCCACCGTCGGGTGGGTCTTCGAGTTCCAGCGGGGAGGGTACGCTCGCTGACGGTGAGTATTCGCGACGGGTTGCCGGTCTGCCGCATCGGCGGTCCCGGTGAGGCAACCTACCGGGCCTCCGGTACGTCCTTGGTACGGGTGGTTCGTTCGTGATGCGTGGCTGGTCGCCCACCAGGCGCGTCGGAGGAGGGGTAGTGCGCGTCGCGAGAACGCTCGTCGTCGTGCTGGTACTGGGTCTCGGGGCCTGCGGGCAGGAGGAGGCGAGGGGCGGGGCGTCGTCACCGCTCGAGCTCGCCCACGCCAACGCCGCCTCCGGGATGGTGAAGACCGTCCCCGAGATCTCGGTGACCCCTGATCCCGGCAGTCGCTCGGCCCGGCCGGATCGCGACGTCGTGGTGCGTGCCTACCGCAGCCGGTTGACCCGGGTCACCGTCGCCCCGGACGACGGCAGGGAGCTGGAGGGCAGGCTCGCCGCGGACGGGTCGCTCTGGCGGAGCAGGCAGCTGCTGAGGACGGCCGAGACCTACACGGTGTCCGCGTGGGCGATCGACACGACCGGCAAGGAGATCTTCTCCACCTCGTCCTTCCGCACGTTGACCCCCCGCGCGACCATCTCGGCGAGCGTCACCCCGCTGACCGGGTCGACCGTCGGGGTGGGTATGCCGGTGATCGTCAGTTTCGGGGTGCCGGTGCGGGACAGCGCCCGCAGCTCCGTCCTCAAGGCGCTCAAGGTCACCAGCACGCCGAAGGTCAAGGGGGCATGGCGCTGGATGTCCTCGCAACAGGTCCAGTGGCGCCCGAGGTCGTACTGGCCGAGCGGGACGAAGGTGACGGTGACCAGGGACCTCCGGGGGCTCGAGCTGTCACCCGGCTACTGGGGCGGGGTCTCCCACACGGTGCGTTTCCGCATCGGCGCGGCGATGGTGAGCACGGTGGACGTGGACGCGCACACGTTGACGGTCCGGCGCAACGGGTCCGTGGTCAGGACGATTCCGATCACCACGGGGAAGCGGGGGTTCGAGACCCGCAACGGCGTCAAGGTGATCATGACCAGGGAACGCACCCGCCGGATGCGGGCGGAGACGACCGGGATCGACAAGGACGATCCCGAGTACTACGACCTCGTCGTCGACTACGCGATGCGGCTCACTCACAGCGGTGAGTTCCTGCACGCGGCTCCGTGGTCCGTCGGCTCCCAGGGACACGCGAACGTCAGCCACGGCTGCACCGGCATGAGCACGGCGAACGCCCGCTGGTTGTACGACAACTCCTCGATCGGCGACGTGGTGATCTACAAGGGCAGCCCGCGTCCCCTGGAGTGGGGCAACGGGTACACCGCCTGGCAGAAGTCCTTCGCCGAGTGGGCCCGCGGCTCCTGACACCCGCCGGTCGTGCATGGTCCGGTCGTGCCATGGTCCGGTCGTCACCGCTCCGTCGTCGTCCCCGCGGCCTCGGTGCTCGGGGCTTCCGTGCTGCGGCCCTCGCCGGTGCCGTGGCCGGGTCCGGTCCCGTGGCCCGACGCCTGGGCTGCGGCCAGTTCGGCAGGGGTCACCGGGTCCACCCGGTCCCGGAAGTAGAAGCGGTTGAGCCGGCTGCGGAGCCGGTCCCGGACGGTGACGGAGTGCCCGTTCCCGCTCCCGGTCTCGTCCGGCGACGGCGGCTCGTAGGGCCGGTGCGCCTGGTGCTGGACCAGGCGCCACCGCTCCCGCTCGTCGATCGGCTCGTGCACCTCGTACACCTCACCCTGTTCGGTCCGCACGATCCGTCCCGTCTCCCGGCCGTGGAGCACCAGGTCCCGGTCCCGGCGCTGCAGGCCGAGGCAGATCCGCTTGGTGACGAGGAAGGCGATCGGTGGGAGCGCGATGACGAGGACCCGGAGCGCGACGGTGATGGCGTTGATCGACAGATGCAGTTGGGTCGCGATGATGTCGTTGCCGCCGCTGACGAGCAGCAGCAGGTAGAAGGTGATCGCCATGACGCCGAGCCCGGTGCGGGTCGGGGCGTTGCGGGGGCGGTCCAGGACATGGTGCTCGCGCCGGCTGCGGGTGACGAAGGACTCCAGCCAGGGGTACAGGATCGCCACGATGCTCAGCACCCCGGGGAGCACCACCGCCGGAAGCAGGACGTTGAGCGAGACGGTGTGCCCGAACGCGGTGAACTCCCACCAGCCGGGAGCCAGCCGGGCCGCCCCGTCGAGGAACCCCATGTACCAGTCCGGCTGCGAGCCGGCGGTCACCGGCGAGGGGTCGTAGGCCCCGTAGGCCCAGATGGGGTTGATGGTGAAGACCGCGGCCATGAGCGTGGTGATGCCGGCGACGATGAAGAAGAACCCGCCGGCCTTCGCGAGGTACACCGGGTAGAAGGGGTAGCCGACGACGTTGTCGTCGCGGCGGCCAGGGCCCGGATACTGGGTGTGCTTGTGCAGCACCACCATGAACAGGTGGGCGCTGATCAGGAGGACGAACACCGCGGGCAGGATCAGCACGTGGATCGTGTACAGCCGGGGGATGAACGCCTCCCCGGGGAACTCGCCGCCGAAGAGGAACGAGCTCAGGTAGGAGCCGACGAAGGGGATCGACAGCAGGATGCTCGAGGCGATCCGCAGTCCCGTCCCGGACAGCAGGTCGTCCGGCAGCGAGTAGCCGGCGAAGCCCTCGAAGATCGCCAGCAGTGCGAGCACGACCCCGACCACCCAGTTCAGCTCCCGCGGCTTGCGGAACGCCCCGGTGAAGAACACCCGGAACATGTGCACGAGGATCGCCGCCGCGAAGACCAGGGCCGACCAGTGGTGGATCTGCCGGACCAGCAGACCGCCGCGGACGTCGAAGGACAGCCGCAGGGTCGAGGCGTAGGCCTCGGAGACCTGCTGGCCGTTCAACGGCGCGTAGCTGCCCTCGTAGGTCGTCGGCGCGACACTCGGCACGTAGAACAGGGTGAGGAACACCCCGGTGATGAGCAGGACGACAAAGCTGTAGAGGGCGATCTCACCGAGCATGAACGACCAGTGGTCGGGGAAGACCTTCCGGGCGAAGCCCCGCACGATCCTGCTGGCCCCGAACCTCTCGTCGGCGAAGGTGCCAACGGCCCCGGCGGCCCTCGCCGTCCGCGTGCCCCCGCTCCCGGCCGGACCCGCCGTCGACGGGCCTCCCGTCCCGCGGTCCGTCCCGTCGGGCACGCCGATCTCCTCGCCCCCGGCTCCCGTCGCGGCCGGCTCGTCGGTGACGCTCATCCCCGCTCCCAGAAACTCGGTCCGACGGCCTCCCGGAATCCGTCCGCCGCCACCAGGTATCCCTCGGGGTCGACGGTCAGCGGCAGTTGGGGCAGCGGCCGCTTCGCCGGGCCGAAGATGACCTGGCAGTGCCGGGACACGTCGAAGGTCGACTGGTGGCACGGGCAGAGCAGGTGGCGGGTCTGCTGCTCGTACAGCCCCACCGGGCAGCCCATGTGGGTGCAGATCTTCGAGTAGGCGACGATCCCCTCGTGGGCGCCGCCGAGGCTCTCCTGGTCGAGGTCCTCCGGGTCGAGCCGGATCACCAGCACCGCAGCCTTGGCCCGCTCCTCCAACGGGTGCTCGGCCTCGTCGACCCCCTCCGGCATGACGTGCACGACCGACCCGACGACGAGGTCGTCCGGCCGGATCCGGCCGCCCTCGGGGTCGCGGACCAGGTGCAGCCCGGCACGCCAGAACGTCCGGGACAGGCTGTCCTCCGGCAGCGGCCCGGTGTCGCGCAGCAGGGCGATCGCGGGCAGGGGAGCCAGGGCGAGCGCACCGACGAGGGTGTTCCTGATCAGGGGACGGCGGCCCAGCCCGGACTCCGCGGCGCCGTCGGCGAGGATCCGCCGCGCCTCGGCCCGGTCGGTGTCGCTGCCGCGCAGCACGTGCCGGTGCTCGGTCCACTCCTCGCCGGGCATCAGCCTCCGCGCCCAGTGCACCACGCCCGCGCCGACGCAGAACAGGGCGAGGAACAGGCCGATCCCCAGCAGCAGGGTGGACAGCCGGAGCCGGCCGAGCAGTTCGGCGACCCCGAGGTCGTCCTCGACCTGAACCGTGTAGTACGCGGCAAGGGCGAGGAGGGTGCCCGTCACCGAGAGGCTGAACAGCGCGGCGACCTGGAACTCGGCCCGGCGGGCAGCCCGCGGGTCGCGGTCCGTCGACCGGGGCCGGTGCTCCGGCAGCCCGGGGTCCTCGAACCGGTCGGGGACCGGTTGCCCCTCCGGCGGTTCCGGTTCCCCTGCCGGCGCGGGTCCTGCCGCAGGGACGGCGGGGGCGTTGCCGCTGTCGGGTTCCTGGCGCTGCTGCGGGGTCACGGCGTCTCTCCGGTCGTCGTCGGTCACGAGCTCCTCGCCCCCACCCAGACGGCGCAGCCGATGAGGGCGCTGAGCCCGACGACCCAGGCGACGAGGCCCTCACTGACCGGGCCGAGGGAGCCGAGGGCGAGACCGCCGGGGCTCGGTGCCTCGTTGATGGTGTCGAGGTAGGCGATGATGTCGCGCTTGCTCTCGGAGTCGAGGGTCGTGTCGGCGAAGACGGGCATGGACCCGGGGCCGGTGAGCATGGCCTCGTAGATGTGCGTCGGGCTGGTGTCGGACAGGTCCGGCGCGTACTTGCCCTGGGTGAGGGCACCGCCCTTGCCCGCGAAGTTGTGGCACATGGCGCAGTTGGTCCGGAAGATCAGCGCCCCCCTGGACGGGTCGCCGAGGGTGGGGTCGACCGCCGACGCCCCGGGGATCTCCGGGCCGGGCCCGAGGCTGGCCACGTACGCGGCGAGTCGTCGGATCTCCTCCTGGCTGAAGGTGACCTTGCTGCCCTTGGGTGACTGGGGGCCGCTGGCACGCAGCGGCATCCGACCCGTCCCCACCTGGAAGTCGACCGCGGCCGCGCCCACCCCGACCAGGGACGGCGCGAGGTCGCGCCCTCCGGCGTCGATCCCGTGACAGGTGGAGCAGTTGGCCAGGAACAGCTCCCTGCCGGCGCTCACGTCCTCGGCTCCCGTCGGAGCCGCCCCGGCGGAGCCAGGGGCCAGGAGTGTGTAGGCGAGCCCGGTGGTGAGGAGCCCGATGGGGACGAGCAGGGCCGTCGCCATGCGTCGACGACGGCGTGCGGTGGGTGCGGTCACGGTGTCCTTCCCGGCGCCGCGTGCCTCGGCGGTCGGCTGCGGAGGGTTCATCTGCGGGGTGGTCATCGGAGGATGTAGATGACGGTGAACAGGCCGATCCAGACGACATCGACGAAGTGCCAGTAGTAGGAGACGACGATGGCGCCGATCGCCTCGGACCTGGCGAAGCGACGGACGGAGAGGGTCTTCGCGAGCAGCAGGACGAAGGCGCCGAGCCCGCCGATGACGTGCAGGCCGTGGAACCCGGTGGTGAGGAAGAACACCGAGCCGTAGGCGTCGGAGGAGATGGTCAGGCCCTCGGCGACGAGCTTGGCGTACTCGACGGCCTGTCCGGCGACGAACACCGTCCCGGACAGCAGGGTGAGGCCGTACCACTCGCGCATGCCCCAGTTGCCCCAGCCGTGCTCCCGGGTCCACGGCATCCACCAGGGGCCCCGTGCCCGTGCCTGGTAGCGCTCCGCCGCGTGCACGCCGAGTTGGCACCACACCGAGCTGAGCACCAGGACCGTCGTGTTGGCGAGGGAGAAGGGGATGTCCAGTCGCTCCGGTCCCTCCTGCCACAGCGCTGGTGAGACCGAGCGGATGGTGAAGTACATCGCGAACAGCCCGGCGAAGAACATGAGTTCGCTCGCCAGCCACACGATGGTGCCGACCTGCACCGTGTTGGGCCGGGCCACCCCGGCGACCGGGTCGACGCCGGGGAACGGTCTGCGCTCGCGGGCCGGCAGCGGGGGGTCGGCGAGCGAGCTGTCGAGCTCCGAGGTGGTCACCACCGGGCCATTATGACCCGGCGACGGCAATCTGGTGATCTGGATCACGAAGGGTTCGCTTAGCGTGAGGGGTCGGTTCCGGCGCGGGCTGCCCGGACGGTGTCCCGGCCGCCGAGTACGATCGCCGTGCACCGGCCGGGACCGGCACCTGGCCCGCGACCGCCGGGGCGTCACCGCGCCGCACGGCGCCTGACCCGGAGACGATCGATGACGAGGACCCCCGTGCCGACACCGTCTGGGACGAGCACCTCGGGGCAGCGGACGCTGTCCGTCCTGGTGTACAGCAGCAGCGTCGACACCCGTGCCGCGGTGCGGCTCGCCGTCGGCCGTCGCCCGGCCCCCGACGTCCCCCCCGTGGAGTGGATCGAGTGCGCCACCGCTCCGGCCGTCCTCGAGCGCGTCGCCGCAGGCGGGATCGACCTGGTGGTCCTGGACGGCGAGGCCTCGCCAGCCGGTGGCATGGGCGTGTGCCGTCAGCTCAAGGACGAGCTCGCCTCCTGCCCGCCGGTGCTGCTGCTCATCGCCCGCCCGGACGACGTGTGGCTGGCCACCTGGTCGATGGCCGACCACGTCGTCCCCTATCCGCTGGACCCCGTGGTGGTCGCCGGCGCGGTCGCCGAACTGGCCCGTGAGCTCAGGGCCCGCGCGGCCTCGGCCGGGGCGGGCGGAGGTACGGCCGCCCGGGGCGGCAAGGCCGCGGCCGCGACGGCCGGCAAGGCAGCGACCGCCAGGACGCGCAAGGGCGTCGGCACCGGTCCACGGGCTCCGGGAGCCGGTCCGAGGGCCTCGGGCACCGGAACCAGAGCCGCGGGCGGTACCACGACGAAGCGCTCGGACGGAAGGACGGGGACGCGATGACACTCCCGGTCGTCGGCGGACGGACCGCCGGACACACCTGGCCCGATCTCATCTCGACGCTGATCGCCGGCACGGACCTGGACCGCGAGCGCACCGCCTGGGCCATGGACCAGGTGATGGGCGGGGAGGCGGACCCGGTACCGCTGGCCGGGTTCCTCGTCGCGCTCCGGGCCAAGGGCGAGACGGTCGACGAGATGCGCGGCCTCGTCGAGGTGATGCTGCGGCACGCCGTCCGCATCGACGTCCCCGGCCCGTGCGTCGACATCGTCGGTACCGGCGGCGACCGTGCCCACACCGTCAACATCTCCACCATGGCGGCGCTCGTCGTGGCCGGGGCGGGGCACCGGGTGGTCAAGCACGGCAACCGGGCGGCGTCCTCGAAGTCCGGCGCGGCCGACGTCCTGGAGGCGCTCGGCGTCCGGATCACCGCGCCTCCCGCCCGGGTCGCGGAGCTGGCGACCGAGGTCGGGATCACCTTCTGCTTCGCCCAGGTCTTCCACCCGTCCATGCGGCACGCGGCCGCCGTCCGCGGTGGGCTCAAGGTCGCCACGGCCTTCAACTTCCTTGGCCCGCTGACGAACCCCGCCCAGCCGGGTGCCGGGGCCTTCGGGGTCGCCGACCTGCGGATGGCGCCGATCCTCGCCGGGGTGCTCGCCGCGCGGGGCGGCTCGGCCCTCGTCTTCCGGGGCGAGGACGGACTCGACGAGCTGTCGACGGCCGCGCCGTCCCAGGTGTGGGTGGTGTCCGGCGGGCAGGTCACCGAGGACCGGGTGGACCCGGCCGACCTCGGCATCCCCACGGCCCGGCTGGAGGACCTCCGCGGCGGGGACGCGGCGCACAACGCCGCGGTCGTGCGCCGGATGCTCGGCGGGGCCGGGGGCCCGGTGCGGGACGCCGTCCTGCTCAACGCCGCGGCGGCGTTGGTGGCGGCAGGCGTCGGCTCGGGCACCCTCGTCGACCGCCTCGCCGCAGGGCTGAAGGTCGCCCAGGAGTCCGTGGACAGCGGCGCGGCGGCCGGGCTGCTGGACCGCTGGATCGAGGCCTCGAACCGGTAGGCCCGGGTCGGGCGCCGGCCTCAGTCCCCGTTGAGGCCGAGGGCGAAGGCCGCGTCGAGGTCGTGCCTGGAATAGGTCCTGAAGGCGAGGTAGGTGGTCGTCGAGCGGACCCCCGGCACCTTGCTCAGCCGCTCCGCGATGACCCCGGCGAGCTGCTCGTGCTCGCGGACCCGGACCATCGCCACCAGGTCCACCTCGCCGGTCACCGAGTAGACCTCGCTCACCCCGTCCAGTTCCGCGATCTCCTGGGCGACCTCGGGGATCCGGTCGACGTCGGTCTTCACCAGCACGATGGCTGTGATCATGGGTACTCCTTCGGTGCCGCAGTGGGTGCTCCGAGCTTATGGGGCGTCGAGCCTCGCCCTCACCGCCGCCGCCCCGGTGATCGGGCACCACCAGCTGCCGTCGAGGGCGACGAGCCGGATGCCGGGGCGTTCCAGCCATCGCAGGACCTCCTCGGTTTCCTCCGGATGGGCCGCGGGCATGGGTGGTGGGGGCGGGGCGACGACCTCGCCGGTGGCCCGGAGCGCCTCCATCGCAGGCTGCGGGTCGGCCCCGGGAGGGCTGACGGTGGTCCCGGAGAGCCGCCCGTGCCGGACCAGGACGAGCTCCCACCCGCCGGGCTCGGTGCGCCGGGCCGCGACGAGCTCCGCCGCGGTCGCGAGCGGGGTGAGGCGCTGGGCCCTCGCGGCTCCGGCGAGGTAGGCGAGCAGCCGGTCGCGGTGCACGCCCGCCTCCTCGAAGCGCTCCTGCCCGGCCAGCGACTCCACCCGGGCGAGGACCGCCGTCGTCACCGTCGTCGCGTCCTCGACGAAGGCGCGGCGGACGGCGTCCACGACCTCGGCGTAACCCGCCCGGTCCGTCCCGCCGACGCACGGCGCCCCGCAGCGGCCCATCTCGGCGAGAGCGCAGGACGTCGCGTCCGCGGCCGGGGTGCCGGGCAGCCGCCGGTGGCACCGGCGCAGCGGGAAGGCGTCGTGGAGGGCGTCGACGGCGAACTCGGCCTGGGACCGGGAGGTGAAGGGACCGATGTAGGCCGAGCCGTCGTGGCGCACCTCGCGGACGATCGACAGCCGCGGGAAGGACTCGACGGTCAGCTTCACCCACGGCACCCGGTCGGGGAAGCGTGAGCGCCGGTTGTAGGGCGGGGCGTGCTCGGCGATGAGCCGCAGCTCGCGGACCCTCGCCTCCAGCGCGGTGGCGCAGACGACCGGGGTCACCCGCTCGGCGAGGGAGATCATCTCGGTCATCCGGCCGCGGCGCTCGGCCGCGGTGAAGTAGCTGGCGACCCGCGCCCGGATGTCGACGGAGGTGCCGACGTAGAGCACCCGGTCCCGGCGGTCCCGGAACAGGTACACCCCGGGGGCGTGCGGGAGGCCGTCGGCGAGGTGGCGCTTGCGCCGGACGGGGGCCGGCACGGGGGAGGTGAAGGAGCGCAGCTCCTCCAGGGACCGGATGTCCTGGTTGCCGACCCGCTCCAGCAGCCCGTGCAGCACGTCGACGGTGGCCCTGGCGTCCCCGAGGGCGCGGTGCTCGGGGACCACCCGGGAGCGGAAGTACCTCGCGAGGGTGCCCAGCTTGTGGTTGCGGACCTCGCCCCGGTCGAGGACCAGGCGGGCGAGCCGGACCGTGTCGACGACCTCGGCGCCCGGCCACGGGGACCCGGTACCGGCGCAGGCCGCGCGCAGGAAGGAGATGTCGAAGGGCGCGTTGTGCGCGACCAGCACGGCGCCGGCCGCGAACTCGAGGAAGGACGGCAGCACGGCGGAGATGCCGGGGGCCGTCGCGACCATCGCGTCGGTGATCCCGGTCAGCACGGCGATGAACGGCGGGATCGGCACGCCCGGGTTCACCAGGGTCTGGAACTCGCCGACCACCTCGCCGCCGCGGACCTTGACCGCCCCGATCTCGGTGATCCCGCAGTCCTTCGGCGACCCGCCGGTGGTCTCCAGGTCGACGACGACGAAGGTGACCTCCGACAGCGGGGAGCCCAGCTCGTCGAGCGTCCCCTGCACGGCGATCAGCCGTTGTCCGGCCGTGGCGACGGCCGTCCCCTGATCGGCGGGCGCGGTGGTCACGAGGTGACGGTATGACCACGTACCGACAGTGGCGGAGGCGCCCCTCCGGCACCGCGGAGGGTGACCTCCTCGTCGGAGGCGCCCGGGCGGGGCTGCCCCGGCTCGGCGGGAGCACGACGTAGGCTCGCAGACGTGACCACCCCGCCGTCCGCTCCCGGTCTTCCCGAGGAGGTGCGGCGGGACCTCGTCGACCTGGCGGCCAGGACCCTCGGCGGCGTCCCCGAGGCGGAGGTGCCGGCCGTGCTCCGCAGGGTGCGGGCGTTCGCCCCGGCCCGTCGGGCACGGGCGGGGGCGGGGCCGCTGGCCATGGCCCTGGAACGGGAGCCGGGGTTCCGGCACCTGGTGGCGGGGGCGTGGCGGGCGGTGCATCCGGAGCTGGCCGAGGCCGTCGACGACGGGCAGGTCCCGGAGCTCGCCGCCCCCCGGGTCCTCGCCGCGGGGTTCTACCTGCTCCGGCCGGGGGGGTGGGAGGAGATCCTGGCCCTGCTGGCGGGGACGTTGGCCGAGGCCGAGGCGCACCGGCTCCGCGAGGAACAGGAGACCGCCGCCGACGACCTCCTGCAGCAGACGAGGGCGGAGGCCGACCGGGCCCGGGACGAGGCCGCGCAGGCCCGTGAGGAGGCGGCAGCCCTCCAGCAGGAGCTGACCGGACTGCGGCGGGAGGTCCGCCGGATGCGCGCGGACGCCGACAGGGCCAGGGCCGAGGCCAGGACCGCCCGGGCGGAGGCCGACGAGCGCCTCGCCGCGGCGAGGCAGCGGGAGGACGCGCTGGAGAGCACCCTGAGTCAGGCCGAGGAGCGCGTCCGGGAGGCGACCCGGGAGGTCGAGCAGGCGCGCAGGGCAGGCCGGGAGGGGCGGTCCCTCGGCGACGCCAGGGCACGACTGCTGCTCGACACGATCGTCGAGGCCGCGACCGGCCTGCGCCGGGAGCTCGCCCTCCCCCCGGCGGCCGTGCTGCCCGCCGACCTGGTGGTCGCCCCGGAGGCGCCGGCGTCCCCGGCGGAGAGCGTCGGACCCCGCGCGCACGCCCCCGAGGACCCCGCAACCCTCGACCGGTTGCTCGGGCTGCCGAGGGTGCACCTCCTCGTCGACGGGTACAACGTGACGAAGGAGGGGTACGGCACCCTGCCGCTGATCGAGCAGCGCAGGCGGCTGCAGGACGGGCTCGCGGTGCTCCTCGCCAGGACCGGCGCCGAGGTCACCTGCTGCTTCGACGGGGCTGACGTCGACAGGAGCCCCACCACCCGGCATCGCGGCGTCCGGGTCGTGTTCTCGGAGCCGGGGACGACGGCGGACGACCTCATCCGGCGGCTGGTGCGCGCCGAACCGCCCGGCCGGGTCGTCGTGGTGGTGTCCTCCGACGGCGAGGTGGCCTCCGGGGTCAGGGCCGCCGGGGCGAGGGCCGTCCCGTCGACGGCCCTGTTGCGGCTCCTCGGCCGCGGCTGACCGTCGGCGGAGCCGAGGAGCCGACCCGCCCCGGCGGACCGACCCGCCGACCCGCCGACCCGCCGCTGACCGTGGGACTGTCGGTGCCCCGACGTAGCGTCCCTCCCGTAGGCATCGAACGGGGCGGCACCCGCCCCACCATCGGTCGTCGGGAGGGGACGTGTTCATCGACTGCGAGACGTGTTCGGTCCGTGGTGCGGCGTGCGGCGAGTGCGTCGTCACCGTGATGCTCGGCGTCCCCTCCGGCACGGGCAGCACCGTGCCGGTCGAGCTGGACGGCGCCGAGCGCACGGCGATCGCCGTCCTCGCCGGGTCGGGCCTGGTCCCGCCGCTGCGCCTGTCACCGGTCGCCTCGCCGGGTCGGGGCGCCGACGGCGGAGACCACGGCGAGACCCCGGCCGGGCGGTCCCCGCTGACGGCGCGACGGGTGGGGCAGCGGCGCCGCGCAGGGTGACGGGGCAGCGGCGCCGCGCAGGATCCCCGTGAACGCGGACATATGTCACTGTGCGAAACAACACGTGCGCTGTCAGTAGCGGAAAACTTGGTCTCCTCGAGCGATTCTCGTTATCGTCACCCCCGGCACGCATGCAGTCACTGCACGTGTGTGAGGTGTCCAAGCTGTCCGGGGCCGTCTCTCGACGGCAACCTTCCCCTCCCGGGCGCGCGGTCCGGGCGCCACGGTTCCCTCCGTGGCGGGCCGTGCTTCGGTGATGCCCATCCCTGATGGGCGCGAGGAGACAGACGGAGCGTGTGGACGGTGCCTTCCTCACCTGAGGTCTTGCGTTCAGCACCTGAGGTCTTGCGTTCAGCGTCGAGTCGTCGGTCCCGCGGGACCCGCACGTCCGGGCGGGGCGTCGGCCGGTGGGACGGCCGGACGGTCGGGGCGGGCCAGGGGGTGATCACGGCACGGCCGTCGCGGTCCGTCGTCGCGGCGGGAGCTGTCGTGGTGGCGCTCGCGACGGTGCTTCCCGCCTCCCCGGCGACCCCGGCTCCCGTCGCCCCGGCGGCGCCGACCGTGGAGCAGTTGGCCCGCAGGATCCAGAAGCTCGAGGTCAAGGCCGCGATGGCGGGCGAGCGGTACAACCGGACCCGCGAGGAGATCATCAGCGCCCGGGTCAGGCTGATCGCCGCGAGGAACCGGGTCGCCGCGCAGCAGCAGCGGGTCGAGCGTGCGCGGGAGAGCCTCGGGCTGCTCGCGGCGGAGGTCTACCGTCGCGGCCACTTCTCCGGGCTCGATCTCGCCTTCAGCGAGGATCCCGAGGCCCTGCTCGCCCAGGCCGGTCTGGTGACGTCGATGGCGACCCGTCGCTCGGACCTGGTGGAGAAGCTCGAACTCGCCGAACGCCAGCTCGTCGAGGACGCCGACCGGGTGGTGGCCGAGGAGGAGGCCCTGCGGGAGGGGCGTAGGCGACTGGCCGAGTACCGGCGCGAGGTGCTCCGGCAGCTCACCAGGACCCAGGCCGAGCTGGGGTCGCTCAGCTACCGCGACCGGATGATGCTGCAGCGGGCCAGCCGGGACCGGGACCGCAGGGCGATCCTGGACGCGTTGCGGCAGCCGCCGGAGGGCGGGACCGGCTCGGCCGGGCGGACCGGGGGCATCGGGGTGAGCTGCACGGGCGTGCCGGTGGTGGCCCCGAGCCGGCGGGCGGCTGCGGTGCTCCGGTTCGCCTGCGCCCAGCTCGGCAAGCCGTACCGGTGGGGAGCCTCCGGTCCGCGCAACTGGGACTGCAGCGGTCTCACCCGGATGGCCTGGGCACAGGCCGGGGTGTCCCTCCCGCACAGCTCCGCCCTGCAGTACTCCTACGGCACCCGGGTGTCCCGGCAGGACCTGCTCCCCGGCGACCTCGTCTTCTTCTACTCGCCGATCAGCCACGTGGGGATCTACCTCGGCAGGGGCCTCGTGCTGCACGCGCCCAGTACGGGTGACCTCGTCAAGATCTCCGGGATCTTCGACAGCTATGTCGGGGCGGTCCGTCTGTAGCGGGTACGCCGGTTCTCCGTGGCCGGGACGACCGAGAACCGGCCTGTGAGGGATCCCACCTCGGCGGGACATGCCACTAGGCTGACGCCGTGGCGGGCGAGTCGACATCGAGGGGCGGGGCGCCCAGATATCGGGCAGCGCATCGTCGTACGCCACCCGGTGAGGTGGTGCCCCGGATCGGGCGCCACGCGCACCGGCGGCCGGTACAGCACGGGTGGCGGATCATCGTCGCGGTGTGCGCCCTGGCGGCGTCCGCCTCGTTGCTGGCGACCACCGCCGTGTGGCAGGTCGCCGCCCACTGGGCAGGCGGCACCACCTCCGCCCGCGCGAGCGACCCCGAGGCCCTGTCCCAGGCCGCGCCGCCCCCTGCCCTCGGCGAGCAGGCCGAGCGCCGCAGCGCCGGGCTGGCGAAGGTGCTCGACGCCAGGGCGGAGGCCCTGCTGCGGGGCGACCGGGAGGGATGGCTCGCCGCGGTCGCGTCCTCGGCCCCGCAGTACCGGCAGGCCCAGGCCCTCGTCTTCCGGCGGCTCCAGGCGGTGCACGTCACGGCGTGGCGGTACCAGGTGCACGGGGACGCGGGCCCGCTGCCCGCCGACCGCCAGCGGGTGGTGGGCGGCCAGGCATGGCTCATCGACGTCACCCTGTCCTACCGGCTGGCGGCCGACACCCGGGACATCCAGCGGTCCCAGCAGCTCACCGTGGTCCAGGAGGGGGACGGCTGGCGTGTCGCGGCGGACACCGACGGGGTCACCCAGCGGGACCTGTGGGATCTCGGCCAGATGTACGAGGTCGACGGCGACAGGAGCCTCATCGTCGGCACGGCGCGCCACCAGGCACGGCTGGCTCGGTACGCCAAGGAGGTCGACGCGGCCGCCAAGCGGGTGGACGCGGCATGGGGGAGGGCGTGGCCGAGGACCGTCGTCGTCCTCGTCCCGGACGACAAGGAGCAGATGGCGCAGCTCCTGGGCCGGGACAGCACCGCGGGCATGGAGCAGATCGCCGCGGTGACCATCGGCGAGCTGGACCGGCAGGAGGGCGCGACCGAGGCCTCCGCCACCGCGGACCGGATCATCCTCAACCCGGCGGCGTTCGACCAGATGGGCAGCCTCGGCCGGCAGATCGTGCTCACCCACGAGGTGACCCACGTGGCGACCAGGGCGTCCGCCGTCGTCTCGGCCCCGCTGTGGCTGGAGGAGGGGTTCGCCGACTACCTCGCCTACCGCAACACCGGGCTGTCCCGCAGGGAGATCGCCAAGGACCTGATCCGGGACGTCCGCGCCCGGAAGGGTCCGACGGCGCTGCCGGACTCGGACTCCTTCGACGCCATGCGGCACACCGACGTCGCACCGGCCTATGTGGCCTCCTGGTTCGCGGTGCAGACCATCGCCGACCGGTCCGACCCGGACGAGGTCGTCCGGTTCTACCGGATCGCGACCGGGATGGACCGGGACGGTGCGGCGGTGACCCCGGACCAGGCCCTCGCCGAGGCGTTCGCCGAGGTCCTCGGAACGGACGAGGCGACGTTCGAGAGCCAGTGGCTCGCCGCCGTCCGGCGACTCGCGGGAAGGGCCGGATGACGACGATGCCGGGACGCACCCTGATCGTCACCAACGACTTCCCGCCACGCACCGGGGGCATCGAGTCGTTCGTGCTCGCGATGGCGTCCCGGATGCCCCCGGACCAGGTCGTCGTGCACACCGCCCGGCAGCGGGGCGACGCCGCGTTCGACGCCGGCCTGCCGTTCCCCGTGGTCCGGGACCGGTCCCGGCTCATGGTCCCGACCCCGGCGATCGCCCGGCGCAGCGCGGGGATCGCCAGGGCGCACGGGTGCGACCGGGTCTGGTTCGGGGCTGCGGCCCCGCTCGGCCTGATGGCTCCGCGGCTGCGTGCCGCCGGGGTCACCCGGACGGTCGCGACGACCCACGGGCACGAGGTGTGGTGGTCGGCCGTGCCCGTCGTCCGCCGGCTCCTGCGTCGCATCGGCGACCGCAACGACGTCGTCACCTACCTCGGCGAGTACTGCCGGTCCCGGATCGCCTCGGCCTTCTCCGCCGAGGCCGCGGCGCGCATGGTCCAGCTCACCCCCGGGGTCGACGACGCGGCGTTCCACCCGGGGGCCGGGGGAGCGGAGGTCCGGGCCGAGCTGGGCCTCGAGGGCCGCCGGGTGGTGGTGTGCGTCTCCCGGATGGTCGCCCGCAAGGGGCAGGACATGCTCGTCGAGGCGCTGCCGGCGATCCGCGCCCGGGTCCCCGAGGCGGCGCTGCTCATCGTCGGCGACGGTCCGCACCGCCGGAACGTCGAGCGGCGGGTCGAGCGCCTCGGGCTGGCCGAGCACGTGCGGCTGACCGGCAGGGTGCCGTGGGCGAGGACCCCCGCCTACTACGACGCGGGCGACGTCTTCTGCATGCCGACCCGGACCCGGCTCGGCGGGCTGGAGCCCGAGGCCCTCGGCATCTGCTACCTGGAGGCTGCGGCGACCGGCCTGCCCGTCGTCGCGGGGGACTCCGGCGGAGCCCCCGACGCCGTGCTCGACAGCGAGAACGGCGTCGTCGTGAACGGACGGGACGTCGCGGCGGTCGCGACCGCCTGCGCCGACCTGCTCGCCGACCCCGAGACGGCCGAACGCTTCGGCAAGCGCGGCCGGGCCTGGGTCGCGGAGCGGTGGCGCTGGGACGACCTCGCCCTCCGGCTCCGCCGGATCCTCGCCGGGGAGCCGGTCGACTGACCTCCCGGTGGCCGGCCGCCCCTGGCGGTCGGCGACGGATCCTCTGCTCAAGGAGCCGGCCCGGGATGTCGACCATCACGGGGAAGACCCGGTCTCTCTTCAGCGAGTGACAGAAGGTCCCCCGGGGTGACGAGATGGGCAGGTTCATGGCCGCTGCCTCTGCTCCTCTCGCCGTCTTCGTCGCCAGCGGGCTCGAGGAGTACCAGACGCACCTCGTCGACGGGGTCCGTCCCGTGCTCGCCGAGCACGGGATCGGTGTGATCGTCTGCATCGACGACGCCTTCGTCGACGGTCTCCCGCCGGTGCTGACCGAGATCCTGCGCAGCGGTCGTGCGTTCGGCGTGATCGGGACCAGCGGCGAGGTCTCCGAGGACGAGACCGAGCTCATCCGGCTGGCTTCGGGGTTCGGTGTCCCCTTCGTCGGGATAGGTCGGGAGTCGCGCGGGCGGACGTGCGTCCGGGCCGACAACGTCACCGGCATGCGCCAGCTCATGCGGCACCTGCTCGACGACTGCCGGGTGACCCGGGTGGCGTTGGTGCGGGGAGTCCCGCACCAACCGGACTCCCTCGCCCGCGAGGAGGTGTTCCGGGAGGAGATGGCTGCTCGGGACATCCCCGTCGACGAGGACCTGGTCGTCGACGGGCACTTCTGGCACCACGCGAGCTACCAGGGGATGCTCGACCTGTTGAGGCGGCGCCGGGACGTCGAGGCGGTCGTCGCCCTGAACGACCTGTCCGCGCTCGGCGTCCTGGGGGCGCTGACCGCGGAGGGGCTCCGGGTGCCCGAGGACATCCTGCTCACCGGGTTCGACAACGAGCGGATCTCGTCGATGATGTGGCCCGGCCTGACCACGGTGGACCAGGGGCTGGAGGCACAGGGCGCGGCCGCAGCCGAGGCGCTGGTGGCCGCGGCGCGCGGTGAGCCGATCCGGGGCGGCATCACGGTGCCCTCGCGCCTGGTGGTCCGGGGATCGACCGACCTCACCGGGATCCCGCTGGAGGAGCGGCTGGACACCGCGGTGACCATGTCCCGGGCGACTCAGGGCCAACTGGTGGCCCAGCACAGCGTGCTCGCGCTGCACCGGAGCATGATCCGTTGCAACTCCGTCGAGCAGGTCGTCGAGGTCCTGGCGTCATCGCTGGACACCCTGGCCATCACCCGGTGCTTCCTCGCCCTGCACGAACGTCCCGAGGACTCCGAAGGCACCCCATCCGGGTCGAGCACCCCATCCGGGTCGAGCACCCCATCCGGGTCGAGCACCCCATCAGGGTCGAGCACCCCATCAGGGTCGCCGAGGGCCGACCGGGTCAGCGGTGGGGCGGGTGAGGTGGTCACCGGCGACCGGACGACCGGTCGGACGACCCGGCTGGTCCTCGCCTACGCCGACGGCCGGGTGCTGGAGGGGTGCGACGGAGCCTTCCCGGCCGGGGACCTCCTCCCGGAGGCCTGCCGGGAGGAGCTGAGGGGGGGAGGCCTCGCGGTGTACTCCCTCTCGGCCGGTGGCACGGAGTTCGGGTACCTGCTCTACGAGCGGAGCGGCGGCCCCTCGGCGATGGCCAGCGAGGTCCTGTATCTGGGGATCAGCCGGGCGCTGGAGGCCGTGTTCAACACAGAGACGTTCGAACGGCACGCCGCGGTCCTGGAGCGTGAGGTCGACACCAGGCGGCGGGCGGAGGCGCGGCTCCAGGACGAGGTCGCGATCCGACGCCGGGCCGAGGCCGAGCTGCAGCAGGCGAACGCCGAGTTGCAGCGGTCCCTGCGGACGGACGCGATGACCCGCATCGCCAACCGGTCGGCGTTCCAGGAGCACCTGGACCGGCACTGGCAGACGTCGACCGGTTCGCTGGCCCTGCTCATGGTGGACGTCGACCAGTTCAAGGCATTCAACGACCTCTACGGTCACGTGCTCGGGGACGAGACGCTGCGGGTCGTCGCCGCCTGCCTCGAACGGGCTGCCACCGGTTCGGACGCCCTGGCCTGCCGTTACGGAGGCGAGGAGTTCGCCGTCATCCTGCCGGACGCCGACGTCGCCGAGGCCGTCGACGTGGCGGTGCGGATCCGCACCCTGCTGACGGAGGCGGCGATCCCGCACCGGACCTCGACGGTGTCGGAGGTCGTGACGGTGAGCATCGGGGTCGCCGTGGGTCGCCCTGACCGGCGGGTCAGCCCGCAGCATCTCGTCAGGATCGCCGACGACGCCCTCTACGAGGCGAAGGCCGAGGGCAGGAACCGGGTCTCGGTGGCGGACTGGCTCGGTGAGTTCGGCGAGCCTCCCGCCGACGCCGACGCCGACGCTGCCGGAGGTCGACGCCGACGCTGACGCTGCCGGAGGTCGACGCCGACGCTGCCGGAGACCGCCGGGGCTCGATCAGGTCACCGGGGCCGTGAGGAAGCAGACGGTGAACGGCAGGTGGTCGAAGGTCCTGGTGCCGGTCTCGGTGAAGCCCTTGGCCAGGTACCAGGTCTTGAGCCGGGTGTTCTCGTCGATGATCCCGACGGCGACCGCGGTGGCGCCCAGCCCGCGGGCCACCGCGACAGCGTGGTCGAGCAGGGCCGAGCCGTGGCCGTGGTGGCGGTGGCGGGGGAGGACGGCGAGCCGCTCGATGTCGACAGCCCCCTCCACCCGCGACGGGCGGAGGGAGACGCATCCGATCGGCTGCCCGTCCTCGTCCAGCAGCGCGAAGGTCCTGTACCCCCGGTCGGCGAGGTCCCGGAGCCGTCCGGCGTCGATGAAGGCCGCGTTGGTGGGGGCGGTCTCCGGGGTGAGGCCGAACTCACCCGCCACGGTGCCGAACGCCTCGCGCAGGACGGGCACGCAGGCGTCCAGCAGGTCGTCGTCCACGACGTCCACGATCACCCCGCCAGTGTGCCGCCCCGGAGGCGTCCGCGCTGCCACTGCTGCGGGTGCTCGGGTCGGAGACGGCGACGTGGGTTGCGGTGACAGCGACGGCGATGGTCGTGACGGTGTCAGTGGAGCCGGTGTCAGTGGAGCCGGTGTCAGTGGAGCCGGTGGCAGCGGAACCAGTGGCAGCGGAACCAGTGGCAGCGGGAGCGGTGGCAGTGCGAAGGCGGCAGTGGCATCAGCGGCAGTTGCATCAGCGGTTGTGCCACCGGTGTCAGTGGAACCGGCGGCGCCCGCCCCGCCCGCCGCGGCCGCCGGGCCCGCCGCGCCGGAGCGGACGGTGCGGGTGGTCGGGTCTGCCGGCCAGCCGGGTGATCTCTCCGGCCACCTCGGTCGCCGCCTGGAGGATGCGCTGCGCGTGCGGGTGTCCCGACGCCGCAACCGCGGACAGGATCTCGACCGTCATCCGCTGACCCTGGGCGGCGAGCTGGGGAGCGAGCGCCTCCGGGCCGCCGAGCTCGAGGAGCTGGGCGAGGGACTCGGTGAGACCGAGGAGACCCTCCTCCGGGGTCAGGGCGTCCATGGTGCGGTGGCCGGAGTCGAGGAGGCTCTGCACCGCGAGGGGGGCCAGGTCGGCGTCGTCCAACAGGCTCTCGGCGAACGCGTGACCCTCGGGGAGGCTCAGGGTGAGCAGCCTCAGCAACGCGGCCTTCCGGGTCCGCAGCGGGGTCCTGCGCAGGGCGTCGCCGAGGTCGGTCCTGGTCCGGAACGCCTCGGGGGAGACGGTGGACGGGTCGGCCGGGGCTCCGTGCGCCGCCAGCCACAGGGCGATCTCGGCCCGGCCGCTCTCCGCCGTGTGATCCTCGGCCATCGCGTAGAGCAGGCCGTGCGCGTCGGCGTCGCTCAGCTCCCCGATCACCGGGGCCGACCGTCCGGCGGCCAGCAGCCTGCTCCGCACGGCCCAGGTTCCCAGCGCCGTCAGCGACAGGTGCTCGAGGCCGTCGCGGTCCGCGGTGAGCCGCACGACGCCCAGGTCGGTGAGAGCGTGCAGCGCCTCCCGGAACCCGTCGGTGATCCTGTCCCGCCAGCGCCGTTCGTACGCCTCGGCGTCCTCCTCCAGCGCGTAGCCCTCGACGGCGGACGCCACCACCCCGTTCTCGAGGGCGGGCAGCTCCGCGCCCGGGTCGGGGAGGCTGTAGACGGCGAACAGCACGTCCTGCAGGACGGCGGCGAACCTCCCGTGCAGCGGCGAGGAACCGAGCGGCACGAGCTGGTCCCGCAGCTCGAACACCCCCTGGAAGGCGCGGGAGAACACCGGGAGCGGCTCGTCGAGCAGGGGGCGGGCGGAGGCCACCTGGACCAGACGTCCTCGGTATTTGCGCACCAGCCCGGCCCGCACGGCCCAGGCCACGAGCAGCGAGAGGTGGGAGAGATCGTCCGCGGTGCGCACCCGGCCGCTCGCCGGGAGGTGGTCCCGCGTGCCGAGGAGCCGGGCCAGTTCGGCGGCGTCGGCGGGACGCAGCCGCCGGGTCGCGGTCAGCGCCCGGCCGTCGGGACCCACCCAGCGGGTGAGGGCGGTCAGCCGGCGGACCACCGGCACGGTGGCCGCCAGGGCGTCGAGCTCCGGCTGTGAGGGCAGCGTGACCGGGAGTTGGGGGAGGGCACCGGCGTCGTCGTCGGTGTGCCCCAGGTCGACCAGCCTGGCGTGGAGCAGCCGGTGCCGGACCGTGTCGTCGGCCTCGTCGTCGAGGTTCTCGACGAACTCCTGGAACGCCGCCCGGTCGCCGGGGTCCAGTCCCCGCTCGTGCATGAGGGTGCCGAGGAGCTTGCCGACCCCGTGCCGGCCGGAGTCCGCCATCGCCCTCGGGAACTCCTCCGCCAGGGTGTCGAGGGTGCGGTGCAGGGCGGGCAGCGGCTCTCCCCTGGGGTCGAGCAGGCCGTGGGCGTCGAGGAAGTCCAGCCAGCAGTGCAGGGCCGGGATCACCGCCGGCCACTCGTCCTCCGGCAGGAACGCGGCCCGGGGGAACCACTCCAGCAGCAGCCGGGCCAGCTGCTCACCGGTCCAGCGGGCGTAGTGCCCGTCGCCGAGGTACTGGCGCCAGTCGCAGACGCCCTGGATCACCGTCGGGTCGGGCGGGGTCCTGCCGTCGCTGTCGCACCACTGGGCGCACAGCCGCAGCAGAGCCCGGAGGGTGTCCTGGTACTCCTCCGTCTCCTCCCGGGCGAAGGCCGTGCGCATGAGGCTCATCCTCGTCCCTCGGCCGCCGGTTCGGCTGCCGGGGTCCGCGGCTCACCCGTCGGAGGGGCGACCGGATCACCGTCGCCGGTCCCGTGGCGTGCCCGGACCGACCGCAGGACCTGGTCGGTGGCCCGCGGCTGCGTCGTCGGCTCCGGCACCGCCCACGCGGCCAGCACCAGCGCGAGCACCAGCCAGTACTGGTTGTAGAAGGCCTGCTTGTTGACGAGGCTCGCGACCAGCAGCACCAGGGCGCACCAGCGGAGCACCCCGGCCGGGCCGGGAGCGCGACGGGCCACCGCCACCACGGCTGCGCCGCACGTGCCGAGGACGATCGCCCCGGTGAGCCAGAACGGCGGCGTCCAGTCGAGCTCCCGCATCGCGGCGATGTAGAGGGTGTCGGCGAACCTCAGCGGCGGGAAGTCCACCAGCAGCCGGACCGTGTCGTGCCACATGTCCGCCGGTGAGGTGAGGAACCAGGGCAGCACCAGCAGCCCGCCGAGGGCGGCCGATCCCGCTGCCCTGCGCCAGCCGAACGGTCGCCACGCGGCGAGGACCGGCAGGAGCAGCACGAGGTGCTGCTTGCTGGCGATCCCGAGAGCGAGACAGGCGACGGCGAGCAGGCCGCGGCCGCGGAGCACCGCGAGCATCCATCCGGCGAGGCAGGCGAACAGCAGCGGCTCGGTCCAGGCCTGCTCGACCTGGGTGGGCGTGCCGGGGAGGAGCAGCAGCAGCGTCGCGGCGACGGCGGCTGCGCGGGACGCGTCGGGCGACCCGGGACCGACCGCGGCGGTCCCCGTCGTCCTGGCCCAGGCCGTGGCCCGGATCGCCAGGGCGCCGAGCAGGGTGACCACGACCAGGGCCCAGCGGACGTCCCCCGCGAGCAGCCGCCCGGGGGACAGCAGCACCGCCATCCACGGCAGGTAGGTGAAGGCGTCCTGGACGCCGGGGGAGCCGGTCCAGTTCACCGCGTAGAAGTTGTCCCCCCGCCACAGCGCGTCCGAGGCCTGCTGGAGCGTCACCCACACGTCGATGCGCGGTCGCGGGTCGAGCCGGATCAGGGCGACGGCGCTGGCCAGGTAGGCGAGGGCGGCGACACCCAGCGCCGCGTCGTGGAGCCCGACCCCTGGCCGGCGCAGACGGGCGGGCACCCACCGGTGCGGGAGCGACCGGTCGGGGAGCAGCACCAGCCCCGCGGCGAGGACGGCGGCCGTGGCGAGTCCCCAGCGCACCGCCCTGGCGTCGCCCGGTTCGAGGTAGCTGTAGGCGTGGACCCGGACGACGGCAATCCCGGTGAGGACGAGGACGAGCGCGGCGATCCCGCGGCTCGCCAGCGGGGAGAGTGCGGTCCCGGGGAGCCGGGTGGTCCCGCCGGGGGTTCCGCAGGGTCGCGCCGACGCGCGTGCCACCGCCACGGCCAGGGCGACGGTGAGGGCCGTGTAGACGGCGACGATCCGCAGCTCGTACCGGACGACGCTGTAGGTCGCGACGGCGGCGCCGAGCACGAGCAGCACCGGACCGAGCGCGCGGACGGTTCCGGCCGGGAGCACACGGGGCATGTCGGCCAGCGTAGAGGCGGACCCGAGGACTGCTCGCTCCCGCCCGTCCTGCCGCATCGTGCCGGCCCGCTGCGCCGACCGTGCTCCCTGGGTGGGAGCCGACAGAAGACACTCATCTGTGGAACACTCATCTGTGGATGTTCCATGGATGAGTGTCTTCTGCGGGAGGTGCGGTGTTCGTCGGACGTGACCGTGAGCTCGCCGAGCTGCGCGCCGTCCTCCGTCAGGTCGCCGGCGGCACCGGCGAGGGGCGCTGCGTCCTGCTGCGCGGCAGGCGTCGGGTCGGCAAGTCGCGGTTGGTCGAGGCGTTCTGCCAGACCGCCGGAGTCCCGTTCGTCTATGCGACGGCGGCCCGGGCGGGCACCCGGGCGGAGTTGGAGTCCTTCCGGGAGGCGGTGCTGGAGTCCGACCTGCCGGAAAGATCGGTGTTCGAGCAGGTCGCCCTGGACGGATGGGGTGCCGCCCTGCGGCTGCTGAGCGAGGCGCTGCCGCGGAGCGGCCCGAGCATCGTGGTCCTGGACGAGTTCCCGTACCTCGTCCAGGACGATCCCACGATCGAGGGCACGCTCCAGCGGGTCTGGGACCGTTGGCTCGGACGGCGCCCGGTGCTGCTGGTCCTCGTGGGCTCGGACCTGTCGATGATGGAGGCGCTGGACTCCTACGACCGTCCGTTCCACCAGCGCGGACTGCCGATGGTGCTGGACCCGCTCAACCCGGCCGAGGTCGGCCGGATGACCGGGCTCGCGGCTCCCGAGGCGTTCGACGCCTACCTCGTCACCGGAGGGCTCCCGCTGGTGTGCCGGGACTGGCCCGCAGGAGTCCGTCCCCGGGACGTCCTCGCCGAGGCCCTGGCCTCGCCGACGTCACCCATGGTGGTGTCGGCCGAGCGGATCCTCGCCGCGGAGTTCCCGGTGGAGGCACAGGCCCGCGCGGTGCTGACGGCGATCGGAAGCGGGGAGCGGACCCGCTCGGGCATCGGCCAGCGTGCCGGGGGACTGCCCGCAGCCAGTCTGTCCCGGGCGCTGGAGCTGCTCCGTGCCAAGCGCGTGGTCGTCGGCGAGCTACCGCTGGCCACGGTGCCGTCCCGGGAGCGGAGGTACCGGGTCGCAGACCCCTACCTGCGGTTCTGGCTGCGGTTCGTGGGGCCCTACCTGACGGAGATCGACCGGGGCCGTGCCGACCGGGTGCTGGCGCGCCTCGAGGCGGGGTGGACGTCCTGGCGGGGACGGGCTGTCGAACCGGTGGCGCGGGAGGCGGTCCGACGCCTGCTGCCCCTGGCCGGCGTCCCGGACGCCTCGGTGGTCGGCGGGTACTGGACCCGGAACAACGCCGTCGAGGTGGATCTCGTCGGCGCGGACCGGGAACCCGTGGCCAGGACGGTGTCGTTCCTCGGCTCGGTGAAGTGGCGGGACGGCCAGCGCGCCGACGCGCGCGACCTCGCCGACCTCCTGAACGCCCGGGACCGGGTACCGGGGGCTGGTCCCGGGACGCCCCTGCTCGTGGTCTCCCGGCACGGAGCGGACCCCGGCCTGGTCGGCGGGACCGGGGCGGCCGCCGTCCTCGACGCCGTCGACCTGTTGGCGGCCTGGGAGGTCACCGGGTGAGGCCGGTGCAGCCCTCCGGCCCGCCTGGTGCCTCCAGCAGCAGGTAGCCCGCGTCCTCGGCGACCCGGCACCAGCCGAGGCCCCGTTCGAGCGCGGCCGTGAGCGGCAGGTCCTCCTCCAGCAGAGCGACCCGGGCCGTCGTGGCACCGACGGTGCCCTCCCAGCCCGGGAGAGCCTTGCGGGCACGCATGTAGGCGTCGACGTGCGACATGGAGTACACCTCGGTGCGCCCGTCGATCACCGGGGACAGTTGCCGGTGTCGCCAGTGCAGCCAGCCGCCGAGCTGGTAAGCGTTGAGGACCACCGTCTCCGGGGGGAGGGCGGACAGTCGGGCGTCGAGGGCGTCGGGCACTCCCGCCGGTCGCGCCGCGACGGCTGGGGCAGCCACCGCGGTGACCGCGAGGCAGAGCACGGAGACCGCGGGGATCGCCATCCGTTGCCGCAGTGAGGCGCTCCCGCCCTTGGTGCCGGTGCCGTTCCCGGCAGCGAGGCCGGGAACGAGGAGCCGTCCCGCCGCGTGCGCGAGGAGCGGGGTCAACATGCAGGCCCCGACGGCGACGGTGCGCGCGTAGAGGAGGCTCCAGCCGACGGCGACGACGAGCAGCCCGATGCCGGTCCAGGAAGTCCGATCGGTGGAGCGGGACCAGAGGACCACCACCAGCAGCGCCAGGAACAGGGTGGCGAACACGTTGGGATCCGTCAGTCGCGGGGCGCCCCACTCCGAGACGTACTCCGTGTAGGCCTGAACGGAGAAGGGTGCCAGCAGGAGCCGGGGACCGGCGGGGGTGAGCGCGGCGGCCACGGTGCCCAGGGCGGGGACCGCCAGCAGGCGGAACCCCTCGGCCCGGGTGACCCGCCGGTCGAGGGCCAGGCCGAGCACCACCGCGTACCCGACGAGCGGCCCGGTGAACCACATGCCGTGGCTGCACGCCCACAGGAAGGAGAGCGGGACCAGCCACCACCGGGCGCGCCGGTCCTCGACGGTGCGCAGCCAGGTGGTGGTCGTGACGACGAGGAGGACGAACGTCACCGCCTGGGGGCGGAGGTTGAGCCCGGCGGACGCACCCAGCCACCCGACCCCCGCCAGGATCCCGGCGGGCGCAGGGCCGACGAACCGGCGGCAGGACCCGTACAGGGTCAGGAAGAGGGCGACGGCGAGAGCGGCCTGGAGCCAGGCGAGCGCCGCGAACCCGCCGACGCGGTACGTGCCGAGGAACACCAGTTCCGGCAGCCACTCGTGCAGGACCCACGGTTCGCTGCTGAAGCGGGACCACGGCTCGGGACCGGCGAAGGCCCACGTGGTCCAGAGGTGCTCCCCGGTGCGGAGGTGCCAGAAGAGGTCCGGGTCGCCGACCGGCCGGAGGGAGCCGAGGGCGAGGATCGCCGCGAAGACCGTCACCAGCACCCCGGTGGCCCTGGAGAGATGTCGGCTGTCCGGGGTCACCGGGCGCCGGGGACCGGGCTGCTCGTCACAGCGGGCAGCCCGAGGCGGAGAGACAGTCCCTGATCCGAGAGAAGGACGTCGTGTAGAGGCCGCTGATGCCGTAGCCGAAAGCGACTGCGACCAGGGCGATGACGGCGGCGATGGCAGCCACCATGAGCCCGTACTCCACCGCGGAGGCACCGCTGTCCGCACGTGGCATGGACCGAGCACGGAGCCGACGCATCGGGGATACTCCTCCACTTCGGTGGCTGGCGTTGGTCATGGGCGACCCGCTGTCCTCGTCGCCTATGGCTGGTCGTGGCGGAGCCGCCACGACCAGCCATAGGCTTCCGGTCAGGGTGCTGGGATGCCGCCGACCGCGTCGTTGACGGTCGTGAAGGCGCCCAGGATCTGCTGGCCGAGGGTGATCACGACGGCGACGATGACGGCGGCGATGGCGGCGACCAGCAGGCCGTACTCGACGGCGGACGCGCCGTCGTCGGAGCCCTGGCGAGCTCGGATCATCGTCCGGAGGCAGGGGAGCATCTCGGTCCTTTCGGGGGGAGGGATCGCATCCCGGCGTTCACGATAATCCTGCACCGTAATCAGGTGGATGCAGAGAGTTTCTGACCCATATCAGGTGAATGGATGACTCGCTGTCCCGAAATGACTGAGGAGATCGCGCCGACTCATCAACAATGAGTGATTGAATGTAAACGTTCCGTGGTGGATCGTGGAGTTTGGTTACTCGCTGGCGGTGGTGACCAGTCCGAGCCGGACCGCAGCCATGACCGCCTGCGCCCGGTTCCCGGCGCCGAGCTTCTCGTAGATCTTGGCGACGTGGGTCTTGGCCGTGGACTCGCTGATGTAGAGCCGGCGGGCGATCTGGGCGATGGCGAGACCGTCGACGAGCAGGCCGAGGACCTCGCGCTCCCTCGGGGAGAGCTGGGGGCCGACCGGGGCCGCCGCACGACGCCGCAGGGCGCCGGCCAGATCCCTGGCCGTGAACGCGCTCGGGTTGGCCGCGGCGTGCCGGGCCGCAGCCACGACCTCCTCGACCGGGGCGTCCTTCCCGACGAACCCGGAGGCCCCCGCCTCGAGGGCGGCGAACACCTTGTCGTCCCCGGCGTACATGGTCAGCACCACGATGCCGAGCCGGGGGTTGGCGGCCCTGGCCGACGCGGTCAGGGCGATCCCGTCCCCGTCCGGCAGCCGGATGTCGGTGACGAGCACGTCCGGCTGGAGCGCGGTGAGGCTCTCCACCGCCGCGGCGGCGGTGCTCGCCTCGCCGACGACCTCCAGGTCGCCTGCGCGGTCGAAGGCCCGGCGCAGACCCTCCCGGATGAGTTGGTGGTCGTCGACGAGGAGCACCCGGAGCCGTCGCTCCGCGTGGTCCGAGGGTTGCGGGGCGGGGTGCGGGGAGGGGCGGCTCACCTGCGGCGGGGGGACGTGACCCTGCGGGCCACGGGTCCCCACCTGGGGGGGCTGCTGATGGAGTGCCTGATGGAACCCGTTGCCCGTCACTGCGTCGCCTCCTGACCCGGACCAGCTCCGGGTGGTCCCGATCGTGTCGATACCAGCATCTCACGTGAGAGTGACGATACATCTACTCTCTGTACAAATCCCTGACTCTCGCGGCCGAGGATCACCTCGATCCGGGTGCCCCGCGGATCCGCCGGAGTGATCCTGAGCTTCGCCCCGATCCGGGTGGCCCGCTCCCGCATGCCGGTGATCCCCATGCTGTCCACCCGTCCCGGTTGCAGGCCCCGGCCGTCGTCGACGACGACCAGGCGGGCATGGGGCGCGTCGACGGTGAGGTCGACCCGCAGGGTGCTCGCCCCCGCGTGTCGGCGCACGTTGGTCACCGCCTCCTGGAGGATCCGCAGCAGTTCGATCTCCACGGCCGTCGGCAGCCGGTCCTCGCCCTCCTTGAGGGCGACGCTCACCGCAAGGCCGGACTGCGAGGCCACCCGCTGCACGTACTCCGTGACGGCGGCGCCGAGTCCGGTCGCGTCGTCGACCGACGCCCGCAGGTCGAAGATCCTCAATCGGATCTCACTGATCAGGGTGCGCACCTGGTCGACCACGGTGGTGAGCCGGTCCGCCGTCGTCGGCTCGGCGTCGCTGCGGATGTCGTCGACGAGGTAGCCGAGCGACGCCAGGTCCTGGGCGATGCCGTCGTGGATCTCCCTGGCCACCCGGTTGCGCTCGTCCACCGTCGCCAGCCGCCGGACGTCGTCGAACAGCAGCGCGGAGGCGAGCCGCGGCCCGGCCTCCGCGACCTGGGCCCTCAGGTCCCTGACCCGGCTCAGCGGGTTCTCCTCTCTGGGGATCCGCAGCCAGACCACGGCGACCACCCGCATCCCCATCCGCACCGGGATGGTCAGGTCACTCGTCTCTCCCGGCGCGGCGCGGACCACCGGCTCCGCGGTCACCCAGGCGTCGTGGACGGCGGCGGCCCCCGTGCCCGGGTCGGCCCCGGCCAGCGGGACGAAGCCGCCCCGTTCGGTGCGCACCAGCACCGCGGCGTCCAGGACCGGGATCTGCTCGCGCACGCCGTCGAGCAGCGCCCTGGCCAGGGTCGGCGGGTCCAGCCCGAGGCTGAGCTGGCGGGAGACGACGTGCAGTTCGGTGAGCAGTCGGTGCGCGTCGAGGTAGGCGGGGTCCATCCGCAGGGTTCCCGCGTCGCGCACCCTGCGCACCGAGGCGGCGAGGAACGCGACCGAGACGAGCACCGGAGCCCAGTTGGCGAACCCGCCCATCGCCTGCGGGCTGTGCCCCGGCTGGGCAGCGGCCGCCGCCGCGAGCAGCGCGGCCGAGGTGAGCGCTGCCGTGGCGAGCGCGACGAGTATGGGGGAGAGGAACCCGGTGAGTGCCACCGCGACCAGGAGGTAGGGCGCGTAGTAGGTGCCCGGTCGGCCGAGGGCGCCGAGCAGCGTCGCCTCGACCAGCGCCTCACCCGCGGTCAGCACCCAGCGCGGTACCCGCCGGGGCAGGGGGAGCAGGCTGACCACCGAGATCGGTGCCAGCAGCACCGCCGGCAGCACGGCCAGCGACAGCGGGGTCTGGAAGGCGGCGATGACGACGCACATGGCGAGCAGCCCGAGCCGAGCGGCGACGGACGTTCTCGTCGAGGTGAATCCCGGCCAGCCAAGCGCCACGTGCTCACTCTCCCATATACGAGCCTGTGCGTACTGTAACGGGGGCGATCTGATGGAATAACACCGTGACCGACCAGTTACAGACGATTGCCGATGTGCTCGACGAAGCGGACGCCGCCCTGGCCAGGGGAGGGTCCGCTGCGCCGGCGGTCTGGCCGACCGGGTTCCGGCTGCTCGACGTCCAGCTCGGCGGCGGCCTGCGGGCGGGGGAGCTGTGCCTGCTGGGCGGCCCGCAGGGCCTCGGAAAGACGGCGTTCGCGCTCCAGCTCACCCGGAACGTCGCCGCGTCCGGGAACGCGGCGGTGGTCCTCTCCTACGAGCACGACGCCGCCGTCGTCCTGCAGCGGCTCCTCGCGATCGAGGCGGGGGAGCTGCTCGGTCCGGAGGGCGTGTCCCTGCGCCGGGTCCGGCAGGTCATGGAGGGCACCGGCGCCTTCCCCGGGATCCTGGCCGAGCGGCTGGCTCCCCTCCCGGCCGGCCGTGAGGCCGCCTACGCCCTCCGGTCCTGGGGCCCCCGGCTGCTCGTGCACCGCTCGCGCGGCTCCAGCACCGACCTCGCCGAGATCCGCGAGGTGGTCCTGTCCACCGTCGAGCGCACCGGGCGCCGGCCGGTGCTCGTCGTGGACTACCTGCAGAAGGTGTTCGTGCCGGAGGGAGGGCCGGAGGAGGAGCGGGTGACCCGGGTCGTCGAGGGGCTCAAGGACCTCGCCCTCGACCTCGAGATCCCGGTGCTCGCCATCGTCGCGGCCGACAAGGAGGGGATCGCCGCCGGGCGCCGGCTGCGGATCCAGCACCTGAGGGGGACCTCGGCGCTCGCCTACGAGGCGGACGTCGTGCTGCTGCTCAACGACAAGTACGACGTGGTGGCCCGGCACCACCTCACCTACGACCCGCTCGGGGCCGAGCGGTTCCGCGACTACGTCGTGCTCACCGTCGAGAAGAACCGCTCCGGGCCCGACCACGTCGACCTCCAGCTGCGCAAGCACCTCGACCAGAGCCGGTTCGACACCGCGGCGGAGCTCGTCGACGAGCAGCTCGTGGACGAGCGGGTCTTCACCGACTGACTGTCGGGCGGGGACCGACTCCCTGCCGGGGACCGGAGCCGTCACCCGCCGGGCACCTCGTCCCGCAGCGGGGCGAGCAGCCTGGCGAGGGCGCGTGCCTCGACGGCGTCCCGGAACACCGCTGCAGCGTCCCTGGCCACCCCGAGCACCGTCGTCAGGTCGCGCTCGGTGAACGGCTCCGTCTCGCCGCTGCGGGCGAGAAGGGCCAGCACCCTGGTCGTCGGGACCGGGACCCCGAGCAGGTGCCGCCACGCCGCCAGCGGGGCTCCGGTCAGGTTGCTCCGCACGGCGTCGGTGTCCTCCACGATGATCCCCCGCTCCGTGCCGACGGTCTGCGCGATGACCCAGTGCGAGGCGGTGAGGGTGAGCCGTCTCTCGATGGGTCGGAGCCCGACCCCGCCGCTCACCCGCCACACCGGCCCGTCCGGGACGAGGACGACGCCCGCGTCGGCGTCGGTGCGCTCGACCAGTTCCTCGGCGATGGCCTGGGCGGCGTCCTGCACCCCGTAGACCTCCTCCACCCGTCGGCTGAGCAGTCGGACCAGATCACTGGATGACCAGGCGTGCCCTGTCCGGTCGGTCGGCTGCTCCGCGGTGACCTGGGCCGTCACCCGACGCTCGGCAGGCGACGGGCGGGTTCCGTTCGGCCCGGGGACCGCGTCGGCGTCGGTGCCCTCGTCCTGGTCCTCGTCGAGGGCGTCCCGGGTCTCCGTCACCGGCTCCGCCGGCGCGTCGTTGAAGCCGAGGGACACCAGCTCCGGCGACGTCCCGCCGGGGCCGAGGCTGCCCGCGTAGGTCACCGGGCCGAGCCGTCGTTCCAGGGCCTGTCCGCCGGCCTCCTGCCGGTTGCGGCCGAGCAGGCCGAGCCGGCTGCGAGGGCTCCGGCCCTGCCCCTCGCCGTCCGCGCCACCGGGGCCCGCCTCCCGACCGTCATCCGGCTCGGCAGGCGCACCCGGTTCGGTCGGCATCGTGGACTCGACCGGCACGGCGGGATCGGCCGGTGCAGTGGACTCGACCGGCACGGCAGGGGGGGTGAGCGGTTCCTCCGGGGCGTCGGCCCCGTGGTCGAGCCGGGGGACGGCGAAGGGGACGGTGTCCTCCTCCCAGCCCGGCACCGTCGGCGGGAGCATCGGTCTCGGCAGCGACAGGGTGTCCGGCTCGGGCAGTGCCGCGAACTCGTCGGGAGGCTGTGGCCGGCGCCGCCGGGACGCGGGGTCGTCAGGGAGCAGTTCCGCAACGGCCTCGAGGAGCGGCTCCTGGGTGATCGGCGGCTGCATGACGAGCACGCCCTCGTAGGGCACCGTCGTCATCCGGGCCCAGGACGGCTGGTACCCGGCCACCACGAGCACCGGGAGGGTGACCCCCTCCTTGCGCAGCGTCTCCAGGGCCGTCAGCACCCGCATCGGGTCGCGCGGGCCGACGACGAGGGCGTCGACTCGCCCCGCCTCGTCCACGGCGAGGTCGTCGAGGTCACCGCTGCCGACGACGACCTCGTGGACGTCGGCGAGCAGCAGGCTCAGCCCGACGACGTCGGCCACGATGAGCAGTCGGGCCACGTCAGCGCTTTCCGAACGCGGTCATGATGTTGATCGCAGCCGGTCCCATGATCACGATGAAGAGGGCCGGCATGATGCAGAAGATCAACGGGAAGAGGACCTTGACCGGGACCTTCTGGGCCAGCTCCTCCGCGCGCTGGCTGCGCTTGACCCGCATCTCGGTGGACTGCACCCGCAGCACGTCGGAGATCGACACCCCGAAGGCGTCGGCCTGCACCATCGCCCCGACGAAGGACCGCAGCTCCTCGACATCGCTGCGGTCGCCGAGAGCCCGGAGCGCGTCCGCCCGCCCGGTGCCGATCTGCATCTCCTGCAGCACCCGGGCGAACTCCAGCGCCAGCGGCCCCCGGGTCTCGCGGGCCACCTGGGTCAGCGCGGCGTCGAAGGCGAGTCCGGCCTCCACCGAGATGGTGAGCAGGTCGAGCGCGTCGGGCAGGTCCCTCCGGATGCGCTCGGACCGGTCGTGGGCCACCTGGTACACCCACAGCGTCGGCGCGAACCAGCCGAGCGGGACCAGCAGCAGGGTCACCCCGATCGTCGGCAGCAGCCCGCCGCCGAGCAGTGGGACCGGGCCGAGGGCGACGGCCCCGCCGAGGATCGCGCAGGTCACCTTCAGGCCGAGCACCCGGTCCGCGGTCCACCCGGGCGGGTTCCCGGCGAGGTCCAGCTGGTCCCGGATCCGCTGGTACCGCTCGTCCGGGGTGATCCGTCGCCCGAGCACCTCCAGCCGGAGCCGCAGCGGTCCCAGCACCCGCTCGGCGAAGGGCCGCTCCAGGTCCTTCTCCCGCAGGGTGGGGGACGGCCGTTTCAGCGTCTCCATGATGGCGAGTGACCGGGTGACGCCCTTCCGCTCACCGGTGCGGGAACCAGCGGTCAGCAGGGCGAGCAGGCCGCCGAAGACGGCGCAGAGGCCCAGCAGGAGCAGGACGCGATCAGCCACGGTCAGACCTCCACCCGAACGACCTTCGCCAGCCAGAAGACCCCGACGGCCAGGGCGAGGACACCGAGGACGACCATCACCCAGCCGAGCGCCGATCGGAACAGCACCCCGATGTAGTCGGGCCGGGCGAGCATGAGGTAGCCCGCGAAGACCACCGGGAGCAGGCCGAGGATCCACGCCGACAGCCGGCCCTCGGCGGAGAGGCTGCGCACCTGTCGCCGCAGCCGCTCCCGCTCCCGTAGGGTCCCCGCCACGGTGGTGAGCAGCTGGGCGAGGTTGCCGCCGACCTCGCGCTGGACCCGGATCGCCATCACCACCCAGGCGAAGTCCCTGCTGCCCATCCGGGCGGCGACCCCGGCGAGCGCGTCCTCCACCGGCATCCCGAGCCGGCTCTCGACGAGGGCCCGGTTCACCTCGGTGCTGATCGGCGGCCGGGTCTCCCGGGCCAGCGCGTCGAGGGCCTGCGGCAGCGAGTACCCGGCCCGCAGCCCGCTGGCCAGCATCTGGAGGGTGTCCGGCAGCGCGGCCAGGAACGCCCGTTCCCGCCGGCCCTGACGTACCACGAGCAGGATCCACGGCGCGGCGCCGCCGAGCAGCAGCCCGAGCAGCAGGCCGCCCGCGCTGCCGCCGGAGAGCAGCACCAGCAGCAGTCCGGTGACCACGGCGCTGCCCGCGTGGATGAGCAGCCACTCGGCGGGGCGCAGCGGGACCGACGCGCCCTCCAGCCGGGAGGAGAGCTTCGCCTCCAGGCCGCGGCCCTGGACGACCCGGTCCGCGAGGTCGACGGCGGACCGGGTGAGCGCGTTGTCCCCGAGCCCGGTCGCGACCTGCTCCTCGACGCGGACCTTCTTCGGTGCCGTGCCGGTGAGCGTGTAGGAGGACAGCCGTCGGGTGATCTGCGCCTCCGGGCGCGAGCCGCGGGTCATCCTGCCGAGTGCGAACCCGGTCGGGACGATCACGCCGAGGAACAGCAGGCCGAGGGCGACGGCAAGGATCTGCGGCGTGACGTCGAACCGGGGCGGCGGGGGAGTGAACGGGGTGAGCGGGGCTGCCGCGGCCTCGGTGGCCGAGACGGTGGGCAGCACGGTGTGGGCGCTGGCGGTCAGGGTCCTCGCCCCGGCCGTCCCCGCCGCCGTCCTGCGCAGGGTCGCGGTCACCATCAGGTTGATCTGGGTGCCCCTGAGCCGGGTCGGGAGGTCGGCGGGGATCTCGGCGTGGACGAGGAGCTGGGTGCCGATGGTCCTGCCGACCGTGCCGAACGCCGTGCCGAGCTGTGCCGGATCGGCGACCTCGATGACCCGGCCGCCGCCGGCCCGCGTCAGCAGGCCGAGGGTGGTCCGGTCGGCCTTGGCGCCGAAGGCCACGGCGTAGAGGCTGATCCGCTGCCGTTCGAGGATCCGGATCGCGGTGGTCCGGTCGATCGACGCAGGGTCCTCGTCGGTCACGTTCCGCCCGTCGGTCATCAGCACCACGGTGCGGACGCCCTCGGTGCCGAGGGCCCCCGCCGCGGCGGCGACCGCGTCGTAGAGGGCGGTGTTCTCCTGCTGGTCGAGGTCCCGGATCGCGGCGGTCACCCGGTCATGGTCCGTGGTGGGACCGACGACCACCCGCGCCCGCGAGCCGATCTCGACGAGGCCTATCCGGGTGCTCCGGGGCAGCTTCTCGACCAGCGCGACGGCAGCGGTCTTCTCCCGCCGGAAGTCCTCGGCGAGCAGGCTGCGGGACACGTCGAGGGCAATGACGACGCTGGAGGTGGTGGCGCTCCCCGGAGTCTCCCCGGACAAAGGGACCGCCTGCGCCGCCAGCCGGGCCCTGGTGGCGCCGTCGGAGGCGAGGACCGTCACCGACCCGCCCTCGATGACCTCTCCGTCGAGCAGGTCGCTCGCCCGGAGCACGAACTCCAGTCGCTGCCCGACGCGGCGCAGGTGGTCCACCAGGCCGGGCACGCGCGCGGCGTCCGTCCCCGTGCCCGCCGTCGCCTCTCCGGTCGTGGTCGGGAGCGTGGTCGGCGTCCCCGAGAGCGGCACGGTGCTCGTCGTGTCGCCGGGAGTCGTCGTGCTGCCGGGAGTCGCGGTGTCGCCGGGGGCCGCCGCGGTCGGGGTCGAGGCCAGCACCGGGGCGGTGAGCAGGGCCAGGGCGCCGACCAGGACCAGGACGCGGGTCGGGGCGGACCGTCGGCTCCCCCTCACCAGCCGGGCCTCTCGTGGGCGAAGACGGACGGGTCGACGGGGATGCCGAAGGCGGCCAGCTTGGTGAGGCAGTTCGGGCGCAGGCCGGTTGACTTCAGCCGTCCGTTGGATCGGCCGTCCTGGTCGAAGCCCAGGCTGTGGTCGAAGGCGAAGATGTCCTGCAGGGTGATGATGTCGCCCTCCATCCCGACCACCTCGGTGACCTGGGTGATCCGGCGCGAGCCGTCCCGGAACCTGGCCTGGTGGACGATGAGGTCGATGGCGTTGGCGACCTGCTCGCGGATGGCCCGGATCGGCAGCTCCACCCCGGCCATGAGCACCATCGTCTCCACCCGGGACAGCACGTCCCGCGGGCTGTTGGCGTGCACCGTGCAGATCGAGCCGTCGTGCCCGGTGTTCATCGCCTGCAGCATGTCCAGCGCCGCGGCGTCCCGGATCTCGCCGACGACGATCCGGTCCGGTCGCATCCGCAGCGCGTTGCGGACCAGGTCGCGGATCCGCACCTCGCCCCGGCCCTCGATGTTCGGCGGTCGAGCCTCCAGCCGGAGCACGTGCTCCTGGTGCAGCTGGAGCTCGGCGGCGTCCTCGATGGTGATCACCCTCTCGTCCTCGGGGATGAAGCCGGAGAGCACGTTGAGGGTGGTCGTCTTGCCCGCGCCGGTCCCGCCGCTGACGAGGATGTTGAGCTTCCCCCGGACGCAGTGCGCGAGGAAGCCGGCGACGACCCGGGTCAGGCTGCCGAAGGCCACGAGGTCGTCGACGGTGAACGGGTCGGCGGAGAACTTCCGGATGGTCAGCAGCGACCCGTCGACCGCGAGCGGCGGGATGATGGCGTTGACCCGGCTGCCGTCGGGCAACCGGGCGTCCACCATCGGGCTCGACTCGTCGACCCGGCGGCCGACCCTGCCGACGATCTTGTCGATGGTGCGGCGCAGGTGGTTCTCGTCGGCGAACCGTCCCTCCACGGGGTGGATCCGGCCCGCCCGCTCGACGTAGATCTGGTCGGCTCCGTTGATCATGACTTCGGTGACGTTGACGTCGCGCAGGTACGGCTCGATGGGGCCGTAGCCGAGGATGTCGTCGGCGATCTCCTGGGTGAGCCGTGCCCGGTCGCTGCCGGTCAGCGGCATGTCCCCGGCGCCGAGCACCTCCTGGAGGGTCTGTCGGACCCGGTGCTCCAGATCGGAGGAGGTCAGCCGGGCGTCGTAGAGCTTGGGGCCGAGGGTCTCGATGAGGGCGTGGTGGACCTCCCGCCTGACGTCGGCGAACGGGTCCTGCCGGGTGGACCGGCGCTTGCGGGGCCCCGGGGCCGCGCTCTGCCCGCCGGGCGAGTCCCCGTCGGGTTCCGCCGTCCTGTCCCTGCGGGCCTGGGCGAGGCGGTCGGACAGACTCATCGGGCGCGGCTCTTACGGCGCAGGAACCGGCGGCGGTCGATCTGCAGTTGGGGCGGCACCGAGCCGACTCCCGGCGTCGTCGGCACCGTGGCGACCTGGCGCTCGGCGAAGTTCCGGATGGCGATGCTGACCGCGTGCTTGGGGTCGTCCAGGACGATCGGCACGCCGCGGTTGATCGCGGCAGGGACGTCGCGTGAGCTGGGGATCTGTACCGCGATGGGGGTGCGCAGGGTCTTCTCGACCTCCGCGATCGACAGCCCGACCTTGGAGTCGGCCCGGTTGAGGACCACCCGGAGCCGCTCCCGGGGGTAGTTGAGCAGGTCCATGGTCTCCAGGGTCAGCTTGAGGTTCTTCAGCGCCGGGATGTCCAGCGTCGCGAGCAGCGCGACGACGTCGGACAGGTCGAAGGCCGAGAGAACCTGGTCGTCGAAGGCCGGCGGGGTGTCGACGACCACGTAGTCGTGGTGCATGCGCAGCACCTCGAGGATCCGGGTCACCAGCGAGGCGGGGATGGACTCCGCGCTGCCCGGCTCGACCGGGGCGACCAGGGTGCTCAGCCCGGGGGAGTGCGGGGTGAGCAGGTTCTGCAGGGCGGAGAGGTCGAGGGTCTCGCTCATGGCCACCGCGTCGGCGATGGTGTGCGTGGGGAACAACTGGAGGGCGATTGCGACGTCCCCGAAGGCGAGGTCGAGGTCGACGAGGCAGACCTCGCGCCGGCCGCGGTCGGCCAGGACGGTGGCCAGGTTCGTGGCCAGCGTGGTCTTGCCGCACCCGCCCTTGGCGGAGAACACCGTGATGATGCGTCCCCGGCTGATGTCCTCCTCGCCCGTGGTGGCGCTCTGCCGGCGCATGGCCGAGGCCAGGGTCCGGCATCGCAGCACCGCGGCGTTGAGCCCGGACAGGTCCCGCTCGTCGACGACCTCGCGGATCCCCGACCGCAGGGCCTCGGCGAGCACCGCGGTGTCGATCCGCCGCCGCACCAGGACCACCCCGAGGCTGGGCCGGGCGACCCGGGCGGTCTCGGCGAGCCGGAAGGCGGAGATCTGGTCGACGGACGGACCGAGGACCACCGAGTCCTCGTCGGGGGTCGCGTCCAGGTGCCGGCGGACGCTCTCGATGCTGGGGACCAGCAGGCCGTCGCCGATGGCGGACCGGAGGGTGCCGGCGACGGTGGCGTCGAAGTCGCAGATGATGGTCACGCCGCACCTCCGAAGAGGTTCCTGGCTGTGGTGGGACCGACCTGCCGGGTCTCGGCGTCCGGCCGGAGCAGGGCCAGCCAGAGCTGGCCGCGCTTCTGCGCGAAGATCACCTTCTGGGCCTCGCTCGCGTCCACGGCCAGGGTGAGGATCTGCCGGGCGACCTCCTCGTCGTTCGACCCCGCCCTGGTGCCGGCCGGGCGCGATCCCGCCGGGACGCTCTGGCCCACCCGGAGCACCTGGACCTTGGGCAGCAGCACCTGGGTCACCTCCCCGCGGCGCTCGTCGTTGACGGTCGCGAAGACGGTGACCATGCTGCTCGGCCCGACCAGGCCGACCACCCGGGCCGGGTCCGACAGCTCGACGGCGACCGCCATCTTCCCCGGCGGGATGTCCACCGGCATGCTCACCTCGCTCGGTGCCCCGAACTGGCCGAGGAGGATGGGCTGGTCCGCGGCGATCTTCGTGAGGCTGACCTTGGTGCCGAGGACCTTGACGTCCTGGACCGCGGTCCGCGGCACGTAGCGCTGGGGGAACGGCCGTGCCTCGAGCAGGCCCTGCTCGGCGGCCTGCTCGGCGGAAGTCCCCTCCGGGATGGGGCCGGTGGCGAAGAGGACCCGGACCAGGGTCTGGTCGCGGGTGGCGCGCTCGTCCGCGCGCTGCGCGTAGAGGTAGACCATGACCGTGCCGAGACCGGCCAGCAGAACAGAGGTGATCAGCAGGATGGTGCGGCGTCCCATCGTCGTCCTCTCCGTGGGGTGCGCGGTGGATCTGACTCGGCCGCCTGACCGGTCGGCCCCCCGGTCGGTCGTCCGGTCGTCCCGTCGGGCGACCAGTCGCATGACCATGGGCCGATCAGGTGGTTACGGTTGCGCATAGTAGACCAATCGTCACAGGTGTCCATGCACCACGTCATCCTTCCTGTGCACTGAGTGATCACGACACGACGGACCGGGGAGAAAAGTCCAGCAACTGGGTGACTGGGAGTGATGTCTACTACGTGAAGTAACTGGTCAGGTGGGTGGATCGCTCTCGTCGTGGATCAGGACCACCTGGGAGACGCTGCCGGGCCCGATCCAGTCGCCCACGTCCTCCGTCGTGGAGACGGTCTCCGGCAGGTAGCTGGGGTCGATGGTGAACCCGGTGACCCCCTTGAGCGCCCCGCCCACCGCGTGCTCCCAGATGAAGCCCCGCTGGATGATCTCGCCGCTGGCGAGGGGGTCCGGCGGCGAGTAGCTGTCGATCCAGGCGTAGGTGAACTCGAGCACGGGGTAGGCGCCGGACCCGTTGGGCGGCGGGGCGGAGACGTTGAACCGGGGCAGGAGGGAGAACCGGGGGCAGTCGAAGATCTTCGCCGTGATCCACCCGTGCTCGTGGTCCGGGGCGGGCAGCCCGTTCAGCAGCCGGCTGCGCAGGGTCGCCACGTTCTCCCGCCCCCACTCGGTGAGCAGGCCGTTGGCGGGGTTGAACAGGTCGGTCCCGTCCATGGGGACCGACCTGCCGTCGACGGTCATCGTCTGGTCCGAGCAGCGCTGGGTCATCCGGCCGGCCTCCTCGTCGAAGAAGCCGGTCTCCAACGGGCCGGTGATGTTGCCGGTGTCGAAGGACACGCAGTTGACGTCCGCGGTGAAACCGGCGTTCGCGGCGGCCGGAACCACCTCGGGCAGACCGCCGTCCGCGTAGCAGTCCTGGTTGAGGGCCGGGACCGCCCTGCTGGTCCCGGCGCCGGGGTCGGGCCAGATCAGGTAGCTGTGCAGCACCGGCTCTGCCCCCGACTGGATGTTACGGATCAGGCTCTGTGCGGTGCCGTCGCTCCGGGGCAGGTCCATGTAGCCGCGCTGCGAGGAGGAGTCGGAGCAGTCGACGAAGGTGCTCCCGCCGTCGTAGGCGAAGGTCTGGTCGAGGTCGCTGTGCGTCGTCACGTTGCCGGTGGTGTAGGTGAACCACACCGGAACCGCACCCGCCTCACCTGCCCCGAGCGGCACGGTCACGATGATCGTCCAGACGTCGGGCACGTCGACGACCGCACCCTGGTACCCGCCGAAGAACACCCGCACCCTGGTCCGGTTCGCCTGTGGCAGCGGCGTGCTCCCCGCGGCGAGCCGCAGGGTCACCGGTGAGGTGGTGTCGCCGATCGGCAGGTGATCAGGGTCGATCTCGTCGAGCGTGTAGGTGGCGGGCGTCGTGGGAGGGTCGACCGGGCCGGCGCTGCCCGGGCCAGGCTCGGGCTGCTTGAGGCAGAAGGCCCCGTTCTCGTCGCCGCGCAGGTAGAAGGGCAGCGTTCCCCGTCCACCGCGGCTCGCGCGCGGGGTGCCGATCCTGGCCGTGGCACTCGCGGCGACATCGGCTCCCTCCGGTGCGCCGGCAACCCCCCTGGCCAGCCCGTAGTCCACCCTGGCCGCCGGGGTGACCACCCGGATCGCGGTGGCGTGGCCCGAGGTGACCCGCTGGGTGGCCAGGTACCGGTCCCCTCCGCCGGGCGACCCGGCGTAGAACACGATCTCGCCGTTGTCGAGATCGCCGTCGCCGTCCCAGGTCGCCGACGACGGGTCGGCGGGGCAGGCGTCGCGGGGCCAGCCGTTGACGTGGTTGCCGGCGAAGGCAGCCCCCTCCTCGGTCGCGGAACCGCACAGGTTCGCCAGGGCTGCGGTCCGGGCCTCGTCGATGTCCGGCAGCTTGCCCGCTCCGGCCATCGCGGCCAGGTCGGCGCTGTTCTGCAGGGCCCGCCGCCTGGCGAAGGCGTTGCCGAGGTCGACCGCGAGCGCCCCGACGGCCATCAGCACCAGGGAGAGGGTGATGGCGACGATGACGGCGACCGTCCCGCGGTCCGGGTCCCGCCGACCGCGTCCCGTCCCGCTCAGCACGACGTGGTCTCTCCCCCCAGTTGCTCGATCCTGGCTGTCGCCGTCGCGGTGAGCGGTCCGGTGGGGTAGGGGACGAAGGGCAGGCCGAGCCGGACCGGGGTGTAGCTGATCGTCACCCGGAGCGGGTCGCCCACGACGGCGTCGACGCCGTCGTCGGTGCCGTGGGGCGGCCGGAAGTCCACGGTCACCTGGGCCACCTTGCCGCCGAGGCCGTTGCCGTCGGCCCGTTCCATGACCACGGTCCGGAACGTCTCGCAGTTGTCGACGCCGACCGCCGCGAGCCGGGCGGCCTCCCGCACCGTCGAGGACGCCGCCTGGCGTTCGAAGAACCCGATCCCGTACTGGATGATCCCAAAAAGGATCATGAACAGCACGGCCGAGACGATCGCGAACTCCACGACGGTCGTGCCACCGTCCGCCGGTCCGCAGACCACCGCCGGCCGGGCCGGTCCGTCAACCACCGCCGGCCGGGCCGGTCCGTCAACCACTGACGACATGCTGAGTTCTCCCGACGGGTCGCCGCGCTGCTCCGGTCGCGGACATCCCTTCCGCCCGGTGGTGTCCACTCGGGGGTAGTCGTCCGTTCAGCGGAGCCTGTGTCTGCAATCGGTGATTGTACGACTACAGAAAGTGCCGTGTAGGGCGTTCCGTGAGGATCGGTGACAGGCTGCGACGATCATTGGAGAACCGCCGTCTGATCAGCGAGGTCTCGGCGAGGGTCGGGGCGGGTCCGGACGGCGTGAGGCGCCTCGCCGCTCGCGGGAGGCGCCTCGGGCCGGGGATCGGGCTGCGGTCAGCGGTAGAGAGCCTCCACCTGGGCGGCGAACTCCTTGAGGATCACGTGCCGCTTGAGGCTCTGCTTGGGGGTCAGGTGGCCGCCGGCCTCGGTGAAGTCCACCGGCAGGACCTCGAACCGGCGGATCGACTCCGCCTTGCTCACCGCGAGGTTCGCGGCGTCGACGGCACTCTGGATCTCCGCCAGCACCTCGGGGTCGGTGACGGCGACGGACACCTCCATCGGTTCCCGTCCGTGGGCGGACAGCCAGGTGGGCAGCATCTCGGCGTCCAGGGTCACCAGGCAGCCGACGAAGGGCCGCTGGTCGCCGACCACGATGCACTGCGAGATCAGCGGGTGGGCGCGGATCCGGTCCTCCAGGACGCTCGGCGCGACGTTCTTGCCGCTGGCGGTGACGAGGATCTCCTTCTTCCGGCCGGTGATCCGGACGAAGCCGTCGCCGTCGATCTCCCCGAGGTCGCCGGTGTGGAACCAGCCGTCCTCGAGCGCCTCCGCGGTCGCCTGGCCGTTGCCGAAGTAGCCGCGCATCACGTTGATGCCCCTGACCAGGATCTCGCCGTCGTCGGCGACCCGGACCGACACCCCGGGAAGGGGCCTGCCCACGGTGCCGATCCGCAGGTGGTCGGGGGAGTTGATGGAGGCGGGGGCCGTGGTCTCGGTGAGCCCGTAGCCCTCCAGGATCATGATCCCGACCCCGCGGAAGAAGTGGCCCAGCCGGGCCCCGAGGGGTGCCCCGCCGGAGATCGCGTGGGTGACCTGCCCGCCGAGGGCCGCCCGCAGCTTCGCGTACACCAGCCGGTCCATCAGCGCGTGCCGCATCCGCAGCAGCGCCGACGGCCGCCCGGCGTCGAGCGCCGTGCTGTAGGCGATCGCCGTCGCCGCGGCCGCCGAGAAGATGGCGCCCTTCCCCGACGCGGTGGCCTTCGCCTCGCTGGAGTTGTAGATCTTCTCGAACACCCTGGGCACCGCGAGCACGAACGTCGGCCGGAACCCGGCCAGGTCATCCAGCAGGTTCGCCACGTCGGAGGTGTGGCCCATCCGCGCCCTGGCGGTGACGCACGCCATCTGGATGATCCGGGCGAAGACGTGGGCCAGCGGCAGGAAGAGCAGCGTGCTCGCTCCCTTGACCTTGATCACCTCGTGCAGGAGCTCGACGGCGTTCTCCGAGACGTCGACGAAGTTGCCGTGGGTCAGCTCGCAGCCCTTGGGGCGACCGGTCGTGCCCGAGGTGTAGATGATCGTCGCAAGGGACTCCCCGGTCAGCGCGGCCCGCCTGGCCGCGAGCTCGTCGTCGGGCACCTCGGCCCCTGCGGCCGACAGTTCGTCGACCGCGCCGAAGTCGAAGGTCCACACGTCCCGCAGCCCGGGCAGCGCCCCCCGCACGCTCGCGACCGTCGCCGTGTGCCGCTCGCTCTGGGTGAAGCACGCCACCGCGCCGGAGTCACCGAGGATCCAGGACACCTGCTCCGCGGAGGAGGTCTCGTAGATGGGCACCGTGACCGCCCCTGCGGCCCAGATCGCGAAGTCGGTGAGGGTCCACTCGTAGCACGTCCTGGCCATCAGCCCGACCCGGTCGCCGGGTGACACCCCGGCCGCGATCATGCCCTTCGCCAGGGCGGCGACCTCGGTCAGGAACCGGCT